>JAGXRL010000107.1 GCA_018335915.1 Candidatus Latescibacterota bacterium
CCGGACGAAATCTGGGGCGTTGAAGATGCGCGGATTGTCTGGCTGGATGAACTCAATAAGTACGCAGTTACCTACACCGCTTATTCCAGGGCTGGACCAGCAGTGGCATTGGCAATGACCGAAGATTTTAACCGATTCGAACGGCTCGGAGTTTTAATCCCACCCGAGAATAAGGACGCATCGCTTTTCCCGGTGCGTTTTAATGGCAAATGGCTCATGATTCACCGTCCTCAGAACGGAATGGGTGGAAGTATCTGGCTTGCCGAATCACCCGATTTAATTCATTGGGGTAAAAATAAAATAATTATGACACCGCGACGCGGTGCGTGGTGGGATTCAAACCGGATTGGTCTTGGTTCGCCTTTGATTAAAACTGAGCGCGGCTGGCTTATGTTTTACCACGCGAACCGCCAGACTGGTGCGGGTTGTCTGTATCGCATCGGCGTCGCATTGCTCGACCCTGAGCACCCTGATTGTTGCATAAAGCGCGGCGACGAATGGATTCTTGCACCCAGCGAAGACTACGAACGGACGGGCGATGTCGGCGACGTGGTGTTCACATGCGGACACACAATCGGTGACGACGGAGATACTATCAATGTTTATTATGGCGGAGCCGATACTTGTATTGCTCTCGCTCAAGGAAAGATTTCCAGGATTCTCGACTGGCTCGAAACGCACAGCTCGATATCTGAAATATACTAAAGTATTGCTATAACCTGTGTTCTCTCTACACACAATTAATATTTAATATTAGCGAAGCATCATTGATGCTTTGATGATAGCACTCTGACATCTTCACGCCTTATTGTG
The DNA here is from genome assembly GCA_018335915.1 of Candidatus Latescibacterota bacterium. Taxonomy (GTDB): domain Bacteria; phylum Hydrothermota; class Tepidihabitantia; order Tepidihabitantales; family CAIPLT01; genus JAGXRL01. Next base: position 814 of record JAGXRL010000107.1, read on the forward strand.
ATTCCCCGTGTATCAAAATAAATCAAGAGTGGCAAGACGGCCCGGCGGCTGGCATTGAGTAAATCGCGGAATTGCGAGATTCGAATCTCTTTGTTTTTCTTCAAGAAATCAATTAGTTTGGTTTCAGCTTGTTTGACATATTGTTGATGTAAGACCAGCCCTTCGCCTATGTTAATTAGAATCTTGTTATCAAGCAGGTATTGATATGCTTTCTTGATATCAGTTTCTTTGCCCGCAAGTTTGGTTTTAACTTCTTTAAAATCGAGCGGCTGAAAACCCTGGGCTAATAATATCTTTTCAATCTTCTGCACATTCTCATCAATTGCTTTTTCCAGGATTGGTTTAAATTCAGTTAAACGGATTTTTTTATCAGCCGCGATTTGAACAACGCCTTGTTTTTCCAAACCATTTAGAGTTGTATCTAATAAAAACTTATCCAGACCAGGGCTTATCTTTTTTAATAACTCCAATGCTGGAATGCCAATGCTGGTCGGGTTTTGCTTGTGAAATTCTTTTATTTGCTCAATAATTTTCTGTTTTAAGGTCTCAATATTTTTCTCGTGATAATACAATTCCCGCTTAGCGTCCAGACACAATACTTTTTTCTGTTCAACCAACTTATTAACCATTTCTTTGACATCGCTGACCGGCAGATTAATGTCTTTAGCAATCTCAAGAGTCTTTTTAGGTAATTCAAAACTGGACAATAAATCTTCTTCAACCAGAACAATCGGTGCCGCGGTTTCAACCCGCTCCAGATGCGCAAGCAGGTCTTCGTCATATCCTTTAACCTTTACTGCCGCAACCTCAATAATCGTGCCGCCGCCAATCGTAACTTGCGGTGAATAAGTTCTTATCACATACTGGTCATTGATACTTGCGACTGCCGGTGATTCTAAACGAAACTGCACCATTGCTTTTTCGCCGGATTGCAAAACTTTCTTATCCAGAAATACTACCCGTCCCAAGATTTCTTTGGTGCCCAAGTGAATCCTTAACCGCGCAAAATTTTTCAAGGGTTTTTGCACACTGGTTAAAAGAAATAACGATGCGTTCAAATAGAGTGACGGTTCGAAAAATCCGGGTTGTGCCAAGACATCGCCCCGTTCAATCTCTTCTTTTTCCGCGCCAACCAGATTAATCGCAGCGCGAAAACCGGTGCCAACTTCATTAACCTGTTTATTATGAACTTCAATACCCCGGATTTTGACTTTTTTCTTTTCCGGTAATAATTCGAGCTCATCACCAAGTTTAGTTTTGCCCGATAAAACCGTGCCGGCAACCACAGTGCCAAAACCTTTGATAGAAAAACATCGGTCAATCCCCATCCGAAAAATTCCCCGGTCAAGCTTGGCTTCAGTCTCAGCAATTAAATTATTCAGAATTTTCTTAAGCTCGTCAATGCCATCACTCGTAATATTGGACACCGCGACAAATGGCGCGTTTTCCAGAAATGACCCAGCCATCAAATCTTTTATGTCATTAATCACAATCTGCAAGCGGTCGGGTTTGACCATATCTTTCTTGCTGATAACCACCACGCCTTTTTTAATTGCCAGCAATTTTAAAATCTCAAGATGTTCATAAGTCTGGGGCATTATGCCGTCGTCTGCCGCAACCACAAACATCACAATATCAACGGTCGAAGCACCGGCAACCATATGCCGTACAAACTTCTCGTGCCCAGGTACATCAATAATCGTGGCGTTGTCACCATAAAAAACAAAGCCGAGGTCAGTAGTCATGCCCCGCTCTTTTTCCTCTTTTAACCGGTCCGGGTCAACGCCGGTTAAGGCTTTGACAAGTGCACTTTTACCATGGTCAATATGACCGGCAGTGCCGATAACTATATGTCTTCTTTGAATATCAGCCATAAGTAAAATTAAATATTAAAAATTAAATATCAAAAACACAAACCAAACATGCAAATATTTTTAAGTTTTTAATATGTGTTTTTAATTTTTGGTTTTTTATTTTTCATTTTGACTACTTCAGAATATCCTTAAATGCCTGTAAAATAATCTCATTTTCACCAACAAGTATTGTTCTGAAGTCCAGTATTAATGAATCTGCCTGCACCCTGCCAAATATCGGGATTTTGTATTGTCTTAAAAGTTTCGCTAATGTTTGTGCTGTTAAACCACCTAAGTCCGATTTTTTCTCTGTGTCTCGGTGCTTCTGTGGTAAATCTTTCGGCATGATTGCTACAACATATGTATCCAGTTCTTTTGTGCTTAATGACCCGCCGCCGATTTCGCTCTTGCCTGGTTTTACTTTTACGCTTAATTTATCGCCGTGCTCTTTAATTAAATCTTCGGCAAATTTCTCAGCATCTTTTTTAATCTCTTCTAATGGCTTCATTAAGATACTGAATACGGTGTGCTCTTTGACTAAATCTGCTTCTTTATGTAAAAACATCTGCAGGGTTGCTTCTAAGACCGCATTAGTCAGTTTATCGCAACGCAACGCCCGGGTTAACGGATGTTTTTTAATCTTTTCAATCAATTCTTTTTTACCGACAATAATTCCTGCCTGGGGTCCGCCGATTAATTTATCGCCGCTAAAACAGACCACATCTGCACCAGCTTGAATGCTCTCTTTTACCATCGGTTCTTTGGGTAAATTATATTTAGAAAAATCAATCAGAGCGCCGCTGCCCAAATCATCAATCACTGGAATTTTATATTTCTTGCCTAAGGCGACTAGTTCTTTCAAAGACACTTCTTTAGTAAAACCAGTAATCTGATAATTAGACTGATGAACCCGTATAATCGCACCGGTTTCTGGTTCTAAGCTATCTTCAACTTTTATCTTTTTCTTATTTTTCCTCTGTGCCTCTGTGCCTCTGTGGTGAATCTTTATTGCTTGCTCATAATCTTTAAGATGGGTGCGGTTGGTTGTCCCCACTTCCCGCATAATACAGCCCGACTGCGCCATAATATCCGGGATTCGGAACGAACCGCCGATTTCAATTAACTGTCCTCTTGAAACAATCACTTCTTTGCCTTGTGCAATCGCTCTTAGAATCAAAAGCGTTGCGCCGGCATTATTATTAACAACAATTCCTGCTTCTGCACCAGTTAAGATTTGCAATAACTTACTAATCTTTTTATAACGGTCATCACGCTTACCTTCGGGGTCAATTTGCAGGCGCGAATATGCTTTGGCAACATCTGACACTATTTCGCAAATGCCACTCGCATAAGGCGCTCTGCCAAGACCAGTATGAAGCACGATGCCAAGGGCATTGATTGCATAAGTAAAATACCGATGAGTGAGATAATTCAGTTCATCAACAATCATCTGTTTCAAGTGGTCAGATTCAAGCGTCTCGCCCTTTAATAACATCCCCCTAAATTCATCAGTTTTATATCTAATAATTTCAGTAAGATATGCGTGTTCAATCTTATTCTCAAACGCCTTAATCTCCTGCCAATTAAGTATTTTGTCAACGGATGGAATGGATTGTAGTAATGCTTTATTATTTACTTTGGGCATAAAATCATTATAAAGTGAGGTTGTCTGATGTCAAGATAACATTGCAGGTAATTAAAAAGCCCTCGTATTGTCACCCAGAACTTGATTCGGGGTCTCACAATGTTTAACTCTATGAGATGCTGAAATAAATTCAGCATGACATTTTATGTAATTATCTGCTTTCGTGTCTTTGTAGAGCAAGCTTTTTATTGACAAATCAATAATCGGGATTAAACTATATATAGAATATAAAAATTAAGGAGAAACAATGCGACAAGTAATTGTTTATTGTGGCGAAGATGGATATTGGGTAGTTGAATGTCCAAGTTTGCCAGGGTGTGTCAGTCAGGGCAAAACCAAAGAAGAAGCGATTACCAATATCAAAGAGGCAATCAACGGGTACATAAAAGCATTAGAAGAAGACAACCTGCCGGTTCCAGAAGAGCGTTTTGAAACCCTTGTAGTTGCGGTATGAGTAAATTACCAGTAATTTCTGGTAAAGATTGCGTAAAAGCATTAGGTAAAATCGGATATTATTTCAAACGACAAGAAGGAAGTCATATTATTTTAAGACGAGACGACCCCTTTAGCCAGGTCGTGGTTCCAGACCACAAAGAACTGGACCGTGGTACGCTCAGAGCAATAATTCGACAAGCGGGGTTAAGTGTTGATGAATTTGTGAAGTTGTTGTAATATTTTAAAAAACCTCCTGCCAGTTCAAAATCTTATCAACTGAGGGAATGTTCTTTAATATTTCTTTATTTTTGTCTTTAGGCAGATAGGAATTATAGGATTAAGAAGTCAACCCCATATATAGGTCGCTAGTGTCAAAGGCAATAAATATTTCAAAATTAATCTATTAACATTCTAGCTGAATAAGCTACTTGACAATGTGATACAAGTTATTACAATACCGTTAACCATACCTAAACGAGAATGTTCTTAGGTATATGTAATATAAACAATTATAATTCAATATTAATTAGATGTCGATCAGCAATAAACATAGCCTTGAAGAACTTAGAGAAGTGATAAAAAATTTTAGAAATGATTTGGAGTGGCTTTATCGTTATGGGAATGCGGGTAACTCTAGTAACTTTTTCTTAAGCCTTAATGAAGAAGACAAAAAAAGATTAATATGTCTTGCTTTATTAGAAAAAGATAAGGATACGCTTATCGTTACAAGGTATTTCATGGAAAAAATGAATCTTGCAGATAAAAGTATAGATGATTTATTAATGTTAATGGCCGAGGAATCGCGATTAGAAATAGAAATGTTTATAAAAAGCATGAATGAAATTCAATATAAGGACGAAATTCCAAACGACGAATATCAAAGAATTATAAATGAATTAAAAAAAGCTGTCAGAAAAATTGGCGGACAACCTATAGAACATGCATTTTGGATATTAATCCCGAAAGATATAAATTGTGAAGCATTATGGATTGATGCATCAGATAGCAGTTCGGTTTTTTCTACAGAATATGCTCCGGAAAAGCATGAAAAATACGAGTTTATATCTAATGCCCGGAGATCAATTTGGATAATACATGTACATAACCACCCGGCAGTTGATTTTATCGGAGGTGACAATAACAGATCATTAATGCCAAGCAAAGCTGACCACGATTTTGCACGGCAATGGAAAGGCTTATATCCCGAACTTCAATATAAACTCCTTTTTTTATTATAAAACAAAATCAAGTTTTAGAGTACGAGTCCTGTTGGGGGCTTGGATTTACAGATACAGCCGAAATATTACCAAAGTTACAAGAGAATAAACAAGATACCGCGGCTTATTTTTATAGTCTCGGTTTATTATATAAGTCAAACCAGCAGCCAGATAAAGCACGAGAACATTTAGAAAAAGCCCTTAAGTTTAAAATTGAAGCTATTGGAGAAGAACACACTGATATTGTAAGTTATTTGATTGAAATCGCAGGAGTACATAGTCAGCTAAATGAATTTAATGAAGCGGAATCGTATTTTTTACGAGCCCTTAAAATAACGGAAAATTTCTCAGAAAATGAGCCGAGCTACATCGCTTTTGTAATGATAAAAATTGCACAATTTTATAGTAAATTCAATAAATATATGGAAGCAGAGATGCTATTAATACGTACGGTTGATATATTACAGAAAATATACGAACCAAACGATTATAAATTAGGAACAACATTGTGTGAATTAGCTGCGGTGAAGTGCAACTTATCAAAATATATTGAAGCAGAATTATTGTATGAAAAATCATTAAAAATATTCGGGGTAACACAGAAAACCCTTAAAGATTCTTTTAGACCCGGTCAAGTTATTTCGTACATTAAAAATTACAGAGACATGTTAAAGAAAACGGGAAAAAACAAAAAGGCAGAAAAAATGCAGCGTGTCTTAGCGAAACTCTATCAAAATTATATCCAATACTAAAAAATAATTCTCTTGTCTTGATTTTTTGTGTTATTGTAAGCAGATTCTATTTGCAATGTATACTTAAAAGCTTACATCAAACCTGAAACTGGTAGAAATACGATCGAGATATATTGAAATTCATAAAAATTTATCGGGTTTTTATCAAGATTTCGAGGCAAACTAAAAATATCTTACTACCATAAATGTATACTTAAAAGTTTCCCGCTTATTAAAAATATATACTTATATGTTATGTTTAAAAATCATTGTTTTTCAATGTAATACACTAAAAACCAACAACTAATATCGAAAAACTGGCTTCGGAAGGGGAGTGCCCAGGGGGTCGGGTTAGAGTTTAGGGTTTTGGTGTTAATGAGTTGGGAGTTAAGAGTTAAGAAAAGAGTCTCTAAAAAAGCGTGGATTGAATGCTCGTAAAAATGCGGGTGAAAATGCGGGTTGTCGCACGCCAAAGCGGATGAATTTAAGGACGGAGATATGGTCGGGATTGGGGATGGAGATGAGTTAAGAAGAGGAAGAGGGAGACCGACAGGAATTCAAAAATCAAAAGTCAAAAATCAAAATGACAAATCAAAATTCAAAATTTTCGCAGATGCGTGCTTTTGTTTTTCTCCGTGTCTCTGTGGTATGTTTTTTTACTGTGTTTGCCTGTGTGCACCTGTGGTTACAGAGAGATTCTTCGGCTTCGCCTCAGAATGACAAGGTTATGTTAATTATCAATTTTCAATGGTCAATTTTCAATAAAAATCTAATGACCCAATGTTCAAAACCGGAAATTGTATAATTGATATTTCATTGATAATTGAAAATTAGTCTGTTATCAAACTGATAATGCCGCACCGATGGCGCCGACGATTTGTGGTTCTTCTGGAATCAGCAATTTCTTATGAAGTTTTTTTGCCAACAATTCCCGCATACACCGATTCTTGGCAACCCCGCCGGCAAAGATAACCTCGCCTTCAAGTCCGACTCGACCAATCATTCCGACAATACGGTTAATAATTGACTGGTGAAGCCCTAATGCGATATCGTGGACATTTTCGCCGTGAGATAATAAAGAGATAACTTCGGATTCGGCAAAGACCGTACACATCGAGTTGATTGTTGCGGGTTTTTTCGCATCACACGCCTGCTCACCAAACTGGTCAATTGTAAAACCAAGCGTGGTTGCCATAACTTCTAAAAACCTGCCCGTGCCAGCGGCACAGCGGTCATTCATTTCAAAATCTTCGACTTTACCATGACTGCTCACCCGGATTATTTTTGAATCCTGTCCGCCGATATCAATCACAGTCCGGCATCCAGGAAATAAAAAGTGCGCGCCTTTGGCATAAGCTTTAATTTCAGTAACAATTGGAAAGCCGAATTGTTTCTGTGCCAGATACCGTCCATAACCAGTCGCAACAATTTTATCGAATTTGTATTGGCTTAAAATCTTTTTCGAGTTGGCAAGCGGGTCAATGCCCGTATCAATAATCTGATGGGCGATTATTTTGCCTTGCTCAAGAACCGCAAGCTTTATTGTCCGCGAACCGATATCAATACCAGCGTGAATCATATTAAACTAGCCACGGATGAACACCGATTTTTATTAACATTTCTTTTTTATCCGTGTATATCAGTGGCTTATTCTAACCTTTCTAAGAATGCATCGATTCTGGTCCTGAGTTGTCCGATATCTTCTTCGGAATAGTCGGTCACGATTTTTAAGCTCGGAATATTTTTCTTTTTAAACTCTGCGTCCAGTTTTAAGGTTTCGACATTATACGTGTGACAGTATTGCAGGATATAATGGACCACGCCATTTACTTTAAACTGTTCGACTTTATTGACTGCATCGGTAATGCGGTCGTCATTGGGCGTAAAACAGGAGCAGTTAATCTTCATATACCGTTCGGCCAGAGCATCGAGCTGTTTATCTATATTATTGTCATTCTCGGTCACGAGATTTTCATAATACCTGGTGCCGGTGCAGGATTCGTCAACCACGATTGTCGCGCCTGACTTTTCAATCAGGGAATGGACTTTCCAGTTGCCCATTACCGATGGTGTGCCCGATATCATTATTCTTTTTACGCCTTTGGCAAATGGCGAAATACCTTGAGTAATCCGCTCTTCGAGTTCTTGATTTAACTTGTTCAGGTTTTGGGTAAACCGGACCGGTTCGTCATTTAATGCGCCTTGCATCACAACCAAAGCATCGAGCCCGGAGATTGGCGGCGGGTCATGTTTGCGCAACTCGCCCAGTTTCTGAAGCGCGCGCCGTTTGTCATTCATAATTTTAATGTTCTGGCGCAGTTTTTCCGGAGTGACCTTACGCTCGGCAAGAGCTTCGATTTTATTCTTGAATTCTTCGACCTCTTCGCGCCAGATTTTTTTATCCAGGTCATTCTTTTTCTGGGGCACTTCCATCACGTGAAAATTGACTTTCTTGGCTAAGATTTCCCAGGTCTTCTTTTTCGCATCGCAGGTGGTTTCGCCGACTGCCATTGACTTAATCGGCGCATACGGACAAGTCTTAGAAAATGCTAATCCAAGTGTTGACTTGACCAAAGGACAGATATCTCTGGGAAAAGTTTTCTCGGCATAGGGTACGGAAAAATTCGTGCCGCCGCATAATGGCATTGGAATAAAATCAACTGCCATCACGATTTCATCCGGCACATAGATACAAAATGTACCGACCGTCTTATTGCCCCTGGCTTTGTTTTCAATTAGTTCCGCAACTCGTCCGCCGTGCGACTCGTGCAAGACCTGGTCAAAATATTTCATGCCAAGGGGACGATTTTGTTGGGCACCGACTGTCGCATTGAATGATTTATTGATTGATTCTAATAATTCTTTGTGCAACGGGACATCCAAGCCGATATCCTGCCACATCTTTTCGTATTTATTTTCCATTTAACCTCCAAATTGCCACAGAGTCACGGAGCGCACTGAGAAAAAAGGAAAGCTCTGTGTTCTCTGCGTCTCGGTAGCCAATAAGTTTTTTTCTTAAGAAATTTACTTGCTGTGTGTTTTGATAACTGCGAACCTTGAAGGAGTCGACCCGACCGGGCCGGTGTTGTTTGATGCTCACCGATGTCCCCTTATTTCAAACGGCACAACGACCAAGTCAGGGTTATAGTTTAATCTGTATTTACTCACCAATGGAATGATATATTAGGTTTTGTGGCGTGTCAAGCGATAATATAGAGCTCGGAAAAACTCGCTCTCTTGGGTTTTAATCTGTGTAATCTTGTTTTTAATCGGTGTAATCAGGACTTCTTCAGAAGTCTCATATAATTTATGGAGTTATTTTGACTCTTCCGCTGTTTTCTTTGGTAATCTTGCCAATCACAGCGAACTCTGACCGATAGTTTTCCTTAAACTCAGCAAGTTTATTCTCCGGCATAGCAATTGCCAAACCGCCAGATGTTTCCGAGCCGAAAACAAGCATGGCATCGGCATCATCAACCTCGTGTCGGTCAACCTGTGCATCAAACGAATTCAAGTTCATACCAATACCCGGTTCAATAATGCCCGATTTTAGAATTTCCATTACTCCTTTATGAAATGGAATGTTAGCAATTGAGATTTCAATACCAATTTTACTTGCCTGCGCCATTTCGACCAGATGACCAGCCAGACCATAACCAGTAATATCAGTCGCGGCATGGGCACTTTCACGCATTGCTAAAGAGGCATCTTTATTTAAAGTAGTCATTGAGTTAATAGCAGGAGTTAAATATGCATCAACTGGTTTTTCCATAAGTTGTGCCTGAACAATTGTGCCGATACCGATTGGCTTGGTCAGAATAATTATATCGCCAACTTGTGCATTAGCGTTAGTAATAATTTTTTTAGGATTGATATAACCGATAACTGATAAACCGAATTTTATCTCATCCGAGACAAATGTATGCCCACCGCAGATAGTAACTCCGGCTTCCTGGGCTTTGTCTTGAGCACCTTTAAGCATCTGTCCGAGCAAGCCAGGTTCTGCCTTGCCTGGAAAACCGACAACATTTAAAGCAAGTTTGGGGTCGCCGCCCATTGCATATATGTCAGAAATACTATTGGCTGCACCAATCATACCAAAAGTGTACGGGTCATCGACCACTGGTGTAAAAACATCAACCGTATAAACCAATGCCAAGTCATCGGTCAGCTTATATACGCCGGCATCATCAGCCGTGTTTAACCCGACCAATAAATTCGGGTCTTTGATTTCTGGTAAAAATGCTAATGCCTGAGCCAACTGGCTGGCTGAGAGTTTTGACGCTCAGCCTGCACACTTGACAAAGGACAGAAGCCCTTTGTTCTTATTTTCTTTCATCGGTCTATTATAATCTAATATCTGAAATGTTCAAGAATAAATTTACCAACTTTATTATCGATTACTTCTCAATGTAGAAAAAGTGGTCGCAAACTTTATGTCCTTGCATCAGGGTCTGTGTCCGTTTGAATCCGATTCTTGGGTTGTAAGATTTTACCCACGGTTCATCGCGGGCGCATATTACCCAGTCCAATTCCGGTTCACCCAGTTCATGGAATATTTCCGCATACAAACACCGCGTATAATTATAGCCAATACGGTCCGGTTCGTTTATTATTTTCTGCCACCGGTGCGAACCCGC
>JAGXRL010000108.1 GCA_018335915.1 Candidatus Latescibacterota bacterium
CCACCAATAATCCAGATTTTATTATCAAACACAACTGAACTGTGTTGCTCGCGGCTTGACCAGTTTGCATGGGATGTCTTCGCTTGCCAGACTGAGCCAACCGGAATAATCGGATTGATTGTATCTTGCGTTGAAATCAATAAGGTCTCATCAGGCATTGAGATTGAAAGCTCATAATTATACATCGAAAAATTGTCATATGCCCGCTGCCAGATAAATCTCGGAGTTGCATTAGTCCAGCCGTTATTTAACGGCAAAACAAGACTGAATAAACCCGGTGGTTCAGCGTCAATCGCAAAATTAGTATTGCTGTTATCCTGACTTATCACGCTATTAGTATCGTCCAGAATCTGTACCTTAATTCGAACCGTATTGCAATTAATTATTGGAACCTGCCAATTATAAAGCGTTTCTGAAGATGCAACATAATGCGCAATCGTATCAGCGTAAGTCGTGTCACTGTTATAAGACATAAGCAGCCGGTAATGAGAAAAATTCTGACCGATTGTGGTCCGCCATTTTATGATTTGACTGCTACCACCCTGAAAACTCTCACCGCCGTTGGGAAAGGTCAGTGTAATCGAGTGAATCGAAAAATTATTATTACTGCCATCTTCACAAATGACATTTCCGATTGTATCTAAAACCTGAATTTTTATCCGGCAAGTCGTCGCATTTATTGCCGGCACGGTCCAGGTATACGAAGTTTCTGAAATACCTAAATAATGATTTATCGTTTCTGGATAAGCCGTGCCGCTATTAAACGACATAAGCAATCGTAAACCAGCGCCATCTGGTATTTTGCCATTGAATAACCTGATTACTCAATCCGGAAAATATTTCGCCACCATTTGGGAAAACGACCAAAATTGATTGAATCGTAAAATTACTATTACTAGCATCTTCGCTTATAACATTATTCAAAATGTCGAGCATTTGTACTTTGATACGGCATATCGTACTGTTGATTAACGGTGTCAACCATAAAAAAGTTGAATCGGCTCCATTCACATTATGGGCAACCGTATCCAGATAAGATATGCCGCTGTTTTGCGATAAGAGAATTCGATAGTGGTCATGTCCCGTGCCTAAGACACTCCATTTGATGATTCTACTGGTATTTCCCAACCAGTTTTCTCCGCCATTAGGACTGATTACGGTCGGCAAAGTCCGAATCGTAAAATAGGTATTACTAACATCTTCTGCCAATAAGATACCGGATAAACTATCTAATGCCTGAACTTTGATTAGGCAAGCATTGGTATTTATCGGTGGCGTTAACCATAAAAAAGTCGAATCTGTACCGGTAATATAATTTGCAATAGTATCTGGATAAGACATACCGTAGTTTCTTGATAAAAGTATTCTAAAACCAGAAGGATTTATATTCGGTGCAATCCGCCACTTAATCGTTTGATAACTCCCACCCGGCCATACCTCATTTCCATTCGGCGATACTGTGATTAAAGTCTGGATTGAAAAATTAGCATCGCTGGCATCTTCACCGGCAACACTACCCAGACTGTCTATAATTTGAATTTTGACACGGCAATAAAGTGCGTTGATATTCGGCAGGGTCCAGCTATAACTTGTTTGAGTGGGTGATACATTATGTGCAATTGTTTCTGGATAGGTTGACCCGTTGTTCTGTGATAAAAGCAGTCGATATCTGGCAAATCCAGTACCAATGACGCTCCATTGTACGGTCTGGACAGTACCAGCCAACCAGCTCTGTCCGCCATTTGGCATTATTATAGTTGGTCGCGTTCGTATGAAAAAATCATAATTACTGCTGTCATCAGATAAGATATTATTCAAAGCATTGATTGCTTGTACTCGAATTCGGCAGGTATTGAGATTTAAAAATGGCACTTGCCACAAATAGGTCGATTCTGAAGTCTGAATATTATCGGCAATCGTATCTAGATAACTGCCCCCGCTGTTTTTCGAAAGCATTAATCTGAACCGGACACAGTTAGTATCACTTGCGGCTCGCCATTTTATCGGCTCATAACTTCCACCAACCCAGTTTTCATTGCCATTGGGTCTGGTTAGAATTACGGTTTTTATAGTAAAACTAAGATTATTCATATCTTCGCATATTTGCCCGTGTCGGGAATTAAATAGTTGTATCTTAATCCAACACCACTGTGAATTGATTGTCGGCACGGTCCAGGCATAAGTTGATTCAATCCCGGCAAGATTATGCACGATTGTATCCGGATAATTCCAACCATTGTCATAGGAAAAAAGCAAGCGGCAGTAAATCAGTCCACCGCCCTCAATCCGCCATTTTATATTCGTACTTTCACCGCCTAAATAATTCTCGCCGCCGTTCGGAGAAATTATTACAATCCGGGTTCTGATTGTAAAACTGATATCACTGGCATCTTGACAAATCACCTGTCCGCTTGCATTCAATGCTTGAATAATTATATGGCAGTTCGATACATCTACTGGTATCACCAACCAGTAAAACATAGTATCGTAAACATTGATATTTTTAGCAATCGTATCATAAATCGTATTGCCGCCGTCAGTCGAGATAAAAATCTGGTAAGAAGAAAAACTATTATGGTCAGTCACACGCCACTTGATTGCCTGAATCGTCCCGCTCAACCAGATTTCACCGCCATTGGGAGCTAAAATTTCCAATGTCCGCACTTGAAAACTACTGGAAATCGCCTCGCATAATATTGTATTATTTACATCTAACATCTGAATTTTAATCTGACACAATCGCGCATTCAGAATCGGTACTGACCAATCATAGATTGAGTCTGATGCCGGAATATTATGAGCAATCGTCTCAGGACCAGCTCCATAATAATTTATTAAAATTAACCGGTAATGGCTGAAATTGTCAAAATATTTCCGCCATTTTATGGTATAATTACTGCCGCCGTCTAACACTTCGCCACCACTTGGTAAAACCATTTTCAAAGTTTGAATCGTGAACGGATTATCACTCGTGTCCTGCACAATAACTGCTCCTGAATTATTAATGACCTGGACCATAACCCGATTATTAGCATGATTTATCAAAGGCAAAGTCCAGGTATAAGTTGTTTCACTGCCACTCAGCATATTTGCGATTGTATCCGAATAGGTTCCGCCTCTTGATAACAACAACCGAAAATAATCAGAATTATTATGATAAGAGAACCATTTAATTGTCTGACTTGAGCCGCCCGAATATATTTCACCGCCATTTGGTTCGAGCGTCATAATTCTTGAAGCCCGTGAAGACCAGACATCATTCCGATAACTATCAAGCCCGTCATGCCCGCCTACTAAAAAAATCCGGTTATTAAAAACATCGACACTGTGACCGTGTCGTGCTGACCAGGCGCAGGCATTTGACGCATTGAACCAGTTTGCTCCGTCACTCGAATACCAGGCATCATTACGATATGATTCATAGGCACGATAACCACCGACGAGCCACATCTTATTATCATATACGGCAAGACGGACATCTTTTCTTATATCCCACGGCGCATTATTGGTTGCACAAATCCAGTTCACGCCATCCACCGAATGCCAGACATCGCTCGGAGAACCGGTTATGATAAGTCCGCTTATCACCCACATCTTATTATCATATACAATCGAACCATGCCTATCCCGTTTTGACCAATTTGCCGAATCGGTTGCCAAAGTCCAGTTCACACCGTCGGCCGAACACCAGACATCATTAAGCGTCCGGGTCGAAGATATTCGACCGCCCATCAACCATATTTTATCGTCATAGACCAATAAAGAAAAACTTCCCCGCCGACGCCATGGCGCAGAATCGACTTCTCTGGTCCAGTTAATACCGTCACTTGAACTCCAGATATCATTAAGATAATCATTATCACGGCCACCCATAACCCAGATTCTGTCATTAAAAACAACTGCAGAATGACCGCTTCGAGCCGACCATCCCGCGGTATTTGTTGCGCAGGTCCAGTTCACGCCATCAGGTGTGGACCAGACATCTCTTTTCAGCTGTGAGTACATAGTGATACCGCCCAGAATCCAGAGCCGGTTATCAAAAACTACTGAACAATGACCATACCGGGCGGCCCAGGTTGCGGATGGAATCTCCCGTCGCCAATCCATTTGCCCCTGCTGTCCATACAAGAATTGTGTGAATAGTAGTGATGCTACTAAGAAGGATAAAAATACCTTAATCAAGTATTTCATATGTTCCTCCACCAATAAGATAACAAAAATTATCTTTATGTCAAGGATTATTTTAAAGTAAAGAAATCAAACTATTTTCCTTAGGAAAAGAGAATTGAGCGCCTTAACGAACTGGTAATATAAAGTAAATATTAAATATTAAATATCAAAAATTAAAAACACATATTAAATATTTTAACCTGTCTTTTGACTTTTCTATATTATCACTTTGTTACAATCAATTTCTCCCTGCATATCATATCATCAACCTTTATAAAATAAATCCCATTTTTAATTCCATCCAGCGGTACTCTTAACTCTCCAACTCCAAAACTCTCAAACTCCTTAACCATCTTCCCCATCACATCAAATATCTTTATCTCTGTGCGCTCAGCGGATGGTAAGTGGATTGTGAAGAATGTTCGTGCCGGATTCGGATAGACTGAAACTCTTAACTCTCCATTTCCTGAACCCATTAACTCATTTATCCCTGCTGTCTGCACATATTTAATTGTTGCATAATCTTCAGAATCAGAAGAACCGCTGCTTCTGCTAAAGCCGGTCACATAAACATTACCCGAGTTATCGACGGCAATCGCGGTTGCCTCGTCCAGATTATTACCCGGTCCATTATATCTCTGTACCCACTGCTCGACGCCGGCTGAATTATACTTGATAGTCACGTAGTCATAATTATTTCCTGAAGTCACGCTATAACCGGTTATATAGATATTGCCAAAACTATCTACGGCAATCGCCGATGGTCTGTCATTGCTATTGCCAGGACCATTATATCTCTGCACCCATTGTTCGACCCCGGCCGAATCATATTTAATAGTCGCAATATCATCATAAGTGCCGGTCGCTTCACTCCAGCCGGTTACATAGACATTACCTTGTCCATCCAATGCCAGCGCTAATGCTTCATCTTGATAATTCCCAGGTCCTGAATATCTTCTTACCCAAACAGTGTCGCCATCTCTATTGTATTTAATTGTCGCGTAGTCATGATACATACCCATCATACTTCGACCAGTAACATAAACATTACCCAATCCATCCACCGCAATTGCATGGGCTCTATCTTCATTATTACCGGGTCCATTATAACTTCTTATCCATATACTGCCACCATCTGCATCATATTTAACGGTTGTGTAGTCAATCCAGGTACCTGAATTACGGCTACCGCCCGTCACATACACATAACCAGAATCGTCTACGGTAATCGCATAAGCATGGTCATCACTATTTGCAGTGCCATCATATCCTGCAATCCATTGCAGAACACCAGAAGAATTGTATTTAATTGTCGCATAGTTAAAATCAATGCCAGCACCTTGACTATAACCTGTTACATGAACATTACCTTGACCGTCTAATACCATTGCATTTGCTCTATCCATGCCATTTCCGGCTCCATTGTATCTTTGCACCCATTGTTCGACTCCCGCCGAATTGTATTTAACGGTCGCATAATCATAATTAGTGGTTGTGCTGTAACTCCAGCCAGTAACATAAACATTGCCGGCACCGTCAACTGCAATCGCAATCGCTTCGTCCCAATTATTTCCAGGGCCACTGTATCTTTGTACCCATTGCTGGACTCCACTTGAATTATATTTAATCGTTGCATAATCATAATTAGTAGTCGATGCATAACTTCGACCGGCCACATAAACATTGCCGGAATCGTCTACTGCAATCGCATATGCATAATCATCGTAATTACCGGGTCCGTTATATCTTCTTACCCACGCAGTATCAACTTGTGCATATGAAAGAACAGGAAGCAAAAAATAGAATATCGCAAATACCAATAATGATTTTGATTTATCCATATTTCCTCCATCCGCCCGTTTGGGCAATTTGCTAAGAAAATCATTTCAGTTTTTTATATCCTTTTGTGGACGCAAGGATAATGGTCTATATACTTAAGTTTATAAAAAACAATTTGATTGTCAAGTTCCCATATAGGAAACACTTAAAAAAGAAAGACCACGAAATGACACAATGAGTCTTTTTAAATTTTGACTTTTGCCTTTTGATTTTTAAATTTTGTCTAGTCTGTTCAGAACTCTGTTTATTTTATCTCGTCACAGTAAATCTAATCGGCAAACTATTCACACCCGCAGGTTTTATAAAATAGACGCCGCTTTTCAATAAATTACCCTGATTATTCTTAAGGTCATAAACATAACTATTACTTGTTTTCGGCAACACTAATTTACGCACATTTCTGCCATTGATATCATAAACCGATAAGACAAGTTCTCTATCACGCAAAATCGGATAATTGAGTTGTAAACGGGAACTGACCACATTTGACCCTAATCTTAAAGAAAAATCCTCTATTCCCCGCGACAGATAATTTTCATTAATCGCAACCGTCGGTGTATATGATTCTACTGCATCCAGATAAAATGTCGAGGTTGCTTCGAGCCGGACATAATGGCAAGAATCGAACGAAACCGAACTTAAATCAAAATGCGTGCGTGCCGCATTTGCCGTGCCGATTGTGGTCCACGGTCCTTTCCAGTTATTCGATATTTTCACTGATGCCGAGCCCGTGCCCTGGGAACGAAAAACCGTAAAATCAAAACCCGAATCATTTACAATCGGTTTTGCCATTTGGATGATAATCCACTTCGTATTGTCAAGCTGATATGCAACACTGTCGTGCGCACCCAGCGAGCGAATCGGATAGGTCCGGTTTG
>JAGXRL010000109.1 GCA_018335915.1 Candidatus Latescibacterota bacterium
TAAAGAGTCCGCCCGCCGCGATTTTATTAAAACAGGCAGCGGGTCTGGCACAGGGTTCAGGCGAACCGAACCGGAATAAAGTTGGTAAAGTATCGCGCCAGGCGATTCGTGAGATTGCGACAAAAAAGATGACCGATTTAAATACGAATAATATCGAACAGGCAATGAAAGTAATCGAAGGCACTGCCAAAGCAATGGGTATAACACTGGAGGACTGATGAAACTGAGAAGCAAACGCTATAAGAATATACAGGCAAAATCGGAATATAACAAAGAGCACCAGTTATCCGAAGCAGTGAAAAAAGTTAAAGAAACAGCAAGCGTAAAGTTTGACGAAACCGTTGATTTGGCAATTAATCTCGGTATTGACCCGAAAAAACAAGACCAGGCTGTTCGCGGCAGTGTTTCGTTACCTTTTGGCAGCGGTAAAAAAGTAAGAATTTTAGTATTAACCCGCGGTGAAAAAGATAAAGAAGCAAGAGACGCAGGTGCGGATTATGTCGGGTTTGAGGAGTATATCGAAAAAATCAAACAAGGCTGGCTCGATTTTGATATTGTCGTGGCAACCCCGGATGTGATGTCAGAAGTCGGTAAACTCGGGAAAATATTAGGAACCAAAGGACTCATGCCTTCGCCAAAAACCGGCACGGTTACTTTCGATATCGGAAGCACAGTTAAGAGTCTTAAAGCGGGACGAATACAATATAAAACTGACAAGACCGGGAATGTGCATGTGATTGTCGGGAAGGTTTCGTTTGATGTCGATAAGATCGAAAAAAATATTCTCACCGTCGTCAGTGAACTACAAAAAGTGAAACCAGCAACCGTAAAAGGGCAGTTTTTTCGCTCTTTAACATTATCATCGACCATGGGACCTGGCTATAAATTAGATTTGAAAGAAACAACCGAAGCTGCACGCAAGGAATCATAATTATGGTAACTAATGAAAAATTATTGCAATTGGATAATATAAAGAATCTAGTGAGCCCGGCTACGGCCATCTATTTTGCTGATTTAAGCCGAATTAAAGCCAAAGAAATATCCGGCCTGCGTATGAAATTAGTCGCGATGAATGTGAAGGTCAAAGTGGTAAAAAACCGTTTAACCAAACGGGCACTTAACCAAACCGGTATCGCGGGTATTGAGAATTTTTTGACCGGACCGACCGCTTTGATCATATCTTATGACGATCCGCTTGCCGCAGCCAAAGTTATCAAAGATTTTACAAAGAAGAACGCTGAACTTAAAATAAAAGGTGCTTTTTTTGATAATTCGGTTTACCCAGCAAATCAGTTTGATTATTTAGCATCGCTGCCGTCAAAGCCGGAATTATTAGGTGAATTAGTCGGGTGCTTAAACAGCCCGATTGCCGATCTGGTATTTTCACTTGAAGCGATGATCAGGCAACTCATTGCAGGATTAGATGAGATTAAAGAAA
This sequence comes from Candidatus Latescibacterota bacterium, assembly GCA_018335915.1. Lineage (GTDB taxonomy): Bacteria > Hydrothermota > Tepidihabitantia > Tepidihabitantales > CAIPLT01 > JAGXRL01. The sequence continues at coordinate 1,439 of JAGXRL010000109.1, forward strand.
AAAAGATAACTGAGGCAAATAAAGATAATGAACACGAATAATACTAATCAAATTGTACAAATAACGGAAAAAAACAAAAATGGTTATATTTGTAATATTCGTTATATAAATTTAAAAATAAATTATAGTTAGTGGAGGAAAAATGACCGAAACAAAGAAAAATATTGACCAATTGATTGAGTCAATCGGAACCCTTACTGTTACTGAACTGGCTGATTTAGTTAAAGCCTTAAAAGATAAATTTAATATCACAGCGCAAGCATTTGCACCCGCAGCTCAAGCACCGAGTGGTGCTCAGGCAGGTGCACAAGCCGCAGAGGAAGTAAAATCAGATTTTATCGTTACATTGGTTTCAGTTGGCGATAAAAAGATTCAGGTTTTAAAGGAACTTCGCGCACTTACCAATCTTGGCTTGAAAGAAGCCAAGGATGTTATTGATAAAACACCAGCAGTCATAAAAGAAGATGCCTCAAAAGAAGAAGCTGATAAAATCAAATCAAAGTTAGAAGAGGTTGGCGCAAAAGTTGAAATAAAATAAAGTGTGAAATTATATTTCACCAAAGAAATATCAAGCCACACCAAACACAGAGAGTTACTGGAAATGCGACTCTGTGCAATTGTAGTTTGGCAGTAACCTTTTTAAAAGGACACGAAGAGAATGGAAATAAAAGATTTTTCCGAGGTATCATCCGCGAGTAGCGGACTCGAGATACCGGATTTGCTTTCGATTCAGCTCGATTCATTTCGGACTTTTTTACAAAGCGATACAACACCGAAAGAACGCGAGAATATTGGTTTAGAAGCCTTGTTTAGAGAGATTTTGACTATTACCGATATGCGCAAGAATTTTGCTCTGGAATATGTCAAATATGAACTGGGCAATCCGAAATACTTAGCTGAAGAAGCAATTGAGAAAATGGCATCTTATACCGTACCATTAAAAGTATTCTTAAGGTTGATTAAACGGGAAAGCGATTCCGGAAAGATAAAAGAAGTAATTGAAGAAGAAGTGTTTTTATGCGAAATACCGTATATGACTGACTGGGGAACTTTTATCATTAACGGTATTGAACGGGTTATTATCAGTCAGTTACACCGCTCGCCGGGGCTGTATTTTACAAGAGAAGATGAAGAATATGCGGCACTATTGATTCCCTATCGCGGAGCCTGGGCTGAGTTTGTGATTGATAAGAATAACATTTTATATATTGTATTGGACCGCCGACGTCGTATTAATGCCGCGACATTTTTCCAGGCGATGGGACTTTCTTATGAGGAAGTTTTTAAGTTAATGTTTGACGTGCAGAAACGACCGCTTGCTGAAGGTCAGGTTATTGCTGCAAATATTTATGGTGATAACCAGGTGATTTATGCTGAACCCGGTGATATTGTGACGACTGAATTGATTGAGCTTCTAAGTTCGAAAAATATTCAGAAGGCATATTCGATCGACGGTAACATTGACGGTATTACAGTTATTATAAAAACAATCAAATCAGAAAAAAAACTTACCCAAGAAGAAGCAATAAAAAAAATATACACCAAGTTACGCAATATGGCGCCCCATTCAACCGACATTGCCAAGAGTATTATTCTGGGTATGTTATTGGATGCCCGCAGATTTGATTTAGGCGCAGTCGGTCGATATAAACTGGCACGACGTATCGGTTCGGAGCGTAGTACTGCTGGAATGGGTTTGAAAAAGGAAGATTTGTTCTTAATCATTAAAAAATTAACAGAAGTTAAAGAAAATCGTATACCACCAGATGATATTGACCATCTCGCGAACCGCAGGGTACGACGCGTCGGTGAACTGCTCGAAAATCAAATCCGTAATGCGTTACAACAGCTTACCCAGAATATTAAAGAGCGGGTAACTTATATGGATTTGGCTAAATCTTCACCAAATGATTTAGTAAATTCAAGAATTGTTGCTAATGCAGTGACCAAGTTTTTTACCCAAAACCAGCTTTCACAGTTCATGGAACAGACTAATCCGTTAACAGAATTGACGCATAAAAGAAGAATCTCGGCATTGGGACCAGGTGGATTAACTAAAGAGACAGCCGGTTTTGAAGTTCGTGATGTACATTATTCCCACTATGGACGAATCTGTCCGATTGAAACACCAGAAGGGCCAAATATCGGTCTAATCGCAACAGTTGCGACCTATGCAAAGATAGACCAATACGGATTTATTACAACTCCTTACTGGAAAGTTAAAGATGGAGTGGTAACTAAAAAAATCGAATATTTAAACCCTCAGGAAGAAGAAGATTTCTGTATTGCTCAAGCTAACTCATCAATTGATACAGAGCGTAAATTTTCCAGTAAAGAAATTATCTGTCGTAAAAAAGGTGATGTTATTACCGTAACTCCGGATAAAGTTGATTATATGGATATTACACCGAAGCAGTTATTTGCGCCGACAACAATCATGATTCCGTTCTTAGAACATGACGATGCCGACCGAGCTTTGATGGGCGCGAATATGCAGCGACAAGCTGTCCCTTTACTGGTACCGGAAAAACCATTAGTTGCAACCGGTGTCGAAGCAAATTTTGCGGTCGCATCAAATACAGTACTCACGGCCAAAGAAAGCGGTACGGTCATGAAGGTGGATGCCTCAAATATCGTGCTTAGTACTGAAAAAGGACTTAAAGAATATAAATTAAAGAAGTTTGTTAAATCGAATCAATATACCTGCCTGTCGCATAAACCATTGGTTATTCCGAATCAAAAAGTCAGAAAAGGTGATATTTTAGCTGATGGTCCTTCCACTGATAACGGGCAATTAGCGTTAGGACGAAATGTGCTGGTTGCTTACTTACCCTGGTATGGTTATAATTACGAAGATGCAATTATCATTTCTGAAGATCTTATCAAGGCAGATAAATTCACTTCTATTCAGATACTCGAATTTGAAATCCAAGCACGCGACACCAAACTTGGGCAAGAAGAGATAACACGGGATATTCCAGGTGTGAGTGAAGATGAATTATCTGCGCTCGACCAGTTCGGTATTATCCGAATCGGTGCGAAAGTGAGTCCGGGTGATATATTAGTTGGCCGGATTACGCCGAAGGGAGAAACTGAATTCACACCCGAAGAACGGTTGTTGCGAGCCATTTTCGGTGAAAAAGCAGCCAATGTCAGAGATACTTCGCTCCGGGTTGAACCGGGTGTATCTGGAGTCGTAATTGACCGCCGGATTCTCTCGCGGCATTATTCAGATTCGTTGACTAAAGATATCGAAACCGACCGGATCAATGAAATCAAACAAAATTATGAATTGAAAAAGAGATTTTTAGTTGAACAGTTAAATCAGAAAATCAACCGCATTCTTATCGGTGAAAAAGCAAAAATCAATATCCATGAACAAAAGGGAAAGTTAATATTAAAATCTGGCGAAGAATTCACTAAAGATATTCTGCAACAGATTCAAAGTTCTAAGATTAGAAATTTACAGAAATCGATTGGTAATGATTATAAGATTAAAGAGATAAATCAATCTATCGAAGAACATGAACGCTCGATTAAACAACTTACGAAGAATCAGAAGTATGAGATTGAGAAAGTATCCCGGGGTGATGAACTGCCACATGGTGTTTTAAAATCAGTAAAAGTTTTTATTGCACAAAAGCGAAAATTATCGGTCGGTGACAAAATAGCTGGACGACACGGCAATAAAGGTGTTGTGAGTAAGGTGCTACCACGAGAAGATATGCCTTACTTGGAAGATGGTACACCGGTTGATATTATTCTTAATCCGTTAGGCGTTCCATCACGTATGAATATCGGGCAGGTATTAGAAGCACATTTGGGCTGGGCCGCAAAAATATTAGGTTATCAGGCGGTATGTCCAGTTTTCGAAGGCGCCACGATTGAAGAAATCAAAGCTGAAATGAAAAAAGCAGGTATTCCGGAAAGTGGCAAAGTAAATGTATATGACGGGCGGACAGGTGAACTTTTTGATAATCAGATTGTGATTGGATATACCTATATCATGAAACTAGTTCATATGGTGGATGATAAGATTCATGCCCGTTCGACCGGACATTATTCATTAATCACCCAGCAGCCATTGGGCGGGAAAGCGCAATTTGGCGGACAACGGTTTGGAGAAATGGAAGTCTGGGCTTTAGAAGCATACGGCGCAGCCAATGCTTTACAGGAAATGCTCACTATTAAATCAGATGATGTCGAGGGTCGAAGTGCTTTATACAATGCTTTAATTCGTGGTGATAATCCTCCGGCACCAAAAGTGCCTGCAAGTTTTTCTGTTTTGGTTAAAGAGTTAGCCGGGCTTGGTTTGGAATTGATACCGGAAAAGGAGAAGAAATGACGGACAGAGATTTCTTAGATTTTGATTCGTTGCGAATAAAAATCGCATCACCGGATACAATTCGTACCTGGTCCAGCGGTGAAGTAACTAAAGCGGAAACGATAAATTACCGCACTCAGAAACCAGAACGAGACGGTTTGTTTTGCGAGCGGATTTTCGGGCCGGTTAACGATTATGAATGTAATTGTGGTAAATATAAGAAAATCCGTTATAAAGGTATTGTGTGTGACCGTTGCGGAGTTGAAGTTACGACATCAGCAGTACGGCGCGAACGAATGGGGCACATTGATTTGGTGATTCCAATTGCGCATACTATTTATTATCAAGTGCCACCGT
>JAGXRL010000110.1 GCA_018335915.1 Candidatus Latescibacterota bacterium
TGCGATAACAAAATCACCGGTTTGGAGCGCCCTGGCAAGATATTGAGATTCCTGCGCATTATCTCTTATCAATAAAACCTGTTTTTTTTCATCTATTTTGACGGTATAAAAATACCGGTCATCAGCTGGCAATGAATCCCGCGACAGGGATGCTTCAAATAAGTATTTGCCCGGTTGGCTGATTTCTGTTTCTATTATAACGGCCTTGACCTCATAAGGATTCAGGACAATCTCTTTCTGGCTGCTGTAAATTATAGATTCCTTTTCAGAAAACTTGAGACTAAAAAATAACATACGTCGACTGGTCTGATTTGAATAATTTTTCACTTTTACATATGGTCGGGATGGAAAATCCGGGCCGGGAAAATTCGGACTGACAAAGACCTCTTCTATGCCAACATTGATATGATTTTCTTTACCAACATCAACGACCGTAATGTCATACTCGGATTCCTGGCTAATAAAATTGACCCTTTCAAGAATTGGCTCAAGGGCTCGTTTCTGCAAATCAGTAATAATATAAATATCTTTCTGTGCCTGGACCGCATCTGACATAATATCTAACCCTTTATTAAAACACGGCTCTAAAGACCGGCCTGAAAACGAAACCCTGAGCGTATCAATCATCTTTTCCAGAGAAAAAAAATCAGTTGTGAAATTAACCTTGACACTGCCCGAACTTGTCAGAAACGCCGCTTCAGAACCTTTTTTTAATTCCTGGATTAGTTTTAATGCCGTCTGTTTGGCACGCGTAAAATTATTTTGATATGCCATACTGTATGAATCGTCTAATATGATTAAACGGCTCGCTTCAGATTTACTGGTATATATCTTTTTAACAAAATAAGGTCGTGCCAGTGAAAAGAGCAAAAAGAAAACAAACAAAGTCCGGAATATCAAAAGTAAAATTTCTTTTACCTGTAACCAGCTGAATGTTTCGCGATTGGTTTGGGTTATAAAAAATAATGACGAGTAAGATATTTTTCTGAGTCTGATTCTTTGGATTAAATGAATGATAACCGGAATTGTAGCTAAACTTAACAGCAAAAGAAGCGATGGCGCTAAAAAACCCATATCAGTGAATTTCGAATTTATTATGCATATTTGCTCCGTTTTTGCAGATATTCAAACAAAGCGCGGTCGAGCGGTGTATCGCTTGTTATAGGATTGTAATCGATCATATGCTCGCGGCAGCGGATTTTAAAATCTGCAAAATATTCATTAATTGTCTTTTGGTATTGTTTGCGAATCACCCTGGGGTCCAAAGTAATTTCTTTACTTGTTTCGAGGTCTTTTAATATTAATGGTTGACTAAAAGTAAAATCAAGTTCATTCTTATCAAGAATATGAAACACCAGCACTTCATGTTTACGGTGCCGGAAATGCTTTAAGGCAGACAAGACATTTTCTTTATTGTCAAACAAGTCAGAAAGAATAATCACCAAACCCCGCCGTTTGATTTTTTCAGCTAGTTTATGAAAAGTATTAGCCAGATTCGTGTCTCCGCCCGCTTTAAGTGCGTCAATTGCGTGCAGCAATACTTTTAAATGCGCCGGATTACTACGCGGCGGAATATAACGGTCTAAAGTCGTAGTAAAGGTTACCAACCCGACTGAGTCCCGCTGTTTGATGAGCAGATAGGAAAGACCTGCTGCTAAATATGATGCGTAATCAAGTTTTGAAATCTTGCCCGATGCATAGCGCATTGAACCGGAGGCGTCAATAAGAAGATAAGCTTTTAGATTCGTTTCCTCTTCATATTCCTTGATATAAAATCGGTCGGTTTTAGCATACAACTTCCAGTCAATGCGCTTTATTTCATCACCTGGGAGATAACTACGGTATTCAGCAAATTCCTGGGAAAATCCTTTATACGGACTGCGGTGCAGACCGGCTAAAAATCCCTCCACAACCAGACGTGCTTTTAGGTCTATCTGTTTTAATTTAGCAAGTACTTCTGGTTTCAGAAACTGCTGATACGATTCCATCTTAATACTTCACTTTCTTAAGGATTAAACCATGCGCAGGTGCACAGATTAGGGAACGATGCTTTTCGCCAGCCAGGGCTTTTTTGATATCATCTAAGCTCCGATGTCCCCGGCCAATCTCGACTAAAGCACCGACAATCCGCCGCACCATTTTATATAAGAAACGATTAGCTTTTATTGTAATATCGATTTGGTCTCGCTTTTGACTAATTATAATTGATTCTATGTCAACTTCACCGTTTTTATCTTTTGCTGCACAAAACAATGAAAAGTCATTATGTCGAATAAATAATTTTACAGCCCTACGCATCTTATTTATGTCGAGTTCATACCGTACAAACCAGGCAAATTTTTGCCGTATCGGTGACGGATTGGCAATAATTCGATAACGATAAATTTTTGATTTACTATACCGTCTTGAGTTAAATTCATCAGCAGCTTTGCTGATTTTTCTTATCCAGATATCTTTAGGAAGAATTGAATTTAGACCGCATTGGAGTTTTGCCAAACTCAACCCCTTGAGCGGTGTTACCTCAAAATTTGCTACCTGACCTAAGGCCGAAACACCGGCATCAGTACGCGACGCACCGGTGATCCGTAGTTTTTTCTGCAGGAGTTGCGCTAATGCCTTCTCGATTTCACCCTGAATTGTTATCTTGTTGGGTTGATATTGCCATCCCGCATAATTAGTCCCGTCATATTCAATTTCCAATTTAATGTTCATTTCTGCTTATCAAAAACAGGAAATCTTTGCGTTATATGTTCTTCTTCGATGCGGTTTTTTCTTTGGTACATTTCACGCATATCTGCGTGTATGGTAATACCCGTAATCGAGCTTTGGAGATTGATTTGCTGCATTTAATACAATCGCCATAACAATTTTCTCGGATTCGTTTGAGCGCTTCGTCGATTTGCATTAAAATCCCGGATTCATAAGACGATAACTGGGAACTGATTTCTTTTTGATAGGTTTGACTACCAATATCTGCAACATGAGTCCGGTAGGCAGATAGTTCACCCGAAGATTCGCCTTGTTGGTTTAATAACATACTGTTTGTGTAATTGCGTTGTTTGAGCAGTTTCTTTTTTGCGTTTAACAATCTCTTTTCAAATTCAATTAATTCTTTCCGATTTTTAATCATTACTTTTATCTCCAGTAATCTTAATTCGTTTTAATCGGACTGATATTTTTTCCTGATTAACCTCAAAAGATTTTTCAGCGTCATACTCTTTCGATTCAGTTATGTAACCTGTTTTTATCGCCAATATTTCTTGAGTTAGATAATTATGATAAGTTTCAATCGCAGCGGCTAATTTTGGCGATGTTTCGTAATATAATTCAATCCGGTCAACGACATCAAAACCTGCATTTTTGCGCAGGTTTTGGATTTTATGTACCAATTCCCTAATCAGACCCTCATTGATTAATTCTTGACTCAATTTGCTATCGACAAAAAACCGATATTTATTCTGTTCACCTTCTGTAAGATTGCCAACCCAATTACTTTCCAGGTTTTTTTCGTTGTCCGTAAATGTGAAATTACGGATATTCAATTCTTCTTGAAATATCGGTTTATATTTATTAACTGCTTGTTTCTTGACTTCAGATAATCCTTGAATAATTGCCTGTGCCAAAGGTTGCCGTACTTTGAGCCCAGACGCTTTTCGAGCCGAAAGTCCTAATGATATCAGTTCCCGCATAAGTTGTATCTCATTTTCCAAAGTCTGATTGCACAGTGCTTGATTCACTTCGGGAAAAGCTGTCAAATGAATACTTTCCTGCGCATTCAAATCTATTGTCACGACTAAGTTTTGATATAATTCCTCGGCAAAGAAGGGCATAATTGGTGCAATCAGCTTGATATAAGTTACCAGGCATTCATATAATGTCTGATATGCTGCCAGTTTATCACTGTCTGAACCGCTTTTCCAGAATCGGCGACGGTTACGTCGTACATACCAGCCAGATAGGTCGTCAATGAAATCTTCCAGGTGTTTTATGACCGGAGCCGGGTCAAATGCATCCCATCGCCCTCGGATTGAACCGACCAATCCGTGTAGCCGGGATAAAATCCATTGGTCCAAATCGGTTAATGCCAAACCCTGCAAAGATTCGGCTGATATCGGCCTGATTTTCGGTAAATCGATGCGCGCATAGGTAACAAAGAAACTGTAAACATTCCATAAAGTCAGCAGTTTTCGTTTTACTTCATGAGCCTCATGATAGCCAAAATTCAAGTTTTCCTGTGGATTATGACGGGCAAATATCCAGCGCATAATATCCGCACCCATTTTTTCTGCCGCTTCTTCAAACCAGATAACATTACCGCTCGATTTGTGCATATCCTGACCCTGTTCATCTTTGACCAAAGCATGACCGAGCAAAGTTTTGAACGGAGTTCTATTTTCGAGTACTGTACTCATAGCTAAAATTGCATAAAACCAGTTGCGGAACTGACCCGGGAAACATTCGGTAATAAAATCCGCTGGAAACCATTCTTCCCAGTATTTGCGGTCGGTCAGATAATGCATGGTCGAATATGGCACAATCCCGGCATCAAGCCAGGGATTGCCAACATCAAGAATCCTTGGAACTGATTTGCTGCATTTGTCACATTTAATTTCTACCTGGTCAACCCAGGGACGATGCGGTGAATGTCCGTCAAATTTTTCCCATCCTTTGACTGCTTTCTCTTGTAATTCGTCTTTGCCGCCAAGCACCTGGAAATTACCGCACTCGCAGTCATAAATTGGTAATGCTAGTCCCCAATAACGCTTTTTCGATATACACCAGTCCTGCATATTTTTTAACCAATCCAGTTCCCGCTCCAATCCGAATTCGGGAATCCAGTGCACTTGTTTGGCTACTTCCATAATCTGATAACGCAGTTCATCCATCTTGATGAACCATTCGTCAACCAACCGGAAAATCACTTCTGAATTACAACGCCAGCAGAAAGGATAACGATGGGTATAATCTTCAATTTTATAAACCATTCCTTTTTTACTTAAATCATCAAATACTACTTGGGCACTCTGTTTTACATTAATACCGGTCAAAACTCCGAATTGGTTCAAAAAATAACCGTCCTCGGTTAATGGTGCGATGGCGGGCAGGTTATATTCTTTACCAAGCATAAAATCTTCTTTACCACAACCTGGCGCAATATGCACAATACCAGTGCCATCAGTTCCGCTTACCTCTTCCCAAAAAATAACTTTATGGACAATACCTTTTTGCGGCTCTAATTCGTCATAAGGACCAGTGTATTCAAGACCGAACAGTTTCCTGCCTTCGAACTCTTCTAATACTTCATAATTACCTTTGAGAACTGAGACACGGGATTGAATCAGATAATATATATCTTTATCCTGTTTGACTTTGACATAGAACAAATCCGGATGCACGGCACAAGCAACATTAGACGACAATGTCCAGGGCGTAGTTGTCCAGACCAATAAATACTCGTTGTCGCGTCCTTTGATTGGAAACTTAAGATATACTGCTGGATGCGTGAGCTCTTTATAACCTTCGGTTACGATTTCGTGTTCAGACAGCGCAGTACCGCAGCGCGGGCACCAGGGCATAACATCGTGACCTTTGTAAATCCATTTATGCTCATGACACTTTTTTAAAAAATGCCAGATTGTATAATTATTCTCATCCGACATCGTATAATAGGAATTATCCCAATCCATCCACTGACCCAACCGGATTGATTGTTGAGTCTGAATCGCCGAGTATTTTAAAACCCGTTCTTTACATTTATTGACAAACTTATCGATCCCGAAATTTTCGATATCTCGTTTTGATTTAAAGCCTTGTTCTTTTTCGACTTCAACTTCCACCCATAATCCCTGGCAGTCAAAACCGTTCTGATAGCGCTGGTCATAACCGAGCATTGCTTTATAACGCTGGAATAAATCTTTATAAGTTCTGCCCCAGGCATGATGCACGCCCATCGGATTATTCGCGGTAATTGGTCCGTCTAAAAATGAAAATTTCTTATTACCTTTATTTTTTGCTCGGAGTTTATTAAACGAATCTTTTTCCTGCCAGAACTTTAATATCTGATGCTCGATTTTTGGAAAATCGGGCATTGAGGGTACTGGTTGTAGTTTTTTACAGTCTAACATATTAATTACTGCATTCTTCCGGAATTTTTTCTATCCCTTCTGAACAAGGGCCAGGTGGAATTTGCTAAAAGACCTTTACCGGTTAAAGCAAACAAGCCGCCGATATCATTGTCATCAATGCCGCCGCCAATAATAATCGTTCCGTCAACAGTAATCATCGGTGAGGATATGAATCCTTCATCTGAAGGATAACCTTGTGGAATTGCGCAGGCGCCAAATCGTGTGCCGTCTTCCTTTATCATGTATAATGAATCTAAATCTTCGTCGCTCCGTTTCTTTTTTCCCCAGGTAGTCGAAAAATAGACGATATCTTGATTGACCCCCGCATATCTTACAATTGCCGGGCTCGAACAATTATAACCATCGGTTGAAAAAGACCACTCATAATCGCCATCCGGGAATAGTTTCGCTAATACTCCTTCTTCTGTTGTCAGATAGATTGAGCCATCAGTGCCGATTGCCGGAGTTGACGAAATTGTGCCGTAGGAGCTGGTCCGAATGATAAATCCACTGTCCGGCTGAAAAATATAAATCCGACCATCAATACAACCAACACAGACCCGGTTATTGGGCATCGCAACCGGTGAAGAGATTATTTCGTCATCAACCAGATACTGCCATCTTATATTACCAGCCGTATCCAGACAATAAAAATAATCGTCCTCAGTCCCAACATACAAATAATTATTCTGGTCGATTGTTACTGAAGAGACACCAACAATAGATTCGTTACGCCACATCTGTCCACCAGAAGCACTGAAAGCATAAAGTCCATCGAGTGTATTGATATAAATTTCGCTGTTGCGGCCTACCGCAGGCGAAGCGATAATTTCTTCGTTGACAAATTTTGACCACAAGATATTTTTATTTGCGGTCAACGCATAAATATTACCACCCCGGTCACATGCATAAATTGTGCCATTCGGTGCTATTGCCGGTGACGATATGAACTCATCTTGAGTCGAGCTTACAAATGGCCAGCCTTGGCGCTCGGCGCCGTTCGCACCAATTGAATGGAGATGTCCGTATTCACAGCCTGCATAAATATTACCATTGTCATCAATTGCCGCAGTTGAATTGAAAAAAGCTTCATCCGGACAGGTAAATGCCCAGCGGATTCTGCCAAGTCCACACCTGACCAGTAAATATTCAGACCAGCCTGATGTTTTTCCTTTTTGGTCTTTGGCTTGACATGTTACCTGGTAGTTACCGTCAATCTGATAAGTATAAGTAGTATAATAAGTATCGCCGCTGGGTTTAAATTCACTCCACTCGCTGATAATACCATTGCCCCAATTAAAACGATAACTGATATCGTCATCATTCGGGTCAGTCGTCACGACTGCAAAAGTATCGGGAAAATTAGGAATCGCAACCCTTGGCCCAACCGGGCGTTCTGGAGTCAGCGGTGCTTTATTGCTTGGACAACCCATAAAAACTAAGACAAAGACCGGCACTAAAAAAAGTATCTTTTTCATATTATTCTCCGAATATTTAAAATAAAGTATTATTTATTAGGATACTAAAAAAAAAAGCATTGTCAACCCTGCACCTATGTTGCTTCGCTCCATTTTAAGTTGTAACCACGGATTTGACTGATTTCTTTTCTTTAAATCTGTGTTCATCTGTGTTAGTCTGTGGTTTCATACTTCAATTTACAATTCGACGAAGTCGTGGGTCAATACCGCATTTAAAAAAAGGTGCGGGGTTGACATCATAATTTTCATCAAGTAAAATAATAGTTAAAGTAAACCGATAGAACAGGAGTATTATGTCGAATAAAGAAACTACGACAATTGATATGACGCAAAAACCACAAAGCGATGTTAAAGCAGTCGAAATATTGGCTGAGGCGCGCCGAAAAATCGAATCCGAAATCGAAAAAGTTATTGTCGGACAGAAAAAAGTCATTGAAGAAATTCTTATCTGTCTTTTATCTGGTGGCCACAGCTTGATTATCGGCGTACCTGGACTTGCCAAAACTCTGATTGTTAATACGCTTGCTGATGTGCTGGATTTGTCATTTAACCGGATTCAATTTACACCCGACTTAATGCCTTCAGATATTACCGGGACTGAAATTATTGAAGAAGACTCATCCACCAGCAAACGGAATTTTCGGTTTATTAAAGGTCCGATTTTTACCAATATTGTTTTGGCTGACGAAATTAACCGCACCCCGCCAAAAACTCAGGCTGCTTTATTGCAGGCGATGCAGGAGCATAAAGTTACGGTCTCAGGTATCACCCATATCTTACCCGAACCATTTTTTGTTCTAGCAACCCAGAATCCGATTGAACAAGAAGGCACCTATCCCCTGCCTGAAGCTCAGTTAGACCGTTTTATGTTCTCGATTTATGTCGATTACCCAACCCCAGAG
>JAGXRL010000111.1 GCA_018335915.1 Candidatus Latescibacterota bacterium
TTCAATCCGCAGTTTCATTAATCACTTCCTTTCGTGATGTTTAGTTTTTTTATGAGGGCGCAGGGAGTTCAGCTGATTCAGGTGAACTTTTAGACCCTGCCAGTCTTTTTCCTGCCCTCTATAAGGCTAAGACACCTAAAAAGGGGGGTAATCCGAATTAAATTTGATTTTTTTTAAATATCTGTTATTTTGGGATTGTTGCTATTTGGAAAGGATTACTGCAAGATATGGATAACTGATTTTATTTCAATATCTTCTCTAAAAACTCCGATTCTTTGGTATAATCGGGATAATTTTCATAAATATATTTTAATAAATGCTTTAATGACGCATGTGCATATTTGGTCTTAATTTAATCTTACAAGCGTCAGTTGGTCGTCTTTATCATCAACTCTTAATCTGATATAACCCAGCAATCGGTGCTTATAACGATTGTATAATGCTTGATAAGCGCTGGTTTCTGCTTTCTGTGCACGGATGATGCAAACCCGCGTCATCATTCAGATATTTGGGATTTTCTGTTGCCATACCGCGAGTAAGGCATATCTGGATTTTTATTTCGGTTCGCTTAAAACCCCCATAAAAAGAATCGAGCCGGTCTGGTTATCAACAATCGCATACAAGAACGGGCGGTTGAAAAGCAAGGAAAAGCTGGTCATTGGTGCGCCCTTGATTTCCATATGCACTGATGTGATTGCCGCGGCTTCAGTGCCCTGTTCATTGACTTCGATAAAGGTCTTGTGCTTGACATCGCCGATATAGATGTTGCCTTTGATATCAGATGCCGCCATTTTGGTAAAGTCGGCATTTTCCGTGAACGCGATTTCCATGCCGATTGCGGCTAAAGTGTTTTTGAGTGATTTTTCATACTCGATTTTGAAACGGGGCAGAGTGATGTTGCCTTCACGGGTTTCAAATAGCCCAAGCCATTGCTGCCAGTTCTGGTAATCGAGGTTTTCTAAGAAATCTTTGATATCGGATTTTTCCGACGGTAAAAACAGATACATACTCATTTGGTTATTTTCATAGGGGAGTGCGACCGCTTCGAATTTTTCATCGCTGAGATAGAGATAGCGGTCTTGCTGGTACATCATGGGATGTTTTTTTTCTTTTCCGTCCAGACAGTAAAAAGTGCGCTCAAAGGTTGCTTCGGGCTCGAATTCGTTTTGCCAGTCGCCTTTAAAATAGATGGCATTAATGAGAATCGCAACCACATCTTCACCAATCTGGTCAAGAATCTTGGGGATTTTACCCTGCGTGTTTTTGCTGACCCAGTCATTGATGGTTGAGGCTGATTTAGGGGCGGCAAAGTCGAGGGTCGAGATTTGTGCCGAGTAGTATTTTTTGTTCGCCTTAAGAAAATCTTTTTTAAACCTGGTGCCTTTATCTGCCCATAACGAGTTGGCAATAGTGAGCCGGATTTTTTTACTGCTCTTTTTTAAATGATTGCGCAATGCCAAATTTGCCTGGTTAAACTCAAGCAGGGAGAGTTCGCTCACGCCGAGTGTCTGCGCCATTGCCTTTTTGGTTTCTGTTTGCGCGCCATTATAAGTCATTGCCAAAGCCATGGCAATACTGGTCGGCGAGATGAAATTATTTTCAATCCCTTCCTGCCTGATAAGTTCCTGGAACAGGCGAAATCCGAAATCGTTGTTGGCAGATACTATTGGTTGAGTAGTATTGGCAAAGACCAGACATGGAACAATCATTATTAAGATAAAAACTATACTAAAGGATATTTTCATAAATGTCTCTTTTACTGTGGATTAGTGACCGCACCCATAAACAGAATCGAGCCGGTCTGGTCATCAACAATTGCACAGAAAAACGGATGGTCGCAAATCATTGAGAATGGTTTGGGTTGATCTGCAATTGCGGTCGCGATAAATACTGATGTGACTGCCGCGGCTTCAGTGCCCGCTTCATTGACTTCGACAAAAGTTTTGTGCACGACACCGGAAACAAATGCCGGGATATCGGTCAGGTTAGTAAAATCGGCATTGCTGAAAGTATTGGTCATGCCTAAGTCAATGAGCGCCTGGTTTAAGGTTTTTTCGTATTCAAACTTGAATCGGGGCAGGAAGATATCGCCTTCGTGATAGCGGAAGTTTGCTACATATTCAGACCAGGTTTTTTCATTTAAACCGGCAACAAAGTCAGCCAGTCCATTAACCGCTTTGGGTAAGAATATGTACATACTCATCCGTTTGTTGCCATAAGGCAGACCGATTGCCTGAATCTTTTCGTTTTCAAAGTAACGGTAATTACCGTCCTGAATCATCATCAGAACTTGTTTTTGCGTGTTATCGGGTAGTGTGAACGGCAGCTCTTTGGTTTTGGTCGTGTCAAACTCAATCGTCCACTTGCCGTTGAAATAGATGGCATTGATAAGAATCATGACCATGGACGGGTCGAGCTCTTGAACAACCTGCGTGATTTTGCCATTGGTTTTGTCATCTGCCCACTGGTTAATCGTGGCGGGTGATTTTTGGTCGGCAAAATTGAGGGTTGCGATCTCAGCATTGTAATATGTTTGGTTCGATTCGAGAAAATCTTTCTTGAACTCAATACCTTGTTGTGCCCATAAAGAATTGGCAATATTCAAAACGACCTTTTCATCCGTGCTTTTTAACTGTTCGGATAATTCGAGATTTGCCTGGTTGGTCTGACTCAAGGTCAATTCGCTTAAACCGAGGGTTTTAGAAATTGCGGTTTTGGTTTTGCCCGAAGCACCGTTATAAAGCATACGCAGGCACATCTGGATCGAGGTCGGTGAGATAAAGATGTTGGTCTGGGGATTGTTGTCAGTGAGCCGGCCGAAGATGCGGAATCCAAAGTCATTATCTGCCTGAATTAGTCTGGATAAAGCAGGTATTGAATCAGTTGCCGGTTTTGTGTAACTGACACAACTGCACAAACCGATAATTATAAATGCGTAAAGAAATTGTTTCATTTTACACCTCCAATTTTTTATTATTTTTAGTGCGGCTGATATAGACTGCCCGGGCAATGAAAAACAAAAAAACCAAGCCGACGATGACAGCACCCCAGACACGGAGTAAAGATAAACCGGTGACAATGACGGCGGCGATTAAGACACCAAACAAGATGGCAAGAAACGAAGGCAGGATTTTTAAGCCGAGCAGAAAAGCAGCAACCGAGCCGGTCCAGGCGCCGGTAACCGGCAGGGGAATCGCAACAAAAAGAGTTAAGCCGAGCATTTTATACTCCTCAATAATTTTACTTCTTTTTCTGGTGCGAGTAAAGAGCCAGTCAAAAAATTTTCGAAAAACAGAAATATGGCTGAGCAGTCTGGAAACTTTGTCGAGCAGAAACAGAATCGGCAGCACGGGCAGTAAATTACCAATGATTGCGAGGATGACGACTTTATACCAGACCAGATTATAGAAATTAATACCTAAAGGAATCGCACCTCTTAATTCGATGACCGGCAGCATTGCCGTGATAAGGATTGTTAATTCGGGTGAGATACCGCGGCTGTGTAATCCATTGATAATCGATTCTTTCAAGTGACCGCGGCAACCCAATAATAGTAAAGAGCTAATCGCTAATAGCAGATAGTAAATATATTTTTGATTTTTGATATTTGACTTTTGATATTTCATAAGAGCCCCCGTTTTTTTCTGAGATAGAGCAGGGTGCCAAAGAGCAGGACAATTATTGTATAGAGATAAGGATTATTGGTTATGGAAATGTTTATGGTTTTTTGATATCTGGCAAACTCAGGCTCAAAGGGCTGGCGCAAGAATTGGTCTGCTGAATAATATCTGCCATTACTGAGCGCAGCGATTTTTTGCATCAAGTCGGCATCCAGACCGGTAATATCTTCAATAGTCTGTTCGGTGATGTTGATCGTGGTTTGCGCCGAACCAATACGCATGGTGTCTTTATAAACAGTGGCGGTGAGCTGGTATTGACCGGATTGGGCAGCTTCGGTTTCTATTTCATAAGTGCCGGGTCGGGTTTCGTATAAAGGCAGGTCGGTTTTAAGACCGGCAATATTGACGCGCACATCCAAATCAGTAAATGGTCGGGCATCAGGCGTGGTTGCGAGTAAATTGATAAGCATCAACTCACCGGTCAGATAATCGGGTTTATCAGTTACCAGCCGGAAATTATCCAGGTCACTGACTCCTAAAAACCGCACCAGATTGGTTAAAAACTGGTCAAAATGGGTTTTACGGGTCTCAGTCGCAATACTTGAAAATCCGAGACGCCACAAAGGAAATCCGCTCGCGAAGACGATTTTGCTTTGCTGATAAGTATGATAACTAAGCAGCGGCGTCTGGTCATCTTTACTGTGCAGCCAGACCGCGGCATCGGGTTTGACTTTTTCAGAAAAAATTGCTCCCCATAAAGGCGGCGTGTTGTCCAAAAGGTACTGGTTTGCCTGGTTGAAAAAGAGCGGTAATTTTGTACCCGGTTCAGTCAGCTCCAAAAACAGGTCGCGATTAATAGATTTCACGGCATCAGATTGGAGTGGTAAAATTTCTCTTATAAATGTCTGGGCTCGGAAATTTTCGCCGGCAAGAATTAAAAATCCTTTGCCCTGCTCAAGCAGGTTTCTGAGCCGGTTGACTAAATCTGGCGTCAGGTCGGCTTCATTGACATTATCAAGAATCACGACATCAGTGTTTTTAAATGCCTGGTCAATGGTTGTCCCAGCCCGGATTTCATATTTGCGTCCGGTAAAAGCAATAATCGAAACTACATTGAATATATTCTGCAACTGGTCAATTTCCTGATGCTCGAGCGATGCAATCAGAAAACGGGTATTAAACGAGGGTGAGTTGGTCAAATATAAGATTTGCCAGCGGGTTTTTAAGACCTGCAACGAGAAATCTTTGCGGTTATTGAGCGTGTTTTCTTCATCCGGCACGCTGTCGACTAAAACTGAATAACTGACTTTACCGGTTGTTTCGGGTACGATTGTGAATTTGACTTCCTGATAAGTATTCGGGGCAGTAAGTAAAATATCCTGGCTGGCAACTGTTTTGCCTTTGCGGATTAAACTGACCCGGCTCGGCTGATTTTCAATGCCCTG
>JAGXRL010000112.1 GCA_018335915.1 Candidatus Latescibacterota bacterium
CGCCGTCCGGCGCATATAACTTGCTGATTGGATTTTTCCAGAACGGCTCGTTTATCTTGCCGTCAATAACCGGATTAAACGCCTTGTTGCACAGCGCAATCCGGTTGATTGGCAAATGCTTTTCCAGTTTATACTCTTTGTCTTTCGCATACGGGAAATTAAGATTAAACACTGGCGCTGGATATAATTCACCTCTGTTATTAACTTTGAACGCCGTCTCGTAATTGTCTTTTGCTGGCAGTGTTACTGGCAAAGTTTTCGGCATAACTGTCCAGTTGTCTTGGTTCTGCCATGTTATCGTATCATCTAAAACAAAGTCTGATATATTGGCAATCTTAACATATATCAAAGAATCAACCACTTTCATGCTCTGATTAATCCTGACCGAATTATTAAAATTGACACCAGATAAATTAATCTTATCGACTGTTTTTACTTGCTGGGCGGTTACTTCATCCCAAGTAATAACACTGTTCTTTTTTAAAGGCGTGATTGTGATGCCGTTTTTATCAATCGTGACCCAGGTATAATGAAATTGGATGCCGGAAAGTCCAATCCCGGCTCCGCCACCCGAACTTCCGACTGCAGTATATAAAATATCGTCAATCTTTTCGCTGAAATATTTATGAAAATGGCCATTAAATACCGCATCAACGCCGTGATTGACAAATATCGAATGAAGCGTGTCTGGTTGGTTTTCCAAAATCTCATCAAACCAGAACGGCTTGTGGTAAAAGATGATGGTGTGGCGTGCTTTCTTGTTTTTATTCAAATCATTAATTAACCATTGTAATTGTTCTGCTGGAATTTCCGAACTGCTCTCGTATCGGCTTACATCCAGGCTGATAAAATGCACGCCCTTAATATCAAACGAATAATATGGTTTGCCGGCATAGCGTATATAAAACAGATGCGAGACATCATCCCAGATATCATTATTCCCGGGCGTATAATAAACCGGCATTGACAAGGCACTAATCAGTGATTTATATTCTTGCCAACGCTCATTAATTTCAATCGTATCGCTAGCCGGTCCTTCAATCATATCACCGACCGTCAGCACAAAATCCGGTTTTAATGCTTCGATTTCAGATACGACCTGCTCATAGATACCGGGCTGGGCATTACCAGTCCGGTCACCGATAATCGCAAAACGGATTGGCGCTTCAATCTGCCTGGCATAAGTAAATGCGCAGACAAACAATAAAATTACAAATATCTTTTTCATGATTATTCTTTACCAGGTGCGGGGTTTGCAGATAATCTCAATAATTTGCGTATCGAAAAATCTTTTGCCGTGTGCCGGTTTTACAACAACCGCAGTGTCCGCGCCCGCGCCGGTTCCGGCGATTGCAATGATTTCTTTGCCATAAGGAATAAGCCCGGCATCAAGCGCCATAATCGCAATCTCGACGCAGACTTTCATGCCTTCGCCAAAAGTCCGATAAGTATTAGCCACGATTTCACCAGTATAAACACCGCCGAATTCAGTTCTCATTGCCCGGGCTACGCCGGAAAAGAAATGCGTGCCGCGATACACTTTAATCCCATGTTTTTGGAGATACTTTTTGGTCTGGTCGGTCAATTCAACTTTACCCGGCTTGTCAAATCCAGCATGGTGAGTAACGCAGACCACATTCAGTTTTGACAAGTCAAACTTCACAATCTGTTTTGCAGTATAGCCGTATGACGACGCCAGCACAATATCTTTTATCTTCAGTTCGTTTGCTCGATTCAAAGCCAGACTAATAGCTTCCAGAGTATTCTGCTTGCCTGGTTTAGGAAAATATGTTGTATATTGGTCAATCTCCATTATTCCCCCCATAATTATGGAAGTTCGACTTCCATAATCTCTTTTGCGGTCCAGTTTTGGTCAATCCAAACGCCGACTATTTTTTCTGCTGACCGCAGATGCCATGATTTTATCGTCTTGATTGCTTTTTCGTTCTGAGCTAAATGCGCTTGTTTTGAACACGGATTACCCGCGCAATCGCAATGACTAACCATGACAATGATTTTCGAACCGTGTTTATTGACCGAGATTTCTACTCTTGATTTGATTGATGCAATTCTTTTATCCCGCGGGTTAGATAAAATCTTATCCGGACCAGGCTCAGTAATCATATCAATATAATCCAATTTATAAGTTTTCTTCATCCAGGCAATTATTGGTTCTTGGACTCGTCCATCCATAAAATTGATTGCCGTACCAAATTTACCTTTTGCCATAAGAAAAAACGCCACAGAGACACCGAGGTACAGAGTCAAATCAAGATTTAGTCTCTGTGTTCTCTGTGCCTCTGTGGTTTATTTATTTCTACTCTTTAGTCGGTTTAAAGTATAAGATATCGTTAATGCCACCTTCGCGTTTTGCTTTTGGTTTTAGCTCTGCGCAGACTCGCATACCCATGCATAATTCTTCAACTGTGATTTCGCCTAATTTATGCACCAGGCAAGTTGATGCACCGTCCAGCCGTATCAATCCTATAAATATTGGCTCTTCCAGTTTTCTACCGTCAAGCCCGATATGGACACAGGTGAACGATTCCAAAGAACCGCACTGAGCAACCTCAATATATTCGTCGAGTTTTCCCAAGCATCTTTCGCAGTAGATTTTGGGCGGCACATAAACCATATCGCAGTTATGACATTTGGTGCCGAGAAATATTCCTTGGTCTTTGATTGCACGGAAAAATTTCTCACCAGCAATACCGACCGTATATAAACTCTCAACCGGCAGTTCGCCGTACCAAGCCTTTGCTTCGATATTTTTATTTAATCTTTCCTTAAGCGCCATTTTCTCCTCCGCTATTTTACTGGTTTCCAGTATTTAATATCCGTAATTGCGCCTTCGCGTTCTTTTTCTGATTTCCAGACCGCTTTCACTTTCATGCCGATATAGACTTTTTTCGGGTCAACTTCGCCTAAATGATGCATAATGCCCATTCCTTTGGATGCGCCGTCGATTTCAATTACTGCCGGCATGAGAGGTTCTTTAATACGCTTAACATCCCAGGTCACATAGCATAACGAGAATGTATTGACCACACCGGTGTCGAGCACTTCAATCCAGTTGTCAACCGGCTTAAAACACCATTCGCAGAACATTCTGGGCGGCACCATTTTCCGTCCGCATTTATGACATTCCACGCCTAAGATTTTGCCGTGTTTTAATCCTTCCAGATATTTACCAATCGCAATACCCTGGTCCCAGGCATATTTGGTATCACCGACCCAGTGGGTTGTCAGCACTTTGCCTTTCTTAAAATCGTCCGTGCTTAAACCGACGCCGTTAAGAAGCTTGGGGTCTGGCATCATGCCGGCAACAGGTGTTTTGACAGATTTAACAACTGGCGTTTTTCTGGTATGTTTTTTCTGAGTTTTAATTTTAGATTTTTTCATTACTCCTCCTTAGATGCCGACCACAACAACAGTGCCGACCTGCATTAAGTCGCCCCAAGCCTGGGCAACGCCTCGTTTCGCTTTTCTTGCGATTTGCCGTTTACCGGCCTCGCCGCGTAATTGCCAGAACAGTTCTGCTATTTTCATAAGTCCGGCTGCCGCAATCGGATTGCCAACGCCCAACAAACCTCCAGACGGACAGACTGGCAGTTCGCCATCGCGCTGGGTTATACCGTCAACGGTAAGTTGCGGTGCCTCGCCGCGTCCGCAGAGCATTAATCCTTCCATGTGATGGAGTTCTTTATAATCAAACGGGTCATACGGCTCAGCAACATGAATCTGGTGCCTTGGGTCAGTTATGCCTGCCATTTTATATGCCATGCGTGCAGCTTCTTCAACATATCTTGGATAACATAAATCCCGGTTAGTCCAATAAGTCGTGTCCAAAGACCATCCGCAGCCTTCAATCCAGACCGGTTTATTAGTCACGCGCCGGGCAACCGATTCGTTCGCTAAAACCAAAGCGACCGCGCCGTCTGAAACCGGGCTCACATCAAGCCGCTGCACA
>JAGXRL010000113.1 GCA_018335915.1 Candidatus Latescibacterota bacterium
ATGTTGACGAAATAATCAGGGTCGGCGGCAAACTCAGAACTGCTTCCCGATGGCTCAATGCAGCAAGTTTCAAAGTTGCACCTGAACTGCTTGAACGCATCTATAATCTGCATTTTGTCTATAATATAAAACCGGTTGCTGTTGATATCCAGAAAATAACTGATCTCAAAGAAATCGAAAAGAATACAGAAAGCCCACAACAATCTGATACTTCATCGTATCGGGATTTTTATAACTTAACCTATGACCAGAATTATATGCTCGGTATTCCACAGGTATATTACAAAGGTTTTACCGGCTCGGGTGTCAAACTCGCGATTTTGGATACCGGGTTGAAAAGAAAACATATTGCTTTGCGTTCGATAAGAATTCATAAAGAGCACGATTTTTTAGGCGGTGATAATTTTTACATTAAGAAGACCAATGGCGTAATTGATTCGATTCCTAATTTAACTAATCTCAGCATGGTAAAATCACCGCAATTATTCAAAACTGCTTCGAACCGTCTTTTTATCTTTTTCTCAGCAGACACTTTTGCCCCTGGGCAGACCAACCCCTGCCGTTTAATATCAAGTTACAGCAATGATTTAGGTCAAACCTGGTCAAATCCGCGCAGCATTTTTAATACCGCAACTTATAATATGTCGATTCCCAACCTATCGGTTGCCGGTAAAGATTCTGTTGTCTATCTTATCTGGCAGGACTTGTTGCCGCAGGCACCCAATGCACCGATAACTAATCTGTATCTCGGACATATTATAAACACGACCCAGGCGGTGAATATAAATCTCGGCAATGGAAAAAACCCGCATCTATCTGCCAAAGAAAATGGTTTATACATTACCTATATTAATCAGGATTCAGTCTTATATTTTCGTAAAGCTGATATCAGTAATATATCTCCGTCTTTATACCCGGCAAGAGTCGTAAATGCCTTTGCTGAACCGATAACAAATCCGATTGTGATTGTTGATTCGCTTGGTGAAATCGAGATTTTCGTCCAAGGTTTGCGAACTACAAATCTTTATCACTTTACCTCATCTGATAATGGCGAAACTTTCCAGGAAAAACCGAATATTGATAATGTCGTCAGTAATGCTCAGGCAAAAATTACAGGTAACACAATCTATCTGATGTATAAAGATTATGACGTCTCGCCTGGCATAACCAGACTGTCGCTTAGGAAATCGACTGATGGCGGAAATACCTGGCTTGATAAAAATACTGTTGTTAACAACTTATTATCTCTCGGCAGTTATTCTTTTATGGTTAATGATTCAATTTATGTCAGTTATGAAACGCAAAGTAATATTTATCTGACTAAATCGCATGATTTGAGTAGCACCTGGACTACGCCTGTAAAAATCGGCAACGATTTCCAATACCATCCAAACCTCATTGCACTAAATAATCAACCTCTTATTACCTGGATTCGGCGTGGGGATAGTAATACTGATTATGAAGAAGGTAAAGACTTTTTTGAACAACCCAACCATGGTACGCATATGGCTTCGATTATTGCCGGTTATCTGCCCAAAGCATTTGTTGGTGCTGCTCCGGGCGTTGATTTAATAATTGCCAAAACCGAACTCCATAAAGCAATCAGTGGTTATACTTATGAGACAATTACGGAAGAAGATATCTGGGTTCAGGGACTCGAATGGGCAGAGCGGGAAGGTGCGCAGATTATTTCCAGTTCATTGGGTTACCGGAGCTGGTATACTTATAAAGATTATGATGGTAAAACAATACCCGTCTCGGTTGCGGCGGGTCTTGCTGCGAAAAGAGGTGTTATTGTGGTCAGCGCCATGGGCAATGCGCCTTTATCGCATTTTCCCTGGCCATCACAATATATCGTTGCCCCAGGTGATGCTAACGGTATTATCACTGCTGGTGGTGTTAATCTGCTGAAAAGACCTTGGATTGGCACAAATTCGGCAACCGGTATTGGTCCGACTTATGATGGCAGAATCAAGCCGGATTTATCTGCTCTGGCTGATGCTGTAACTATTGTCAATTCTGATGATTCGACCGCTTACCTGGCAAGCAGCGGTACTTCTTGTGCAACCGCATTGATTGCAGGTTGTTGCGCCGTTTTACTCGAAGCCCATCCGAATTGGAATGCTGATTCAGTGAAAAATGCCCTTTTTGCAACCGCAAGTTTAAACACGCCTAACTGCACACTCGGTTGGGGAATCCCGAATATTGATTCGGTTCTGAAAATTTATCCGACGCAGATTCCGACTTTCCAGAAAAACCAGCTTGCTGACCCGTATCCGGTTCCTTATCGCTTTAACGAAGCGCAAAAAATATATTTCCCAATCTATTTAATCCAAAGCCCGCGCTGGGCAGAATTGAGAATATATTCATTGCATGGTGAATTGATTAAGACTTTGCCGCTTGACTTCAGTTTAATATCAGTGCCAGGCCGTTATCAGGACCAGATAAACCTGGAACGAATCGGTGCGGTCTGGGATGGAAAGAATGCAAATAACAGACCGGTCAGCTCTGGATTGTACATAGCTGTATTAGAAACAAGCTATGGTCGCGACATTAAAAAATTTGCCGTGGTCAGGTAAAACTTGACAAATAAAAAATTCTGATTATGATATATTTAATCCAGCGTAGCTCAATGGTGGAGCATTCGGCTGTTAACCGAAGGGTTGCAAGTTCGAGTCTTGCCGCTGGAGTTTCTTTTTTGAGTATTATTTAAGTTTTATTACAATGAGGGTTTATTGAGAAAGATTTCTTTTTTTCTTAATGGAAAACTTATCAGCCCGATAATATCTCCGCAACTAACCGCCTTACAATTGATAAGAGATAATCTTGGTCTGACCGGCACTAAAGAAGGATGTTCGGAAGGCGATTGTGGTGCCTGTACGATTGTTATTGGTGAAAATCAAAATGGCAGGATACGATACAAAGCAGTCAATTCCTGTTTATTACCGGCACTTAGAATGCACGATAAACATATCATAACTATCGAAGGCCTGGGCACCCCGGTAAAACTCCACCCGATTCAAAAAGCGCTGCTTGATTATCACGGTGTCCAGTGCGGATATTGCACGCCGGGCATAATAATGTCCTTATTCGGTTTATTTATCAATAATCCAAACCCATCAAGGACTGAAATATTAAATGCCCTGGAAGGCAACCTCTGCCGCTGTACTGGTTATGAATCAATTATCCAAGGAGCATTATCTATTAATCATATCAATCGGTATAAAAAACTCAAAATCATTCCTGACTATTTTGACAAAGTAAATAAATTGTTGATGAATTTCAATGAAAAAATAATTACTGCCAGTCCAGATTCTGATAAACAATATCTTCTGCCTGCCAGTACCAAAGAATTATTCAATTATCTTGCTCGCTATCGACATGCAAAAATCGTTAATGGTGGCACTGACTTAATAGTCGATGTCAACATTAAAAAATATGAATATGGTGTAATTATTGATATCTCACTTATAAAAGAATTCAACTTTATCAAAACCAATCAGAAATCGGTTATAATCGGTGCGAATATAACTCTGTCCGACATATTTAAAAATGCGACAGTTCAAAAACAACTGCCTCTGCTCAATCAGGCAATAATGCATCTTGGTTCGACCCAAATCAGAAACCTTGCCACGCTTACTGGTAATATTGCTAATGCGTCGCCAATTGCTGATGTTGCCACTGCCCTATTAGCATTAAACACTCGGTTGATTGTTAGTTCAGCGCGCAAACAGAGAAAAATCCCTTTATCCGATTTTTATCTCGGTTATAAAAAGACCGCTCTCAAACCAGATGAAATCATTTATGCAATTGAAATCCCATTGTCACCAAGAATGACCAATTTTGAAAAGACTGCCAAACGGCAATCAGTTGATATCGCATCAGTCAATTCTGCTGTCTCATTAAAAGTCCAACACAATCTTATCAAAGATATTATCATTGCTTTTGGCGGTGTTGCTCCATATCCGGTTATTGCGGAAAAAACCTGCCAGTATCTGATTAATAAAAAAATCGATGTTCAAATTATTAAAACCGCGCAGCAAATCGCACTATCAGAACTAAAACCGATATCAGATTTGCGCGGCAGTACCAAGTTCCGCCAGACTTTAATCAGAAACCATCTTACGAAACATTTTTCGAAATTATTCGGAATTGAACTCTACTAATATGAAAAGCAAAACTGGTAATATTACGCCATATCATTTAAGTGGTCCTGCCATGGTTACAGGTCAGGCAAGATATATCTATGACGAACCAAAACCAGCAGATTTACTCTATGTAAAAGTTTTGGTAAGTTCATACGCACATGCTGAGATTATCTCAATTAATACCAAACCGGCTCAACAACTCAAAGGCATCATTGCAGTTTTAACGGCTCAGGATATTCCTGGAGAAAATCAGCTTGGTGTTGGTATTCTGGATGAACCGCTATTACCAGACAAAAAAGTCAATTATATCGGACAACCAGTCGTAATTGTTGTCGCTGATAATGAAAGCACGGCACAAAAAGCATTAAAACTTATCAAAATCAAATACAAACCATTAAAACCAATTTTAACTATTGACCAGGCATTAAAAAAACAATCTTTTCTCGGACCGATTCGGAAAATTGACCGCGGTAATATAAGTAATGGATTATCCAAATCAAATTATATTGTTAAAGGCATGATTCAGACTAACAGTCAGGACCATTTTTATTTAGAAACCCAGATTTGCCGGGCAATACCAACCGAAGATAACGAAATGATTATCTATTCTTCAACCCAGAGTCCAAGTGAAATTCAGCAAGTAGTCGCACGCGTGCTTGGCATTAAAAATAAAGATGTCACGGTTGATGTGAAAAGATTGGGGGGCGGTTTTGGCGGTAAAGAAAGAGCGGCAACAATCTGGGCATGTCTTACTGCACTTGCCGCATACAAAACCCGCAAGCCGGTCGAATTAAGATTGACTCGTCTTGAAGATATGTCCTGGCGCGGTAAACGCCATCCGATACAAATAAAATTTAAGGTCGGTTTTAGTAAATCCAGCAAAATCCTGTCTTATGCGGTTGATTTTAATCTTGATGGTGGTGCTTATGCTGACCTGACTATGGCAGTTATGCAGAGAGCAATGGTTCACGCAGACAACTGTTATTATATTCCAAATATTCGCATTATTGGCAGGCCCTGCAAAACAAACTTACCACCTAATACTGCGATGCGCGGTTTTGGCGCGCCCCAGGGAATTTTTGCGATTGAATATATTATCGAGCAGATTGCCCATAAACTGAAGCTTGACCCAAATCAGATACGCAAAATAAATTTTTACAAGGAAAATCAGACTACTCCATACGGACAAACTGTCCATGATGTTCATCTGCCGCGGCTTTTCAAACGGCTCGAAAAAACTGCCCGATATACTCAATTACACAAGCAGGTTCAACAATTTAATCAGGAGCATAAATATCTGAAGCACGGATTGGCAGTAACGCCGGTCAAATTCGGCATCTCTTTTACTAAAATATCGCATAACCAGGCATCAGCTTTGATCTGGATTTATCCAGACGGCACGGTTTCGGTTTCCCACGGTGCGATTGAAATGGGACAGGAAGCAAATACCAAAATCGCACAGATTATTGCCAATATTTTTGGTATTAGCGTCAAGCAGATTAGAATTGAAAGTAATAACACAAAGCGAATTGGCAATTCGACTCCGACCGCAGCATCAGTTGGGGTTGACTTGAATGGTAATGCTGCAAAAATCGCAGCCGAAAAAATTCTTGCCCGTTTAGAACTTTTAGCAAAAAAAATAATCGAGTCAAGATATGAAATTAAACCAGTAAAAATTATCTTTGCCGATAACTCTGTATTTGACCGCAAATATCCAAACAAGAAAATTATCTTTAGTGAACTGCTTAAAATAGCTTATGAACAACGGATTGCTTTAGGTGCACACGGATTTT
>JAGXRL010000114.1 GCA_018335915.1 Candidatus Latescibacterota bacterium
AAGATTTTAAACATTGACCACCTGTTACTGAGAAAACCAAAAGAACTCTCGGGCGGCGAACGGCAGCGGGTTGCGGTCGGACGGGCAATCGTGCGTAATCCCCTGGTCTTTTTATTTGACGAGCCCTTATCCAATATCGATGCCAAACTAAGAGTGCAGATGCGGGCAGAATTGTCGCAATTGCACCAGCGGCTCAAAACCACGACCTTTTATGTGACCCATGACCAGGTCGAGGCAATGACCCTGGGCGAACGCATCGGCGTCATGAAAGACGGCAAACTGCTCCAGCTTGACCAGGCGCTCAAACTGTATAACGAGCCGGTTAATAAATTCGTGGCCGGCTTTATCGGCAGTCCGCCGATTAATTTCCTGGACGGCACGATTCAAAACGGCGAAAAATTAAGATTTGCCGGCACCGGCTTAAATATCGAATTGCCCGACAAACTCAAAGCCAAACTCGGCACATACATAAACCAGCAAATCACGCTCGGCGTCAGACCCGAAGACATTCTCTATCAGAAAACCGAGGAAAAATTCCCGTCATTCAAAGCCGAACTGACTGTAATCGAACCGATGGGCAATGAAACCGTAACTTATCTTGATATCGGCATCGAGAAAATGCTCATTGCCCGGCTGCATAGCCAGTTTGACGGACAACTGGGGCAGACCCTGGACTTTTACATCGATACCGACAAAATCCATTTCTTTGACAAAACCACAGAAATAAGAATCTGATTCTCAGCCGGACAAAATCCAACAAAGAGACTTCTGAACAAGACCTGAGAACGAGTTTTTCCGAACTCTCACAAACAACGATTGACAAAAATAAAATTATGTCTTATGATAAAGTATAAATTCATCTAAGAAAGGAGAAATATGAGAATGAGTTGTTTATCCAGCGGTATCTTTTGGGGAGTGCTGATAGTCGTTATCGGCATTCTGGTTTTAATCCGGGTTATTTTCGGCGTGCAGATTCCGATTCTCTCTTTGATTATCGGCTTGCTGCTCATATACTTTGGCGTGCGCATCATTACCGGCATGTCCTGCTGCCGCCGTCCCAGAACCGTCGTGTTTGAAGAAAAACATATCCGGGGCACGGCAGCGCAGGAAAAATACGATGTCGTGTTCGGCAAAAGCACGATTGACCTGACCAGTATCGAACTCAAACCAGGCATGAACAAAGTCGAGATAAATACGATTTTCGGAAATTCGATTATCAAAATCGACCCGGCAATGCCGGTAAAAATCAGAGCGTCAGCCGTGTTTGGCAGTGCCCGTCTGCCTGATGGCAGCACGACCGCATTTGGCGATTACACCTATCAAACCGACACCTTAAAACACAACGAAAGCAAAGATTATCTCTTAATCAAACTCGATGTCGTGTTTGGCAGCGCCGAAATCGTGACCAGATAACAGGCACATAACCGCGCGTCTGAAAAAAAACTAAAAACCGCCGCACAAAAAGAAAGAATATAAAACCACAGACCCGCTTCGCGATAGCAAAAGCGAGGCGAGTTAACACAGACGGACGCAGATTTAACAGGGAACACGAATAAGACGCATTCAAAGAACCCGCGAAGTGCAACTAATACCACGAATAAAAAAACCAAGAAAATATTCGTGTTATTCGTTTATTAGTGTAATTCGTGTTCGGATTTGATAAAGAAAAGAAATCGGTCAAATCCGTGTAATCCGTGGCTGAATTGAGCCGGCAAAGACCCGGCAATAATTGCCACAACCCCCCAATCCAATATTGACAAAAAGAAAAATGATGGATATAGTAGGGGAAATGAAAAAAGGATTAGAAATTTATAAAAAAAAATTAATTATGCTCTTTTTTATTTTACCAATTATTTTATTTTCCGTTCCGCTTAACGAGAGTTTTACTTCAATCACATTTCCACCAATCGGCTGGCGGGTTATTAACAATGACGGCGGGCAGCAAGTTTGGGGTCGTGATACTAATAACCCAAGAACCGAGCCGGGTTGTGCTTCTTCTCGATATGAAAGCAATACCTTAAGAAATGACGACTGGATGATTACGCCGAAATTAATTTGTAGTCCAACGACTGCGGATACTTTGAAATTCTGGTATCGAAAAGCTGGCGGTGGCAACCCGGAAAGTCTGGAAGTCTGGCTATCAAATACGACCAATAATATTAACGATTTTACAATTCAGCTCTGGAAAAGACAGTTTACAACTACAACTTATGCTCAAAAAATCATACCCCTTGATACTTTTGACGGGCAGGAAATTTATATTGCTTTTGTTAATAAAGGATTATATGGCAATCGAATTAATCTTGACGATATAACCGGACCGGAAATGGTTGAGATTTGCGATGTCGGCGTTGATTCAGTTATCTATCCGCTCAGTGCATTCGTTATCAGGCCGGTCGGCGCCGGGTTTTCTCCTCAGGCAAAAATAACTAATTATAGTAATGCCACCCAACGAAACATACCGATTGTCTGTTCGATTATTGGACAGTCGTCGATTTTGCATTATCAAAACACTAAATATGTTGATAGTCTGTTGGTTGACAGTTCAAGGATTATAACATTCGATTTATTCACGCCCAACATTGCCGAATTATGCACAATTAAAGTCAGCACATTTCTTGCCAATGATACTAATGTAACCAACAACACGAAAATACGGACAACGCAGATAATCTGCGGTCAATACACGGGCGGACCAGACGATGGTTTTTATTACTGGATTGATTCAGATACAACCAGCGGTCTGATTTATAACTGGACTGATATCTCGTTGTCAGGAACTCCTTTAGTTTCAGGCGATGCCTATGTTGCCGGACCGATTCCAATCGGTTTTCCTTTCAATTATTACGGCGAAACCAAACCATATTTTTGGTATTCGACTAATGGCTTCATAACTTTAGACGAGATATCTTTATCTTACAATACGAATAGTAATATTCCCAGCACGAATTTACCAAACAGTCTTATCGCTCCTTTTTGGGATGATTTATATACTTATCAGGCACGGCATCAGACTTTTGGCTCAACACCAAATCGATATAAGATTGTGCAATGGAAATCAATTGTCTATTCACAGGCGGTCTTGCGTGATACAGTGATTTTTCAGGTCATTTTGCATGAGAATGGCGATATTTTATATCAGTATAATTATTGCTCTAACCGGTATAATTTAGGGCAGGGACAATCGGCAACGGTTGGTATTGAGAATTCCAGCGGCACATCTGGTCTGCAATATCTTTTCGACGGAGTTGTGCAAGGCAACCTTTTAAGCAGTGGTCGGGTAATTAAGTTTTATCGTTCCTGTCATGATGTTACGCTCGATACGATTCTAACCGGTTATGTGGGTATTTCCGATACAATTTTCCCTAAAGCAGTCGTTAAAAATATCGGCACTTTTGCGGAGACTTTTTCAACCGTGTTAAATATCAGAAACAACGCTCAAACGCTAATTTATGCCGATACGCTTGAAGTCGTTAACCTGCCGCCAACTGCCAAATGCACGCTTGAGTTTAAGCGATGGATACCAATTCAATTCGGGACCTATCCAGCTAAAGCATGGACTACTTTAATTGACGATGCGTATCTCTTAAATGATACTTGTGTTCAGGATATTGTGGTTACGCTTGCCGCCCCAATTCTGTTAAGCCCGAGCAATGGCCATATAACTAACAATCCAAGTGTTTTATTTGACTGGACTGATGTATTTCAGGCAAGCCGTTATAATATCCAAATCGATGGCATAATCGATACGGTGTTGAATTGGTCTCAATACGGACCAAAAATCTTTAATCAAGGCAGTTTTACCTGGCGAGTACGGGCAGGTAATTACGATACCTGGGGATTATGGAGCGAAACTTATGGTTTTGCAATTGACACAACTCCACCGCCAGCACCAATTCTTATCTCACCGGTTCATAACTGCACTTTGTTTTTACCAAGGCCGAGTTTTATTTGGCATCAAGTAAACGACGCGGCGCAATACAATATCTTGATTTACTCGTCATACGATACAGTTATTAATCAAACAATTTCAGACTCTAATTACACGCCGATACAAGCAATCCCGAATGGCAGATTTTTCTGGAAAGTGCGAAGTCGTGATTTTGCCGGTAACTGGTCTGATTTTTCGCAAGTCCGAACTTTGACGCTTCAATATCAGGTTTGGTATCAAAAGTCGGATATGCCCGAACCAGGTAGTTATAAACCGATTAACTTAGGCGGAGCGTTGGTTGCGGCAAGCAATCGCATCTATGCTTTAAAAGGCAATAACACCCGCGATTTTTATTCATATGATGCAAGCTCAGACCAGTGGAATATTGAGCAAGAAATACCGTTTCTTGATTTAGATAGCGTAATCATAAAAAGAAAAGTAAAAGCCGGCGGCGCTTTGGTTTACGGCAACGGCAACATCTTTGCAATCAAAGGTAATAATACTAAAGAATTCTGGGAATATAATTTACTTCAGGACAGCTGGATGAGTAGAAAACCGATTCGGTCAATCAAATCTTTAAGAGGGGGTTCATGTTTAACT
>JAGXRL010000115.1 GCA_018335915.1 Candidatus Latescibacterota bacterium
GACCTTTGGGCTAAGAAAGACAATGACTGGTTCTTAGAGTCATCAGATATTTCTTTATCCGAGGACAAAATTCATAATAACTATATTTTGCAACATATAAATCACTCAAACATGATTTATAACTTTGACAATGGTTTAAACGGCACTTACAAACTGATTTTAAGGAAATCAAATTGAAACTGTTATTTTTAATATTGGGTTTTCAGGCTCTATTCACATCTGATCTGAAAGAGGTTGAACAGTCCATATTTGAGAACACTCTTATTATTATATTAAATTCAGCATATTGTGGTGACTGTTTGGACATTATAGAAAAGTCATCATATTTATGGAAAGAGAAACTGAATACTATAATAATAACAAAATCAATAAAGAAAGAAAAAAGTGCTCAAGCATTAGCTTTTGAGTTAAAGAAAAAAGTAAAATATGATGAAATCGTCTTTGTAGAATCTTTACCTCGAAACTTTTTATCAAATATTAAATTTAGAGATAGTGAAATATCAAATAGTCCTTCTATTATTATCAGATTCCAAGAGAAGGAAGTTTTGTTGATGTTTGATGATATCTTTACAAAGAATTATACTTCAAAAAGCGTATCAGAAGCAATTAAGATGAAGTTAATGGAGCTTGATGTAATCAAATAGGTTTTCCATCCCGCCCTTCTAACTAAGACTGGATAGAAACTCCTGACGTCCTAATAGCTAATGATTCGTTACTTAAAAGGTGATATTATGTTACTCAAAATTCTTGCGTATTGCATAGTTGCATTGCTGTTCATATCGTGCTCCAGCTCAGACGACCAGACATTATTTAAGGCTTGATTCTTCGCCTTCGGCTCAGAATGACCAATACAAACTTACCCTTTCAGCAAGTATTCATCAAGCAAGTCGGAAAAATCGTGACATCCCTTTTTGCCGTGAATCAGCTTTGCAGCAAGTATAGCACCCTTCGCAAAGCCTGTGCGATTGCGGGCTCTGTGAGTTAGTTCGATAGTATCGGGAGCAGAATCATAATATATAGTATGAGTTCCGGGAATGTCGCCAACGCGTGAAGATGAGATCTGTAGCGCCGAATGCTCGATTTTGCTCTCAGCATTTCCGGAAAGAATATGCTCTTTCGAATCGAATTCCTCTAATAAAATTCTACCGAGTTCAAGCGCAGAGCCGCTTGGGCTATCGAGTTTGCGGTTATGATGCAACTCGTGAATGCTTACGTCATAATCTGAAATTTTCGACACAAACTGTGAAGTCACTCTCGCAATGCGGAAGAAGAGCTGCATACCTATTGAAAAATTAGAACCATATACGATTCCAACATCATGTTTGTCGGCTAAACTTTTGATGTAGTCAAGCTCTTCAGCCCATCCGGTCGTACCGATTACTAAGTTCTTACCCATCACTGTAACTGCCTCGGCATTGGCTCTGACAGCCTTTGGAATGGAAAAATCAATTGCAACATCGAAAGCATAATTTACAGTTGGTATGATAGGATTGCCCAAATCGAATATGTCAGTTATGCTGATATGCTCCGAATCTACGATGGATTCTATCACTTTGCCCATTGTACCGTAACCCAGAAGGGCGATTTTTGGTATTGCACTCATATGTATCTCCGATTGTGTTTTCTAATAGAATTGTAGAAAGTTGAGTCTGATTTTTATTGTTAGAATGATAAAGAGCGTGTATAGGTAAGTGTTTACGAAGGTCTGAAAAAAAAAGTAAAAAAAGTAAAAAAATAATTTGGACGTTTAATAAAAAGTCCCTACTTTTGTAAGCTCTACTGAAATGAATTTGTACTAAACGAAGTTTAGATGTTCTTAGAAAATAAAGTAGAAAAATTTGCTAAAAGTAAAAATAGTTCTTGCACAGAACAAAAAAAGGTTTTACTTTTGCAGTCCCTTCGGATGTGACAATGGTCAACGAAGAAAATGCAAAAAAATAAAAAAAAGATTTGCATTGTAAGAAAAAAAGTGTTACTTTTGAATCCCCTCAGAAATGGGGACGAGAAAAAAAGTTCTTTGAAAACAGGAAGTAAAAAGTCAAATAAAGATAATATTGCAGAACAATAACGTCAATTAAGCCTTGAGTAATAAATCGAAACAGGAAAAAAATCAAACAAAATTTACAACGGAGAGTTTGATCCTGGCTCAGGACGAACGCTGGCGGCGTGCCTAACACATGCAAGTCAAGGGGTAGCAATACCACTGGCGCACGGGTGAGTAACGCGTAGGTCATCTGCCTCTATCCCCGGAATAACGCTGAGAAATTGGTGCTAAAAACGGATGAGGCGTTTACGTCAAAGGAAACGGATAGAGATGAGCCTGCGTAAGATTAGCTAGTTGGTGAGGTAATGGCTCACCAAGGCAACGATCTTTAGCTGGTCTGAGAGGACGATCAGCCACACTGGAACTGAGACACGGTCCAGACTCCTACGGGAGGCAGCAGTGAGGAATTTTGCACAATGGAGGAAACTCTGATGCAGCGACGCCGCGTGTATGAAGAAGGAGCTTTGCTCTGTAAAGTACTGTCGGATGGGAAAAAAAGTTCGGTCGCCGGACTGGGATTGTACCATCAAAGGAAGGGTCGGCTAACTACGTGCCAGCAGCCGCGGTAATACGTAGGACCCGAGCGTTGTCCGGATTTACTGGGTGTAAAGGGTGCGTAGGCGGACTTGTACGTCGGAGGTTAAATCTCTAGGCTCAACCTAGAAACTGCCTTCGAAACGGCAAGCCTTGAGTGTGAGAGAGGATGATAGAATTCCTGGTGTAGCGGTGAAATGCGTAGATATCAGGAGGAATACCAGTGGCGAAGGCGGTCATCTGGCTCATTACTGACGCTGAGGCACGAAAGCGTGGGGATCAAACAGGATTAGATACCCTGGTAGTCCACGCCCTAAACGATGTATGCTTGGTGTTGGCCAACTAGCTTGGTCAGTGCCGAAGGAAACCCATTAAGCATACCACCTGGGGAGTACGATCGCAAGGTTGAAACTCAAAGGAATTGACGGGGGCCCGCACAAGCGGTGGATTATGTGGTTTAATTCGATGCAACGCGAAGAACCTTACCTGGGCTCGAAGTGCAGATGACCGTTCCTGAAAGGGAGCTTTTCTTCGGAACATCTGTATAGGTGCTGCATGGCTGTCGTCAGCTCGTGCCGTGAGGTGTTGGGTTAAGTCCCGCAACGAGCGCAACCCCTATCCTTAGTTGC
>JAGXRL010000116.1 GCA_018335915.1 Candidatus Latescibacterota bacterium
TAATTTCCCGGTTGCCTGTACGATTTTTGGCGCAGCCGGTGAAGTGCGATATGCAGATATGCAAACCATAGCCGTGCTCAATGCCGGTGACACGGTGCAGGTTAGTTTTGCATCGTTTACGCCAACCATAATCGAAACCTGTCAGGTCGTATTTCGGACCCTGCTCTTAAATGACAGTAATCCGGATAATGACCGTCGAGCCAGACAAACCTTTATCACCAATTCAATAGAAATCGTGATTGGCACCGGAACATCTGGTTCTAGTATATATTGCATATATGCTTATCGAGCTTATACCGTATCAAATGCAATTTATCTCCAATCTGAAATCGGATATTATGGTTATATTACAAACCTTGCCTATTACAAAACTTCCGGTACTAACACAACTCAGATTGATGATGTGAAAATATATATGCGGCGGACCGACCAATCAACCGTCGCGACCGGTGCTTATGATACGACAGGATTCACTCGAGTATATTCAGGTTCGTTCCCAATCTATGCAATCGGCTGGATGGGTGTTGAGGTGAATCCGCCTTTCTTGTATAATAATCAGGATAATCTGGAAATATTAATCTTAAAAGGTCCGCCGGCAATGACTTCGGGTTATCCATCATGGCAATACACAACCCAGTCACCGAATTACCGGAACCGCTACCAGTATAGTGATGCGGGCTGGCCAACTTCTTTGACTCAGACTTATTACCGACCTAATATCAGATTCTATTTAACACCGACTGCACCGGGCGTGGAAGAGCTGCCCTTTGAATTTCCGTGTATCACAATTCTTAATGCGGCAAAACCGAATCCATTATCAAGGGGCGTCACCAATATCTCGTTTTCGATTGGGGCACCAACCAATGCGGCACTCAAGATTTATGACGCATCCGGACGGCTGATTAAAACACTGGTCAATGCGCCGCTCGAACAAGGTATGCACAATTACATCTGGAACGGCAGAGATGAAAATAACCGGAAAGTTGCCGAAGGCATCTATTTCTATACTCTGAAAACCGATGATTACAGTCAAACTAAAAAACTCGTGCTGACGAGATAAAAAATACCACAGAGTCACTGAGGCACAGAGTTCTCAGAGACTTTTAAGGGTGCGTCCCATAAAACTGGGACGCACCCTTATTTTTTGCATTTTGATTTTTGATGTTTAATCTTTTTTTACACCCCGCATCCGTTCCCGTCATCGGTCTTGTCTTTGCATCCGGCTATGGCTCCATATTCATGACCATAATCACTTGTTATTTTGTGCGATTCAGCATAACCCAAAACCTGCCCGATAAATAACTAACATCCCTGCGAAGAACCTTTCCCAGTTTTGTATTTAACTCATAACTCCAAACTCTTTAACACTGAAACTTTGACTTCGGTCTTGAATCAGGGGATGGCTCCCCTTGGAAGAGAGTAAAACTGCATAACAGTATACAGAATATAGGGTTAGAAGAAAAAAGAGCTTGATTTTAGGTTGTTATATATGTATACTTTTGCATGATTTAGTCAGGTTTTGCATTTAAGAATAGAATGTGCTGAATTTGTATTCTTTCAAAGATAATATTTGACATTTTCAGATTTATTCTTACAATACAGGTATGAAGAACCTTAAATTATTAATTATCATTCTCAGTTTATCAATCTTATATGTTGGCTGCAAGAAACAGATTAATCAGGTGCAAATTGCGGATTTAGGTTTTTTCATGCAACTGCCAGCAAGCTGGCAAGTTGACCCGCAGGAGCAGACTGTCTTCTTCGAAACTGCCAAACAAGACGATAATCAGGGTATGGTTGTTGATTATGATTTGGATGAAGGTGAGTCGCTGGCTGAGTTTATCGATTCTTTAATTGTTGAAGAGCAGCAATTATTCGAAGCCCAGAAAAAGATAATGGAATCCATGCAAGAAGATGATGACGAGATAATCTATGAAACAAAAATTCTATCACGAAATCCTTTGACTGTTGACGGACTTAATGCAGTTGAATTGGTGTCGATTGCAAATTATACGGTGCACGAAGTTTTTATTGAACATGACGAAGCAGTAATCAATGTCTCGTTTCGTTGCCTACCCGAAGATTATCCCAAGAACGAGCCGCTATTCCGAAAAGCAATCGAGTCGATTAAGATAAAAAGAGATTAAGTCACCACTTTCTGAAAAACGATAAACCGAGATTGAATCCGGTTGCGTTCGTAAATAGACCGTTGTGCTGGTCAGCAGAAAGGGTGACACCGTACTTTTCCAACATGAAGTCAAAACTGTGACCAATACGGTAATTTTTCTTTAAATCACTGGTTACGGAAATGGCGGTTTGAAAAAACCAAACCGGGTTCAGTGTAATGTTAAAATTTATGCTGCGGCTGAAATTGTTAATGAATCGGGATGGTCTGAGATATTGATGATAAGATAGAGCAAGTCGGATTAAGGGAATCGGCTGATAAGTTGTCCGCAATAGGACTTGAGCCGGAATCGAAGTTTTGAAAGACGGGATTAAATAAGACGAGTCAACGGATAATACGAAACTGTCAATGCTTTCGAATTCGATTAAGCGTCCGAGACTAAAGGAGTCGATTTTTATATCAAATAAGCGCGCCTCAGGATACTGCCAGTTAAAACCGGTGTTTAAGTTTAATAAAGCAATGCCTGCGGTCAGATTATAAGGGAGAGCGGCAGCAGCGCCGATATCGAAAGCAAAGCAATTGGCATTTTGTGCGAATGTTTGAACCATGGTCACTGATGCCAGAAACGCATCCGGAGTAGTCAGTACAAATCCGTCGGATGAATCGGTCTGAGTCACAAGCATTCCTTTTTGATAGTGAAAGCGACCCCCGATATTTAACTGTTTTAGAAAATCTATTGGGCTGTCATTATCAAATGTCTCTGTATTTCTGATAATCGGGTAATTGACACCTAAAGCAGCACCAAGGTAATTGATACTGTTAATCTGATTCTGCTGAAAATTATATTGACGGTTAAGTTCATTACCAAACAAGGCAAGGTCAAAAATATCTTTGGTGAGATTAGTATTGGCAAAATGCTGTGCGTAAATTGAAATGTTAAATAAGTTTGAGTAAAACTGGACTGGCGATATGTTCAGGTCAGTGTTGAGCTGAAATCCGTTTTCCGGAATCAAATTAAAAATAGTTGTTTTTTGACTGTGTTCCCAGATTGGGTCAATATTGAAGTGAGTATTGTAATCAGAGATTTTCAGGGAATTATTCGTAATATCGGTATTGATTGATAAATATCGTAATCGATTGACCGGTGGGTCAGGAGAATTGATATAAGCTGGATTTAAGTGATAATAGTCAAGTCCAGCAAAGAGATTGGGAAAGGCACTTAGCGTTAATAAAAAAATGACAGCGGGGATTTTTTTCATTGGTCACTTAGGAGGCAGGAGGGTTTGAATTACGGCATACGAATTTACGATTTTTAAATAATCCCGACCCGTAATCGTAATCGTATCCGTATCGGGCAGATAAATGACAACTGAAACATTGATAATCGAGTCAGCAAAGATTCGAGTTTGTTGCGGACTCAAGATAATTGCCAGATTAGTGTCAACCGGACTCGTAACATAGCCCAGATTATTGACAAGGCCACTCGGAATATTAATATTGATATTGACCGAATCATGGGTTTGATTTTCCATAATGAATTGTCCGCTTAATCGGGCGGGTATATGATTTTGCAGGTGGGCATAAAATGTTGCGGTATCAATATTATTGATAATCAGGTCGCGGATATTTTCCGCAATATGAACCTGGGTCGGGTCAAAGTAAATCGTATCGGCACGCAGGATTACTTGCAAAGGACTCATTATTGTGTAAGTTGCAGTTGTAAAAGACTCGCGATTTAACCAACCTTCACCAAATGATGCGAGAGTTGCCCGAACAATTGCTTGATTCGGGTTGATATTAATAAGATTGTTAAAACTGACAACTAAGTTACTTAAGACTGGATTAGTTGGTGTGCCGGGCAGGATGTGAAAAACCGTGTCAAGCACGGCACTGTCACCCTGGGCATTTTTCGTCTGCATGTTTAAGTTGAGTAACATGGGAAACGAAAGGGCATTACAGACTTCAAACATCGCCAGGGCATTAACCGTTTGAACCTGACTTAAGAAATCAGGCAGATTGATTGCGATCGGGTCACTGGCAAAAGTCTGTCTCAGGGTGTCAATGAATGTGGCGGCAATCGAGTCGATTTGAATATTGGTTATCTCATAATTTAGTTTATAGTAATTATCCGGAGTTATAGCTATAAAAGTCGAATCTAATAAGAATTCTAATGCGTAATTAATAGTAATCGGGGTCAGTTCGGATGATGGGTTATTATACAAACGACCAGCTAAATCGAGCATAAAATTTGTCGATTGAAATTCTGGCAATACTAATGAAGTGTCGTACGCAAATTCAGTAATATTGATTGAAGCAGAACAGGAAAAGGGGAATTGATTGTTGATTGCCAGCTGGATTTGTCCGGTAGTGATTTTTAAATCATTTATGCGCAACTGGTAATTTACGGGTAATGAATAGATGCGAGTTTTTACAGTTTGTACCATGCGGGGTGGAATCGAACGAAAATTACCAGATTGGATTCTTAAAGAATCCATGGTTATGATAAATGATAATGAATCCAGCCTGGAAATAGGTATCGAATCCTCGCCCGAACCATGACAAGCGAGCATGATATTAAAGGTCATAATGCTGTCTAAATGGATATTTTCCAAAGCAAATGAGTATTCGGTTTTTGAAATCGAATCAATAAAAGGAATCTCGATAATATTAATGCCGTCCAGCGAACAATGGGCCGAATCAAAAATTAAACGCGTGTTATTGGTAATGGTCACCCGCACCAGACCAGCAGTTAAAAAGATTGAACCGATATCTCGCAAATAACAGTTTCGTTCGATTTGTTGTGTAAAAGCAGGAATCGTCATAAGAATCGTCGTGTCGGGCAGAACCAAACTGGTGATATCTGAAGCATCGAGTCCGATCGTATCAGTTGAAAGATTGCGGATGACAAAATCGGACAGTGCCGTAAAAGAGGAGTCAATCCGGTCACTGATGCGGATTGAATCAATCGGAAAGATTGTATCCAACTTGCCGGTCAGATAAAAATCGATAGTCGAATCGTTATTGATATTGAAAAAGGAGGTATCAATAAGACTACTGACTGTAAAGGTTCTGGAAATTAAAGGAATTGTGAGATTGGTTTCCCAGCTCGGTTTTTTAAAACAGTTGAATGCTAAGATAAAAAAAAAGAGCAAGATAAAGCAGTAATTTTTTCGAATACATTAATTAATATATAGTTAAACTACCCGGTTATTTAACCCAATATAAGAAACGACCGCAATTAGGACAGTTAGTAATGTCAGTGCTACTGCGGGTAATATATTCAGAAGGAAGTTTTATAAAACATCCGCCGCAAAATCCGTTGATAACCTGGACGACAACCCGACCGCCATACCGTTTCATGATTCTTTCGTATTTCTGAAGCAGAATTGGTTCGACCTGATCGGCGATATGAGCCCGCTCTTTTTCAGCGGTTTTAACAAAATCAAGAGTCGGTTTGGGTGATTTGAAGCCGATTTTTTTATAAGCAGGCGAAGCCATATCTTTTAAGATTAAATCCAGTTCTTCCAGGGTTCGTAAAAGATTTATTTGAGCTTTTACTTTTGTCATCTAAAGTTTTTCTTCAAGAGATTTTATCAAATTAATCAGCTCTTCAGGTGTTTGCGGTTCTAAATATCGCTTTTTCTTGATTAATTCCTGGCAGATCATGGCAACTTTACCCAAGATTATTAGATATTGGTTACCCGGATCCTGAGGCGGGGCAATGATGAGAAATAAAAAATGGACAGGTTTCTTATCAATGGCATTGAAGTCAACCCCGTTTTTAGAACGACCAACTGCGATTTCGAGTTTATCAATCAAGAGCGAACGGCAATGGGGAATACCAACCCCTTTGCCAATGCCAGTCGAACCGAGCTCTTCACGAGTGTGAATGGTATCTAAAAGCATCTGGGCATCACTGCCGGTTTTAATCAAGCCGATTAATTCTTTCAAAACATCGTTCTTCTTCTTTGATTTTAAATTTAAATTAATTCTTTCCGGTTTTAATAATGAACTTAAGGTCAATTATTACCTCCTTTGGCAATAAAGGGTATAAACATAACATATTATAATTGTAAGTAAATTTTAAATATTTGCAATAGTTTCGTTTCACATTTTTTCCGGAGCCGAGACTCCAAGAATCGATAAAGCGTTCTGAATAACTTTTTGAGTGCATTGGCAGAGATAAAGACGCGCTTGAGTTTCTGTCGCATCATCGGTTATGACCCGCACTTTTTCATAAAAAGCATGGAACGCAGTCGCAAGCTGAATCAGATAATAGATTAGGTGATGCGGTTCGAAATGTTTTGCTGAAGCCGCAATCAGATCCGGAAAATGGATAATCATTTTGATTAAAGCCTGTTCGGTATCGCTTTCGAGTATTGTTAAATCAGGTTTGGTTGATTCAGACAGATTTTTTTCCAGGGCATTTTTTATGATGCTGTTAATCCGGGCATAGGCATACTGGACATAATAGACCGGATTTTCCTGGGAAGTTTTCTGAGCCAGGGCTAAATCGAATTCAAGATGCTGGGATGGACGCCGCATCAGTAAAAAGAATTTCAGGGCATCGGGTCCGATTTCGTTCATTACTTCTTCTAAAGTGATAAATTCACCTGCCCGTTTGGACATGACAATTTTTTCCTTGTTTCTTAACAAAGTGACCTGCTGAGCAATAATTACGATTAAGCGTTCGGGGTTAAATCCCAATACTTTGATACCACCGTGCATACGGGCAATGTAACCATGATGGTCCGGTCCCCAGATATTTATTAAGGTTGTAAAGCCGCGGTCGAATTTATCCCAGTGATATGCCAGGTCAGACAGAATATAAGTCGGACGTCCGTTAGCGGTAATAATAACCCGGTCTTCGCTATCTTTGAAATCAGTAGATTTAAACCACAGCGCACCATCTTTACGATAGGTATAACTTTTAAGTTTTTCCAATACCTGTTCGCGTCTTGGTATAAAAGTGCTTTCCCTAACAAAGTTATCAAAATGGAGTCCGAATTTATTAATGGTATCTTTTTGCCGCGCGATGATTGTTTCCAAGAGATAGTTCTGCCATTGGTCTTGCGGTATTTTATTATCTAAAATTTGCCGAGCCAGTTCTTTAAGGTATAAACCATGGTAGCCGTTTTCCGGAATCAATGATGGTTTATCATTGAATTCATTGATTCTTGCTAATAATGACTCATACAGCATTTCAATCTGCGTACCAGTATTATTAATATAATATTCACTGACCGCATCATAATTGACATAGCGTAACAGATTGACTAAGGCATTGCCAAAAGCACCAGCTCTTGCCTGCACCACATTTAAAGGACCGGTCGGATTGGCGGAAATATATTCGACCAGAATTTTTTCCTGATTACCAATATTGACTTTGCCAAAATCGTTCTGGTCGGCGGCCGATATTTGACTTATTAAAAAATCACGGGCAAGAGTAAAGTTGATAAAGCCGCGACCGGCAACCGAAACATTTGAAAAGATCGGATATTTGCTTAATTTATCTTTTAACTCATTGGCAATGTCAGTCGCAGCGCGGTTCTCAATTTTTGCGAGTAAGAAAGCGATGTTGGACGAGTAGTCTCCGAATTTCGGGTCTTGAATAAAACTGATTTCATGCTGGACCGGAATGTCGGCAACATGCTCTTTGATTAAATCAGTGATTTGCCGGCTGATCATGATATCTCGTTTGGGGCGCGTCACCCCAGAGCCGTTCTAATCCATAAAATTGCCTGACCTCAGCAAGGAAAATATGCACAATAAAATCCCAATAGTCTAATATAACCCACTGACCGTTCTGATACCCTTCGACATGATGGGGACGGATGTTCTCTTTTTTTAATCTGGTCTCGAGTTCCTGACAGATTGCCTGGGCGTGAAGCGGAGATTGGGCAGTGCAGATTATGAAATAGTCAGTAATCGGCGAGCGTTTTTTTAATTCAAGGAGCAGGACTTCGTCACCTTTTTTTTCAAATATCAACTCGATTATCTTTTCGATTTTCTTTTTACTGACTGCCATTACTGGGTTTCCTCAGGAAAAAACTTTTCACAATCTTTACCTAAAATCAGAGTAACTTCTAAATACAAGAGTGAATCCAAATCTTTCTGGACTTCGGGTGTGATTTGCTGTTTGAGCGGCAGAACCCAGATTTTCTTGTTAAATCCGAGGGCATTACTTACTTCAATCGCATTTTTCATATCCGGATTAATCCGTTCAATAACCGTGGTCTGGCCGATTAACCGAGCGCCGGAACGGATGCCATAGACATCAAAACCGATACTACGCAGATAGTCTT
Organism: Candidatus Latescibacterota bacterium; assembly: GCA_018335915.1. Taxonomy (GTDB): domain Bacteria; phylum Hydrothermota; class Tepidihabitantia; order Tepidihabitantales; family CAIPLT01; genus JAGXRL01. The sequence continues at coordinate 8,431 of JAGXRL010000116.1, forward strand.
GTGCCCGCTGTCCTTGTTTGTTAATGCCAGAGCAGTTGATAATTTCAAGACGAATATTGCTGCGATAACTATAATCAATTGGTTTTGGTTTGTTAATGTCAAAAAAATTGTAATGTTTAATTACCGCATAACTGATACCGAGTATAAGAACCAGGACAATGATGATGAGGATGATACGCCGTTTCATAAATATCTAATTTCTGCTTGCTTTAAATAATTGCTGGACTTTTTCCCAATCTTCGGGTGTGTTAATACCAAAACAGGAGTCCGGATTGTCAGTCGTAACCGAAACGATTTTGCCGTTGTGTTTGGCTATTTCAGTCAGGGCAGAAGTCAGATAATACTCGCCGTTAACCGGGCTGGGCAATAATTTTTGCAGGACTGGTTTTAGCATAGCACAGCGGAACACATATACTCCGACATTGATTTCTTGAATCTTTTTAGTTTGTTCGTCGGCATCTTTTTCTTCGATAATCGAGATGATTTTACCATTCTGGTCACGAACAATTCTACCATAACCAAAGGGATTTTGTAAATAGGCGGTTAAGAGTGCAACATCGGCTTTTTCTTGAAAAAAAATCTGTTTCAGGGCTAAAATTGTGTCGAGCGTGAGTAAGGGGGTATCACCATATAAGATAAAAATATCATCGGACAAATTTAACAATGCATCGCAGGCGCGAATCGCATCCGCCGTGCCTTTTTGTTCTTTTTGAATTACAAATTGGACATCAGCGTTCGGAAAAGTTTGTTCGATATCTTTGCCAAGCGGAGAGATGACAATCAGGAGTGGCTTGAGGTCGGCTTTTTGGGCAAGGTCAATTAGATATGAGAGAACCGGCCGACCGTTCAGAGGCAAGAGTACTTTGGAATGGGTAAGACCCATCCGTTTGCTTTTACCCGCTGCGAGAATTATTCCGGTCATTAATTATGTGATTGTCTTTATCAACAAATACTTTTTTGGGTTCAAAACTTCGTGCGGAAATTGTTTCAACCGCCGCATAAGAGATTATGATAATTTCATCACCAATTTCACCTAACCGGGCGGCACCGCCGTTTAAGACAATCGCGCCCGAATTACGCTCACCTTTCATGACATAAGTTTCAAACCGGGCACCAGTATTGACATTTACAATCTGCACCATCTCGTTCTCGACAATATCGGCTTTTTGGAGTAAATCTTCGTCAATCGTAATACTGCCTTCATAATAGAGATTTTTATCAGTAATACGGGGACGCTGAATTTTTGACTTAACGAGAAATCTTAACATCTGAGAACAACACTATTTCTTTTTAGCTTGTTTGGCTTCTTTTTTGGTGGTTTCTTTGGGTTTTTTTACGGTTAATTCAAGCAATGCAGTCTCAGCACTGTCACCGGGGCGAGTGCCTAATTTGAAAATTCTGGTATAGCCGCCTTTGTGATTAGCAAAACGGGGCGCGATTTCATCACACAACCGTTTGACTAAAGTTCGGTCTTGCAGAGTTTGATTGATAATACGCTGATTAGCAACGGTCTTTTCCAGACTGAACGAAATGACCCTTTCTGCGTGCCTTTTGACCAGTTTTGCTTTGGCGAGCGTGGTTTTAATCCGTTCGTGAATTACGAGCGAGCGAATCATATTCTTAATCATGGCATCGCGATGGGATTTGGTTCTGCCCAGTTTCTTATTTTTATTTGAGTGTCGCAAAATTAACCCTTTTTTAAAATATTTTCAACGTCCATTCCAAAACTCAAACCGCGGTCTTCAAGGATTTCCCGGACTTCTTCCAAGGTCTTGCGGCCAAAGTTTTCAATATCGAGCATTTCCCGCTCAGTGCGTCCGACTAAATCGCCGACCGTCTGTATATTGAGTTTTTCACCGGTCTGTTTGGAACGGCCATTTTTTAAACAATTGAGCGCTCGATTCGAGAGCTCTAATTCATTAATATCCATTTTAAGTAATTCCTGTAATCGCTGTCGGTCACGGTCGTATTTTTCGGCAGTAAAGAACTCGGGTTCTTTTTCCTGAGGAATCAAAGCGAGCATGTGATTCTTGAGAATCGTGGCGCTCTGAATCAGACATTCTTCAGGTAAAACAGTGCCATCAGTCCAGATTTCGAGAATTATCTTTTCATAATCAGCGCGGTCAGCAACCCGGGTATTTTCAACAATAAAATTAACTTTCTTGACCGGGGAGAAGAAGGCATCGAGAAAGATCGTACCTTCCGGATAACCGCTCTTTTTTTCCGAGCGTTCAGCCGGAATATAACCGCGTCCATTTTCAACCCGCATCTCAATATTAACGCTTCGATTGGCTTCGGTAATGGTCAGAATCGGCTGGTCTGGATTAGTAATCGTGATTTCGGGCGGAACCGTGAGATGGCGCGCTTTAAACAAATCAGCACCTTTGACATGCAGGTAGCAGTTTTTATGCGATTCAGAATCAAGGCGGAGGCGGATTTTCTTAAGATTCAAGACAATCTGCGGCACATCTTCCAAAACACCAGGGATGGTCGAGAATTCATGCAGGACATTATCAATTCTAACCTGGGTAATAGCAGCGCCCTGAATCGAACCGAGCAGAGCACGGCGGATTGAATTACCAATTGAATGTCCCCAACCTTTTTCCAGCGGCGCGATTGTAAAGCGTCCATAACTCTCGGTTAATGATTCTTTATCAGCAACCGCACCGTCAGGTAATAAAATTGGTGATAGTTTCATAATCTTATTTTGAATACAACTCCACGATTAATTGGGTATTAATCGGGATGTCTTTAATATCCTCTTTGGAGGGGAGACGCAGAACAGTCGCCGTGATATTGTCTTTATCCAAAGAAAGCCAGTCGGTCGGGGTTGGTTCTTTTTCAGCGAGGATATTTTTTATTAATTCAATTCCTTTTTTATCTTTAACTGCAATCTGGTCATTGGCACTGACTTCATAAGAGGGGATATTGACTTTTTTCGAATTGACCAGAATATGGCCGTGTTTAATAATCTGCCGGGCTTGATTACGAGAATCGGCAAAACCGAGCCGGTACACGGTATTATCAAGTCTGCGTTCCAGGGAAATGAGCAGTTGTTCAGCCGGATTCTTTTTACGGGCGCGTTCAAATAAGAGATGGAACGGATTTTCCAATAAACCGTAGATTGCCCTGAGTTTCTGTTTCTCTTTTAACTGTAATGAATAATGGGAGAGTTTTTTGGGTCGTCCAGTGCTTTTACCGACCCGTTTCGGAAAAACGCATTTATCCGTAACACACTTATCCCCTTTAAGGAATAATTTTTCGCCCATGCTTCGGCATTTTTTACATTTCGGTCCTATATATCTTGCCATAATTAATTATAATCTATTAATATAATGAAAAATATCGTTTTTGTCAACAGTCTTTATACTCGTCTTGGTTTGGGTGGTCGGCAGCCATTATGAGGAATCGGGGTAATATCGCGAATCGAGTTAATTTTAAGTCCGGCATTCTGTAAAGAACGGATTGCGGCTTCCCGACCCGGTCCGGGTCCTTTGACATGGACATCAACTTT
>JAGXRL010000117.1 GCA_018335915.1 Candidatus Latescibacterota bacterium
AGCGGTAATGCCCTTATCTCATTCAATATTGCCAAACCGACTCAAGCGAGTTTGAGAATCTATGATGCATCAGGCAGAATCATCAGAACTTTAGTTAACGGTCATTACAATACTGGCACTTATAATCTGACCTGGAATGGCAGAGATGACAATAATCGTAAGGTTGCTGAAGGCGTTTATTTCTATACTCTGGAAACTGAAAATCACACTTCGACTAAAAAACTCGTGTTAACGAGATAAGAAATTCTTGTCACCCTGAGTGAAGCGAAGGGTCTCTCGCAGATTCTTCATCTTCGCTCAGAATGACAACAAACTTTCAAGGGTGCGGCCTGTAAAACCGGGTCGCACCCTTTTTTATTTAATGAACTATTTAGGGTTTTATCCTTGACAAACCTGCGTTTCAGTATTATTCTTGGGTAGAAACAAGAATGAAGGTTTTTAATTTCGCGCGAGCAATGGCTATAGTGATGAGTGTACAAAATGGCAATATAAAAGAGTGACTTATAATATATAATACATTTTAATTAAGAAACTAAAGATAAGGTTACATATTATTTTTCAGCCAACAAAAAGAAAAATTTTAGAGGGGGAAGCAATGTTTAGAAATGTTATAATTTGTATAATTGCATTATGCTTCAGTTTTGCGGCAGGTAATGCGGTTACTGACTTTGTTGAAACATCCGATACCGGTATAATCCCAGAAATGCCACCGACTGATTTGAATATTGAATATGAAATTGAATGGACGATAAGAATCAACAGTACAACAACTGCATTGGGATTAACGCCAGTTTGTATTGGAACTTATCCAGCCGGGGAAACTTTATTATGGGTTAGTGACGCTGGTTCAAGTACGGTTACGACTGATAATAGGATACTTATTTACAATTTGAACACACGGACTTTAGTCGATTCATTTATGCAGCCAGATAATTCTGGCTGGGGTTATCGTGATATGTGTTTTTATGATGGGTATGTGTATGCGGGTTATGAAGGATATCTGCATAAAATTAATCCTTTGCCACCTTATAATGTGGTCGGTTCTTATGCGGTTTCGACTCCCGCAATAGTCAGAGCACTTACTGATAATAATCTTGAGGATTCATTGTGGACATCGAATTTTGCAGTACCGATTTATAAAATCTCAACTCAGGGCGGTACTGCCCGACAAGTCGCACCAGCAGTTTTTAATTTATATGGTTTAGCATATGACCCGCAGGGTTATATGTGGGGATATGCCCAAAATCCGATGTCAACTCTGATTAAGTATACTTACCCCAATTTTGGTTCGTATGATTCTTGCCAGATTACCGAAATCATTAACCCGTTAGGTGATTCAGCAATTGCCGGTGGCTGTGAGATGTGGCGCGATTCGTTCCTGTTAATTTTAGGTCAGGCAAAACCTTTGGATATAGTTTACTGTTTGCGAGTCTATTTCCCACCGCCATCTCAACGCGATGTCGGTGTTAATGCGATTATCAGTCCGGGTGATATTACGATACCGAACACACCGATTGCACCGATTGCCAAAGTTAAGAATTTTGGTACTTTAGTTCAGACCAATATTCCAGTATCTTGTTCGATTGTTGGTGCCGGCGGCGTGGTGAGATATACTAATACGCAAACCATACCAACGCTTGCTGCGGGTGATACGATTCGGGTTAATTTTGCCTCCTGGACACCGACGATTGAAGAGATGTGTACGGTCAAGATGAGAACCAATTTGACTAATGACAGTAATCCGGGTAATGACGGAATGACCAGCACGACTAATGTGACCAGTACGATTACGATTGAAATCGGTACTGCCACGACCGGTTCGTATCTTTACACGATGAATTGTAATGCGGCAAATTCGGTTTCCGACCAAATCTACTTGCAATCAGAAATCGGTCAATACGGTACGATTACCAGTTATGCCCTGTATAAAAATTCCGGTGCCAATGTTGACCCGATTACCGGCGTGAGAATATATATGCGGCATGTTCCTAATGAAGTGACTGAGACCGGTCCTTGGAATTATGAAGACTACACCCTGGTTTATTCCGGCGATTTTACTAATAATGCGACAGTCGGCTGGATGAGCGTTACCTTGACCACACCGTTTCTATATAATAATGTTGATAATCTTCAGGTTATGATTGTGCGTCAGGCGGCTGCTTTTACCGGTTATCCAGCTTATCGTTATACGACAACAACACCGAATTATCGAAGCCGGTATGCTTATGGCGCGACTTTGCCGGTTTCGATAACCCGAACCTATTTGCGGGCAAATGTTCAATTGGGTATGACCCCGGCAGCACCACCGGTTAATGATGTCGGAGTTCGGCAGATTATAAGTCCGCCCAATCTGCAGTTTATCGGTATCCCGATTCAGCCGTCAGCATTGATTCAGAATTATGGTAGTGCCAACCAGACCAATTTTGCAGTCCATTGCACGATTTCGAACAGCAGTAAAGCGGTTCTTTATACGAGCACGCGCACGATTTCTTTAACCGCGGGCAGTGACACGACAGTTAATTTTGGTTCATATACGGCAACTACGGCAGAAAGTGTAATGGTCAGCGTAAGAACAGTATTGGTTGGCGATGAAGTTCCTGGTAATGACCGCAAAGTAAGAAATACTGAGATTAGCCCGTATATCACAATCGGCACTGCTACGACCGGTTCGTATTTTTACACGATGAATTGTAATGCGGCAAATTCGGTCTCAGAAGGAATTTTTCTGCAGGAAGAAATCGGTTGTTATGGTGAAATAACCAGCTTTGCTTTGTATAAGAATTCCGGAACTAATGTCGACCCGATTAACGGCGTCGTAATATATATGAAGCACACTCCTGATGCTACAATTGAAACCGGCGCCTGGGATACGACTGGTTATACCCGGGTATTTCAAGGTCAGTTTACTAATAATGCGACTGAAGGTTGGATGGATGTTACACTTACTACACCGTTTTTATATAATAATGCGGATAATCTTCGAGTTTTGATTGTCAGACAAGACGCTGCAATTACCGGTTATCCTTATTACCGTTATACGACAACAACACCGAATTATCGAAGCCGGTATGCTTATGGCGCGGCCGTTCCAACTTCATTGACTCGCACTTATCTCAGAGCTAATGTTCGAATGGCAATGACAGTTCAAACTCCGCCGGCAAATGATGTTGGTATTGCTGCAATTACTTCACCGGGAGCGCACCACATGATTAATACGCCGATGACCGTGACTGCAGTATTACAGAACTATGGTTCTGCATTTCAGACCAATGTACCGGTAATCTGCTCGATTGTCGGACCGGGCGGTGAACTGAGACATTTCAATACTCAGACTCAGTCGATTAATGCCGGCGATACGATAACGATTGCGTTTGCTGCCTGGACCCCGACTCTTACTGAAGAAGTTACCGTGATTGTCCGTTCCATGCTTGTCAATGATACGAATCCGGCTAATGACCGGCGCACGACCACATGTGAAATCGCATTTACAATCTTAAGCGAGGGTTTTGAAGGCACTACTTTCCCGCCACCGGGCTGGGTTGTGTATAACAATGACGGCGGCACAATGCTATGGGAAAGATATACAACTGCTGGATACCAACATACGGGTGTCGCCTGTGCAAATTGTCGTTGGGAGACGTCGACTCTACAGAACGATGACTGGCTGGTAACGCCGCAGCTTGCGATTCCGGCGGCAGGCGCGACTTTTAAATTCTGGTATCGGGCATACAGTACAACATGGCCTGAACAATTAGTTGTTAGATTGTCAATCACAGGAAATACAGTAAATGATTTTACTATTGTGCTTGATTCGTTGAGCTTCAATTCCCCCACCTATGTCGAAAATATCATTTCGCTTAATGCATATGCAAACCAATCAATATACCTTGCGTTTGTAAACAGGGGACTTTACCAGTTTCGTGTATTTATTGACGATGTGCGGGTTGACGGTCATCAGGTTGGTATGGCAGAGGAGATGATAAGCACAATGCCGATGGTCACAATTCTTAATGCGGCAAAACCGAATCCATTATCAAGAGGCGTGACCAATATCTCTTTCGTGCTCGCATCACCGGCAAATGCTGCGCTCAAGATTTATGACGCATCCGGACGGCTGATTAAAACACTGGTCAATGCGCCGCTCGAACAAGGTATGCACAATTACATCTGGAACGGCAAAGATGAAAATAACCGGAAAGTTGCCGAAGGAGTCTATTTCTATACTCTGAAAACCGATGATTACAGTCAAACTAAAAAACTCGTGCTGACGAGATAATAAAATACCACAGAGTCACTGAGGCACAGAGTTCTCAGAGACTTTCAAGGGTGCGACCCGCAAGACCGGGGCGCACCCGTTTGTATTACTGGATAATTTATTGTTGACACACCTGTTTATCAGGTTAAAATATTGGTGAAGAATGATATTTGCGCTGAAGGCAATAATGAAAATAAATCTAAATTTTAGAGGAGGATTTATGTCTAAAAATATATTATTAACTATACTTGTATTTGTGGCCGTGGTTTTTGCGGCAAACAGTGAAGTCATAACTTATACAGAGAACTGGGGCAGAAACTCTATGTTCAATGTCGCATCAGAAACAGATGCGGGCATTGAAGTCGTATTCAGTATTCATCAGATGGTAATTGAAGAGATGGACATCGATGGTCAACCAATGAAATCTTATGGTATACCGGGTATCTTTTTACCGAATGACCAAGGTGCACCAAACTTAGCCGGTACCGGCAGATATATTGCGATTCCACAGGGTGCTACCGCACGCGCGACGATTGTTAATGCCCGGACCGAAGTGTATAAGAATATCGAAGTCGCACCAGCACCAAATATTCCGTTAGATACTGATGATGCACCTTTGCGCTATGTTAAGAACATGGATATTTATGATAAAGATGCTTATTATCCAGACGCACCAGTTAAATTATCCGAGCCATTACAGATTCGCGGAGTCGATTGCGTTATTCTTGGTATCACGCCGTTTCAATATAATCCGGTCACAAAAGAGTTGATTGTGTATAAAGATATTCGGGTACGAGTTGATTTTATCGGTGGTAATGGTCATTTTGGTGACGATGTCTTGCGTAATATTTACTGGGAACCGATTCTGCAAGGACATTTATTAAATTACAGTTCTTTGCCGAAAGTCGATTTCTTTGCACCAGAGCGGATTGGCGGTCGTAATGGTTATGAATATATTATAATTGTGCCGGACGACCCGGTTTTTATTGCCTGGGGTGATACAATTAAACGCTGGCGCAATTTACAGGGTATTTCAACACAGGTTTACACTTTAACTCAGGTTGGCGGCAATACGACGACCGCAATCAAGAATTTTCTGACCACTGCTTATAATACCTGGACCCCGCGGCCAGTCGGGTTTTTGCTTTTGTCGGATTATGAGAGTTCTGGCAAAGTGTATGGCATCACTTCATACCGGCAATCGCACCCATATTCTGGAACCTATGTCTCTGACCTGTGGAATGCAGATATGACGAACAATCATCTGCCTGATATGTTTCATGCCCGGATCTGTGCTCAGAACGAAACTCAGTTAAGTGTGATGGTGAATAAATTTTTAAATCATGAGCGGACCCCGCCGACCGCAGCTAATTTTTATAACGAACCATTAGTTGCCTGCGGCTGGCAGACCGAGCGGTGGTTTCAGCTTTGTGCCGAAGTGGTGCGCGGTTTCTTTGTTACGGGTTTGGGTAAAAATCCAGCACGACAGTATAATATTTATTCAGGCACGCCGACTGCAGGTGGCAATTGGTCAACTGCAACAAATACTGCAACTGTGGTTAATTATTTTTACAATGTCGGCTGGCTGCCTTCATTAACTAATCCGAATGGTTCGGCCTGGTGGAACAATGGTTCGACCCAGGGCATTGTCAATGCGATTAATTCAGGCGGATTTATGCTGCAGCATCGTGACCATGGTTCAGAAACTGGTTGGGGTGAGCCGCAGTTTAATAACTCGAGTATTAACAGTCTGACCAATGACAAGCTGATTTTTGTCAATTCGCACAATTGTCTGACTGGCCGATTTGACTGGTCAAACGAATGTTTTACAGAGAAGTTTCACCGTTACACTTATAATAATGCACCGAGCGGTGCCTTAGGTGTAAATGCCGCGAGTCACGTCTCGTATTCATTTGTCAATGATGCCTATGCCTGGGGTATGTATGATTGTATGTGGCAGCAGTTTATGCCTGATTATCCGACGCAGGATATTATGCCATCAAGCTTGCTCTATCCGTGTGCGGCACAGAATTATGGTAAGATTTTTTTGTACGGTTCAAGCTGGCCTTACAATACAGGCAATAAACAGGTCACCTATTATTTGTTCCATCATCACGGTGACGTGTTTAATCCGCTGTATTCAGAAGTGCCGCAGAACTTAACCGTGACCCATATGCCAACCTTGATGGGAGGTGTTGCATCATTTACCGTAACTGCGAATGACAGTGCGATAGTTGCTTTGACCGTGAATGGTGAAATTATTGGTGCGGCTCAGGCAACCGGTAGTCCGCAGGCAATTACGATTGCGCCGCAGATACCAGGTAATAATATGATAGTGACCGTGACCAAACAGAATTATTATCGTTATCAGACAACCATTCCAGTCGTTTCTTCAAGTTATCCGTATATTATCACAACCACAGGTATTGTTAATGACTCAGGTGGAAATAACCAGTTAAATCCGGGCGAAATTATTGATTGGGGCGTGTGGGCTAAAAATATCGGAGTTGGCACTGGTCATAGTATTTATGGTTTATTAACTACGACGGATTCGTTTGTGAGTATGGTTATTGATTCGAGCTGGTTTGGCAATATTCTACAGGACGATTCTGCGCTTTCCAATCCGTATTATCGTTTCCAAATCGCTAATAATTGCCCGAATAATCATCTACTCAATTTCATGTTCCAGTTCCACGACATGTATGATAGTACTTTCTTGTCTTATGGTAGTCTGCGGGTTTTTGCCCCGATTCTTACCTATCTCGGGACCCAGGTCGTGGGCGGAGATAATAATCAGGTAATCAATCTTGGCGAAACCGTAAATTTAGTGGTTACGCTCAGAAATATTGGCGGTGCCAATGCTGAGAATATAAATGCGGTTTTAACCTGTAACACGACCGGAATTATTATTAATGACCCGAACAGCAGTTTTGGCACAATCGATACTAATAATATCGGTACTAATGCACTGGACCCGTTTATGGTTACAGCTGATTCTTCAATCACGCCTGGCACTATGGCTGAGTTTCAAGTTATTGTCACAGCCGGCGTGTATGTCGAGACTTTGCAGTTCAGTTTGCCAGTCGAGGTCTATTTTGCGAATTTTGAATTGCCGAACAATTATGTGGCTGACCCGCTGACCAATGCCTGGCAATGGGGTGAACCTGTTTCCGGTCCGAATGCTGCTTATTCAGGAACTCAGGTCTGGGCAACTGTGCTCGGCGGCAACTATGCTAATAGTGCGAACTGGAAATTGACCAGCGAACCGTTTGTCGCAACCATAGACAATCCGCAACTTAAATTCTGGCACTGGTATCAAATGGAACTGAGCGGCATGTATCCGGGACGGGCTTATGACGGCGGTAATGTTAAGATTTCGACTAATGGCGGTTTGAACTGGAATCTGATTCGACCGGTCAGCGGTTATGACGGATTTGGTTATACGACCAATGCCGGCATTGCTAATGAATCGTGCTATTCTGGTAATAGTCAATCCTGGGTTGAAGCAACTTTTATTCTGCCGGTTACTGCTGGACAGCAATTTTTAATCAGATGGCATTTTGGCAGTGATGCGGCCGTAGTTATGAATGGCTGGTATCTTGACGATGTGATGGGCATCGGTTTTATGAGCGCAATGTCGGGTATTGAACAAGGACTAGAACCGATTGGTCAAATCAGAACCATGCTCTTGGCGGCAAAACCAAATCCGGTCAGTCAAGGCATGACTAATATCTCGTTCTCGATTGCCTCACCAGCAAAGGTCGGACTCAAAATATATGATGCGTCTGGACGGTTGATTAAGACCCTGATTAATTCGAGCCTGGAAAAAGGCGTGTATAATTATCTTTGGAATGGCCGAGATGAACAGAACCGGGCGGTTGCCGAAGGCATTTATTTTTATACTCTGCAAACAGATGATTATCGCGCGACCAAGAAACTGATTTTGACAAGATAAGATATTGAGAAGAGATAGACATTAATTGGGTAAGGTAATTTGTCGATTGACTTTAATAATAATTAAGGTAAAATATAAAACCTGGGTCCGTAGCTCAGTTGGTTAGAGCAGCTGACTCATAATCAGCTGGTCGTAGGTTCAAGTCCTACCGGACCCATTATACTATATTAAAAATTAAATATCAAAAATTAAAAATAAGATCCTCAATAAATCAAAATGATTAACTGGCAAGTACATCGGGCAAAAGAGTATCCGCAAAAGACCATAGCGGTCTCGATTATTCTGGGAATTTTTATCTTGTTCTTGGTCGTTTTTTACGGTCTGGCTTGGGCAGTACTCGCCGCAGTTGTGCTTTTCGCTTCACTTAACGCTTATTTTCTGCCGACCCGCTATACTTTTACAGACACGGATATTGTTATCGACAAGAAGTTATTCAAAAATAAACTGGAATGGTCGCGGTTTCGTAAATATTATAAAACAACAACCGGCATTGTTTTAAGTCCGTTCACAAAAAGAAATTTTTTGGATAATTTCCGCGGCATTCACCTGCTTCTGCCCAAAGACGATTTAAAAAAGACTGAAGAGATTGTTGCTTTTATTATCCGTAAATTCGAACCGGAGCAGAAAAATCAGAATCAGCAAGAGGCAGTCGCAGGACCAGCGCCGCCAGAAAAAAATATTTCAGACAGCATTGACAGAAACAAAAATTTAGGATAATATTCAAGCACAATGGCACAGCAAGACAGAAAGAAAGATTTTAAAAAACCGGTCGCACCCAAAGTTCCACCCCGTCCCAATATTGTGTTCAAACCGAAAAATTATGTGCTCTTTATACTCGGTGTGATTACAATCGGACTCGGATTTTTGTTCTTATCCAGAGGTTCGATAACTTTGGCGCCAATTTTGTTGGTTGCCGGGTATGTGATTTTGATTCCGCTTTCGATTATTCTTAAGTAACAATGTCCGGCCGAGCCGAGTGTGACCTTAAGGAAAGTTCACTCGCTTTGTATCATTCGTAACCAAAGATGAAACTGCAGCATATTTTAAAAGCCCAGCAATTTGACCTTAAGGTGCTGGATGAGATTTTTGAGAACGCAAAAACAATGCCCGAAATCTGTCAGCAAGGCGGTACTGATCTGCTCAAGGGTAAGATTATGGCGACGATTTTTTACGAACCATCGACCCGCACCCGTTTATCATTTGAAACCGCCATGATCAGATTAGGTGGTGAGTTAATCTCTACCGAGAATGCCCGCGAGTTTTCATCCACTGCCAAAGGTGAATCCTTGGAAGATACGACCCGGATTCTGGGCGGTTATTCAGACTTGATTGTTTTGCGCCATTTTGAAAGTGGTGCGGCGGAGCGGGCGGCAAAGGTTTCGCCAGTGCCGATTATTAATGCCGGTGACGGACCAGGCCAGCATCCGACTCAGGCATTGCTCGATTTGTACACAATTAAGAATGAACTCGGTAAAATCGAAGGCATTTCGATTGCGATGGTGGGAGATTTGGCATACAGCCGGACCGTGCGTTCGCTCTCGTATCTTCTGGCTAAATACAGCGGTGTCAAGATTTATTTTGTCGCACCCGAGGTGGTCAAGATGCACGGCGATATCAAAAATCATCTCACCAATAATAATGTGCCGTTTTTCGAAGAGACCGACCTTGTGAAAGTTGCGGCAGAAGTTGATGTGATTTATCAGACCCGAATTCAGAAAGAGCGGTTTGGCGAAAACTTGGATGATTTTGAAAAAGCCAAAGATAAGTATATTATCGATAAGAATATTTTAAAAGTAATGAAAAAGCATGCGATTGTGATGCATCCCCTGCCGCGCGTGAACGAAATCAGTGTTGAAGTTGACGAAGACAAGCGGGCGGCATATTTTCGCCAGGCGCAAAACGGTCTGTACATCCGGATGGCGCTTTTAAAAATGATTCTGGTCGGATAGACAGGTTTGCCTACAAATAGAAAACCCATAGTAAAACAGGCGTACAAAAATTTGATTATCCGTGGCGGCAAACTGGTTATACCTGGTAAAAAAATCGTTGCCAATCCAGATATTTATATTAAAAATGGCGTGATTAAGAAAATCGGCAAGAGTCAAAATAAAGATGCATTGGTGATTAATCTGATTGATTCAGAATATATCAGCCCGGGTTTTATTGACCTGCACTGTCATCTGCGCGAACCGGGTTTTATTAAATCAGAAACCGTCAAGACCGGTTCATTGTCGGCAATTGCGGGTGGTTTTACACAAATCTGCTGTATGCCTAATACTAAACCCGCAATCGATAATCCAAGACTCGTAAAGTTCATTCAAAGTCAGGCAAAAAAAGCAGATTATGCGCAGGTGTTAGTGATTGGCGCGGTTACGAAAAACCGTGCCGGTGAAGAACTGGTTGATTTAGAAAAGATGGTGCAGGCAGGCGTGGTCGCAATATCTGATGACGGTTCACCAGTATATAATCCAGAAATTATGCGCGATGCCTTGCTCTTATCCAAGAAATGTGACATTCCGGTCATCAATCACTGCGAGGTTTTAACACTTTCCAAAGACGGTGTGATAAATCTGGGACGGGTGAGTAAAAAACTGGGATTAAAAGGTATTCCTGATACGGCAGAATCGATTATGGTTTTACGCGATATTTTACTTTCAGAACAGACTGGCGGCTGGGTGCATATTGCCCATGTTTCATGCCAGAAGTCAGTTGAACTAATCAGCTGGGCAAAAAAGCGGGGTATACGAATTACAGCAGAAACATGTCCCCATTATTTTACCCTCACAGATAAAAACTGCCTGAGTTTGAATACGAACTTCAAAGTCTCACCGTCTTTACGCACCAAAGCAGATGTTGAAGCAATCAAACAAGCCCTTGTTGATGGCACAATCGATGCAATTGCTACTGACCACGCGCCCTGGCACTCTAAAGCAAAAAATCCTTTGAAACCACAGATGCACACAGATCAACACAGATTAGAGAAAAATCGGTTAAATCTGCGGTTAAAGGATCTTTCAAATTGGAATAAAGCAAAGTCAGGTATGATTGGGTTTGAGACTGCTTTTGCTTTGGGTTTTC
>JAGXRL010000118.1 GCA_018335915.1 Candidatus Latescibacterota bacterium
AATAATATTCATCAATCTTAAAAAGAAACCAAAATGTCAACTGTATAGATACTAAAAACTCACTCAAAATTTCCCATAATTCTCTAACAACCAACAACTAACAACCAAAAACTACTTTCAAGGGGGTAGGGCGCAGGGGGTCGGGAAGAAAATAAAGGATTTAGGGAACAGGGATTTGGGATTAGTTGTAAAATAAGACATAAAGGAAGATATCAGGTAAGAGTGCTCATAAAGAAACAAGCAAAGACAGGAAATGCACTAATCATAGAAAATGTGGCAAGCATTAGGCATGGGACACGGAGACAAAGACAGATATGAGCAGAGGTGAAGAGACGGGAAGGGTATGAGGATAATTCAAAAATTAAAAGTCAAAAATCAAAATTACAAGTCAAAATGCAAAATTATTTTCTGTGTAATCTTTATTTAATCTGTGTAATTTTATATGAGTTTGACTCTGGCTTCGGCGGTCAGGGATAAAGGCGAGGGACCAAAGCGTTTATAGCGTTCAATGCCAGCCGCAGCAATCATTGCCGCATTGTCCGTGCACATCTGGGGATTAGGAAAATAGAACTGAAGATTATGCTCTTTGCCATATTGGCTAAAGCGTTCCTGTATCCGTTTATTAATGGCAACACCGCCCGATATGCCAATGCGATTGATTTTATAATGGTCAGCGGCGCGATCGATTTTTTTCAAGAGAAAATCAGAAACTGTTTCCTGAAAACTATATGCAACATTTTCTTTAACCGGATTTTTTTCTTTTTGCAGATAATACAAGACCGCAGTTTTAAGACCGGAAAAACTGAAATCATAATCAGGAATATCCGGCACGGGAAATTTTACGGTCCGCTTGCCAGTCAGAGCCAGTTTCTCGATAAACGCACCGCCCGGATAAGGAAGTCCGAGCATGCGGGCAACTTTGTCAAACGCTTCGCCGCAGGCATCGTCAGTAGTCGAGCCGAGTTGTTCGTAATCGCACAATCCTTTGATAAGTAAGAGCTCAGTATGACCGCCGGAGATTATCATTGCCAGGAATGGCGGGTTTAATTCAGGATAAGATAGTAATAATGAAAAGATATGTCCTTCCAGATGGTTAACACCAATAAATGGTTTGTTCAAGCTTAATGATAATGCTTTGGTAAACGAGAGACCGACCAGTAAAGCACCAACCAGACCTGGTGCATAAGTTACTGCAATGCCGTCTAAATCCTGATAATTGATTTTCGCAACATCAAGCGCAGTCTGGGTTATCGGCACGATTAATTGAATATGGGCGCGGGAAGCGAGTTCAGGAATGACACCGCCGTATTGAGAGTGCACATATTGAGACGAAACAATACTGGAAAGAATATTATAAGAAGCGCGGGGTTCTTTTTCCTGCGCTGAAATTACGCTTGCCGCAGTCTCGTCGCAAGAGGTTTCAATGCCGAGAAAAATCATGATTTGTAAATCTTACTGGATTTTGATTTCAAATAAGGGCGGTTCGCATTTTACCAGAAAGACGCTGCGGGGCAGGATGATTTCCGCAGGCAGATTGTGTTCACCGGCTTCGAGTCGTGATAAGTCAAGAATGACTTTGATATCACCTTTTTCCAGTTGCTCGATAATACTGGCTGGACCGCGCACCGTAATTTGGGCAGAATCGGGCAGGATTGATATTTTTTTTCTTGCCGGTGCGGTAATTTTCAGAGGTACATTTTCAACAGTTTTGGTTTCTTCTTTTTCTATCGATGCAATAATTGTTACTGAGTCAGGTTGAGTTGTAAAGAGTTTTGCATCGGGCGGTATGATTTTTAATCTGCGTTCAACCTCAGGCGCAGAATAACTTGAGATAAATAATGATTCAGTAGATATTTCTTTGATAAAGCGGAGTTGCGCTTCCGGACCAAACAAGGTAACATTATCATTAACTGCAATGTTGGTAATATAAATGCCTTTCTGGCTATCATACCGATGTGGAACTGAAATGTCGACTTTATTGCTGTCTAAATAGTCGATTTTCATTTCCAGATATTCAGGCGTGATTGATTTGACAATAATCGGTGACGAGACGCTGATTTCATCAGCAATCAGCCGATACTGGTTGGTGCCGAATTTTGCCATGGACAGGTTAAGCCGGTATTCGGGTTTGTTGATAATGAGCTTGAAAAAATCACTGCCGCGTCCTTCTAAGATGACCCGAACCTGGTGTGTATTGGTGTCAGTGACAATCAAATCACCGGCTAATTTGGTGTATTGGATCGGAATGACCGTGCTGACTTTGTTGGTGCGAAACAATACTGCCAATATCCAGATTATGATTGCCATGATAACCGCAATAATCTTAAAATTAAGATTATTAAAGAGCAGGCGGAAAATCGTTTTCATGTCGTATTTTTATTATCAGTAATATTGGCGATTTGTCAAGACAAGAGACGCAGACCGCTTAAATTAAAAATGAAAAACCAAATATTAAAAACACATATCAAAAACATCAAACCATTTAAGAATAATAAAGTTTTTACATTTTTATGTTTATGTTTTTAGTTTTTTATTTTTGGTTTTTAGTTTTCTATTGTTAATTATATTGACAACTGAGTATTGTCAAATGTATACTGGCATATGCAGATTGCGGCGGGTAAACTGAAAGGTAAGAAGCTCATTTATCCTGCCCGGGGACTCAGGCCGACGACCGATAAAATCCGCAGTGCGGTGTTTAATATCATCGAAGCGAATTTTCCGGATTTACTCGAAAGTGCAAATGTCTGTGATATTTTTGCCGGTGCCGGCGCAGTCGGCATCGAAGCATTATCGCGCGGTGCCGCATCAGTAACTTTTATTGATAATGACCAGATTACTATAAGATATTTATCTAAGAATATTCAAGGGTATGAAGCCAAAGTAAATGTAATCAGACTCGATGCGGTTAAGGCAATGCAGAGAATCAAAACCGAAAAGTTTGACTTGATTTTTTTAGACCCGCCCTATAATATGAATTTAGTGGCACCAGTAGTCGAAAAGATTGCTGAGTATGATATGCTGACGGTTAATGGTATCGCGGTTGTCGAGCATCATAAAAAAGAGATATTCCCGATACCAGATAAGCTTGAGTTGTATAAAGAAAAAAAATATAGTGACACAGTTATTACAATATTAGTCAAGAGGAGATAATAATGAAAAAAGCCGTGTTTCCAGGTAGTTTTGACCCGATTACGAACGGTCATATTGATGTGATTAAACGGGCATTAAGATTATTTGACCAGATTACAATCGGCGTTGCCCGCCGGCAGGAAAAATCACCGATCTTTACCTTAAAAGAACGGGAAGCCCTGGTGAAAAAAGTTACTGCCAATTTAAAACGGATTCAGGTCAAGGCATTTGACGGGCTCTTGGTTGACTTTGTCAAGCAAGAAAAAGCCTGCACAATTATCCGGGGCTTGCGCACGATTTCAGATTTTGATTATGAATTCCAGATGGCATTGACCAACCGTAAAATCGCACCTGAGATTGAAACCATATTTTTGCTCGCATCAGAAAAGTATGCCTATCTGTCCGCATCATTGGCAAAAGAGATTGCCCGGATGGGCGGAGATTTGAAAGAGTTTTTGCCCGAACCAGTTATTGTAGCTGTACAAAAGAAACTGAAGAAAAAGAAAGGCATGAGAAGTCAGGAGTGAGCAGATAAGTGTATGAAATTTGTTGATAAGGTTGTCATTAATATCGAAGCCGGTAATGGCGGTGACGGGTGTATTTCATTTCGACGGGAAAAGTTTATTCCCAGAGGCGGACCCAATGGCGGTAATGGCGGCAATGGCGGGTCAATTTATTTAATCGGTAAAAAGAGTCTGCAGACCTTAGCTGATCTGGAATACAAATACCGATATAAATCAGAACGGGGTCAGCACGGCAAAGGTTCGAATAAACACGGTAAGTCAGGTGATAATATTTACATTACAGTGCCATTAGGTACAGATATTTTTGATATCGAGACGGATAAATATCTGGGCGAGATAATTGAAAACGGTCAAACTGTTTTGGTTGCTCAAGGGGGTAAAGGCGGCAGGGGAAATGCAATGTTTGCGACTTCAACCAATCAGGCGCCAAGAATTCGGGAAACGGGCAGTGAAGGTGAGAAACGAAAAATAAAACTGATTTTACGCCTGATTGCGGATATTGGTCTGGTCGGTCTGCCTAATACGGGTAAGTCAACTTTGCTTTCTAAATTAACTCAGGCACATCCCAAAATTGGAGATTATCCGTTCACGACTTTATCACCAAACCTGGGTGTTTTTAAGCACGACCTGGCAAATTTTACCGTTGCCGATATGCCGGGCATTATTCAAGGCGCAGCACAAGGCAGGGGTCTGGGACTGGTCTTTTTACGGCATATTGAGCGGACAAAAAGAATAATCTATGTAATCGACGCGAGCCAAGCCAAACCATTAGACGATTTAAAAACACTCGAGAATGAAATCAGAGCATATAATCCTGAGATACTGAATAAAGAGCAGATTGTGGTTTTTAATAAGATTGATTTAGTCAAGAAAATCAAGAAGTATCGGGTTAAATTACCTGCCTTTTATGTCTCGGCTCTGAATGGTCAGGGGATTGAAGAGTTGAGATTATTTCTGCAGCAGAATAAATGAGCTTTCTGTTTATTGACCTGTTTGACATTCCAAGAATGACCGAAGCAAAACTGAAAAATCTTTTGCAGGAGTTTCAGACACCCGAAGCAATATTTAATGCAGAGATGCAGGATTTATTAAATGTTAAAGGTATTGATAATGAGATTGCTGGTGCGATCAAGAATTATAAACAGAGCAAAGAGACTGAAGAAAAATACCAGCGTGCCGAACAATTAGGTATAAAAACTGTATCGTATCTGGATGTGAATTATCCCAAGAATCTTAAGAATATATCGCATGCACCACCAGTCTTATTTATACGTGGAGAAATAAAGCAAGAAGATGAAAAAGCATTAGGAATTATCGGCACCAGACTGCCGACTGCGTATGGTAAAATGGTGGCGGAGAAATTTGCTTATGAATTAGCACAAATGGGAATCACGATTGTGAGCGGTCTGGCACGCGGTATTGACACTGCCGCACATCTCGGTGCCCTGAAAGCAAAAAGCAGAACTATTGCCGTGCTTGGCTGCGGAGTTGATATTTATTATCCGCCTGAGAATAAAAGATTGTATGACCAGATTAGCCAGAATGGTGCGGTTATTTCTGAATTTAATCTGGGCACCACGCCATTTGCGATGAATTTCCCGAAACGGAACCGGATAATCAGCGGTTTATCATTGGGTATTTTAGCAGTCGAGGCGCCGGCAAATTCCGGGGTTTTGAATACAGTAACCTGGGCAGCAGACCAGGGACGGGAAGTTTTTGCCGTGCCCGGTGCGATTAATCAGAAGTCGAGCATTGGCACGAACCAGTTAATCAAAGACGGCGTCAAACCAGTGACATCAGTCGAAGATATCTGCCAGGAACTGGATATTGCGTTCGAGAAAAAAGAGAAAAAAGATATACCAGTAACTGAGCTGGAAAAACAGATTCTTGATTTCTTAAGTGCAGAACCGTTATACCCAGATGAGATAGTTGATAAGCTTAAACAACCGATGTCAGTTTTATTACCACAACTGCTCTCATTGGAAATTAAAGGATTGATAAAACAACTGCCCGGGAATAAGTATATTAAAACCTTTTAGGTGTCTGCAATTAATGCGTAGGGTTGGGCAGAGGTGATTTTGACTTTGGTAATATCACCAATTTTTAAGTTGGGATTTTTGATATAGACCACACCGTCAATTTCTGGTGCATCGAATTGAGTCCTGCCAATATAATCAAATTTTTTATTCTGATAAACACGGTCAACTATAACTTCAATTTTATTACCGATAAAACTTTTCATTCGCGTTAGAGATATTTTCTGCTGAGCAGTCATAATTTGAGCATAGCGTTCTTGCTTGATTTTCTGAGGGACTTGATTAGGCAAATTATAAGCAAATGTTCCTGCTTCGCGCGAATAGGCAAAACAGCCAAGGTGAGCAAATTTTTGCTCTTTGATAAAGCCTAATAATTCTTTAAAATCTTTTTGAGTCTCGCCTGGAAATCCGACAATAAAACTGGTGCGGATGGCAAGATTAGGAATTTTTCTGAGTTTAGTAATAAACTGTTCGACTTGTTTTCTTGAATAAGGACGGTTCATCAGTTTTAAGACACTATCCGAGATATGCTGTAAAGGCAGGTCAACATAACGGCAGATTTTGGGATTGTCTTTATAAACCTGGATTAACTCATCAGTCCAATGGGCAGGGTGCGTGTAAAGAATTCTGAGCCATTTAAGCTCTTTTATCTTAACCAGATTCTTTAATAGTCTTGCTAAAGATAACTCATGATAGATATCTTTACCATATAAAGTCGTATCCTGGGCAATCAGGATAATTTCTTTGATTCTATTATAGGCAAGGTTGCGTGCTTCATTAACAATGTCATTAATCCTGCGGCTGCGAAACCGACCGCGGATTTGCGGAATCAGACAATAGGTGCAATAATTATCACAACCATCAGCAATTTTTAAATAAGCATAATGATTGGTTGTAACCAGGCGCGGAGTTTTATAATCGGCAAGATAACAGGGATGTTTTGAAATGTTTTGGGGAGAGAATTTGGACAGGCAGATTTTTGCTATCTCAGATATATTATCAATGCCGATGATTGAATCAATCTGGGGAAATTTTTGTAACAGCGCTTTATGATTTTTTTGCGGATAGCAACCAGCCACAATTATTTTTTTGACTTTACCTTTTTTCTTATAAGTTATAACCTTATTTATCCACTGTTCAGCTTCTCGGACTGCGGATTTAAGAAAAGCACAGGTATTGATAATAACGATATCAGAATTTTTCCAGTCGGCACTGAGGGTATAATTAGATTTTACTAAATAGCCCAGTATTGTTTCAGAATCGACTAAATTTTTAGGACAGCCGAGCGTGATAAGCGAGACTAACATAGGGAGGAGAGAGAAGGGAGGAGAGAAAAGGGATGAGGGATGCGGGGCGAGATTATTAGGAGCAAAAAGCAGGTCATTGAATCAAAGATGAAATTAATCCATTTAAAATTTTACTTAATTCGTCAACTTTATTCTGCAAAAACTGATATTCTTCATTTGATAAATAATGTAATCTGAAAGAAATTTCAAGTTGTGTGTCAATTTCACTTAACGAACCGCGCGCTGCATAAAGAAAATGAATATATTCTTTTCGGGTCTTTCGTGCAGCGCCTTCCGCAATATTGCTTGGAATTGAAATAGAAGCACGCTGTAATTGAGATATCAACCCAAATTTTTCTTCCCGGGGATAATTCTTTAATGACGAATAAAGTGTAATTACAAATTCAACTGATTTTTGCCATAAGATTAATTTCCGATGAGGTTTTTCACTCATTTTCGAATCTCCTCGCTGCTCACTGCTCTCTATTAGTTGCAGGCACCATTTTCGCACTGGCGGTTGCGATAAGATTACCATCTTGGTCTTTAATATATGCAGAACCGAATAATAACTTGCCTTTGTTGTGCTCAATAATGCCAGTAATTGTTATTGGCATATCTGCGATTAATGGTTTTTTATACCGGATGGTCAGTTCACCAGTCACGGCATCGACTCCGCCAATCCGGCATGCCCAGGCAATCGCTTCGTCTAATAAAGTCGCGACAATCCCGCCGTGAATGATATTTTCAAAACCCTGATAGGCATTGCTCGGCGTAAAAATTGTCTGGACCCCATTAGGAATCGGCGTGAATTTGAGTTTTAAACCAATCGGATTATCTGGTCCGCAGGCAAAACATTTAGTGTCGTTTTTAACTATCATTTTATTTTTTACCACGAATAACACGAATTGAGCAAATTACACGAATATAATGCATGATTTAATATTGTATAAGCTCAACATCTTTGGGTATGACCAGTCTGAATGTTTTATCGGATAATTTGACATTGGTCTTGATATTGGTCAGGTCAAATTTCATCTCAGTATCGGTCATATCAGTAAACGAGAATTGTTCAATCAGCTTAGTATAATTGTTTACGGACAATGTTAAATCATTGATAACAGTGCTTGATTCAAGCGAGTCTTTTTTATATGCAAACACTGTATGCAGGCTGTCTTTGTCAGTTATCGTATAATGTTCTGGCTCATTCAAGAACATATCAAAGATCTTAAAGAAATTGATGCCGGCATCAGCCTGCTGGAGATACACTTTTTTCTTATCAACCAGATAAATATAAACATACTGGCTGTCAGTTACAATAGTCTGTTTTTCCGGACTGGTAACTTCGAGCCGTGAAAAATAGGGACGGGTAATCGAGAATTTACCTTCAAACTGCTGGCAGGTACCGGTCTGGTCTGAGCAAATTGTCTGGGTGAAATTGCCTTGAATTGTCGTAATTTTATCATATTTAGTTTTAACCTGGTTAAGGAGCTGGTCAGCAAAACCGATTGTTCCGATTGCGAAACTTATAATTATGGTCAGTAAATATTTCATAATAGTAATATAATCGTAATTTTGGGATTGGTCAAGGATGTCTTAATCTAAGATACCGGTCAAAAAAGTTTTTTAACAAAACTCTTGACAAATCGCAATATTTTATTAATCTTTAGGTACGGAGCATATATGAAAAAAAATAAAGGGTATCATGTATTAGTTGTCCTGGGTGTTCTGATTTTATTGTCACTCGCGTGTGAAACACATACATCACCAAATTCATTGCGCATTATGAAGATTAATGATAACCAGCCGTTGGAAGTAGATATTGCCGACTGGGCGGTTATTCCTGACCCGGAAGATCCGGAAGATTCAATGTCAGTTTACTTTGTCAAGGACTGGATTATTCCGATTGAAGTCAGTTATGTCGAAACCGGGCTTGGTCTGCCGACTTATCCGACCACATATACGGCTCGGATTACAGACTACCGAGTCAGTTTCCGCCATCAAACGATTCCTTCCTGGATTTTTAGCACAGTCAGCAGCGGTACGAATATGGTGATTCCTGCTGATGCCGGTGGTCGAACCACGGTCTCGGCTCATATCAAAGTTATCCCGGGTGATTGGATACAAACTCATTTTCAGGAATTACTCGCGTCTTCTACTCCAAACACTGTCAGTTGTGGGGTGTTGAAGGCAACTTTAATTCTGAGTGGTTATGAAGAGTTGACCCGGGAACCGGTAGTTGACACGGCTTTTTTTACGATTGATATCGGCGATTATTACGACGACCCGTTCAGATTTGGACAATAAAATAAGGTTTTTGGAAAATTAAGTAAAGGGTATTAGGAACTAAAGGGTAGTTATCCTAATACCCTTTTATAATTCGTGACAAGGAGGAATTGTTGAGTATGAAATGGTTTTCCTTGCGAAGAGTTTTTTTATTGTTGGTACTAGTAATTATAGTGAGTTTGACGCATGCGGCACCGTCAATGACGGGCGGGCGGGGGTTGTTTTTAATTGAAGATGCGCGAACCAATGGCGCGGGCGTGATTACGGTTTCGTCATTTCTTACCGGTTATGAGCATACCTCAAAAGATTATCGCGGTGATATTGTCCTGCCCAATGTAACTTATGCGCCCTGGAAATTTACCGAGCTGTTTTTTCATACGGGCATGGTCGTGGACAGCAGTAATGTGGTCTGGCCAGAAGTATGGCAGAGTAAATTCAGCCGGATGAATTATGGTAAAGTGATTGGGGGTAAATTAGCCATTCCAATCCTGCCAGTCTTAAAACTGGGTGCCAAAGCAGATTATACCTGGCAAACACCGGTTCTAATCAATGGACAGGTTTTAGAGCATAAGAATGGTTTTACCTGGACTGGGCTGGCTACTTTACAATTCAGCGAACTGGTTTCATTCCTGCCCAATTTGATTGTAAATTACAGTGAAAACTCAAGTATCCGAGAATACGGCGCCGGTCTGGAAATCGGGAGTAGTCTGGGCGCGTTGTTTGTTGAAGCGACCAGCCAGGAACCAAAGGCAGTTGCAAGATTTGACCAGGTCCTGGATAATATTTTCATTACCCCGGGTCTGCGAATCAATATGGATGCGCATTCGAACATCTCAGCCGGGGTTATCTTGAAACCCGTCTTGCCAAAATATACCGGGATACT
>JAGXRL010000119.1 GCA_018335915.1 Candidatus Latescibacterota bacterium
AAGCAATCCCGAATGGCAGATTTTTCTGGAAAGTGCGAAGTCGTGATTTTGCCGGTAACTGGTCTGATTTTTCGCAAGTCCGAACTTTGACGCTTCAATATCAGGTTTGGTATCAAAAGTCGGATATGCCCGAACCAGGTAGTTATAAACCGATTAACTTAGGCGGAGCGTTGGTTGCGGCAAGCAATCGCATCTATGCTTTAAAAGGCAATAACACCCGCGATTTTTATTCATATGATGCAAGCTCAGACCAGTGGAATATTGAGCAAGAAATACCGTTTCTTGATTTAGATAGCGTAATCATAAAAAGAAAAGTAAAAGCCGGCGGCGCTTTGGTTTACGGCAACGGCAACATCTTTGCAATCAAAGGTAATAATACTAAAGAATTCTGGGAATATAATTTACTTCAGGACAGCTGGATGAGTAGAAAACCGATTCGGTCAATCAAATCTTTAAGAGGGGGTTCATGTTTAACTTATTATAATGGTGCGGTTTACTGTCTGGTCGGCAGCAGCAGTAAATTCGAGTTTTTCCGATATGTTATCCAGGAAGATTCCTGGTCTAAATTAAACTCAGCCCCAGCCGGCAGATTTAACAAACGATTTAAAGACGGTTCGTGTATGACCTGTGCCGGGAATGGTAAGATGTATGTTTTGAAAGGCGGGTCGCGATTGAATGAGTTTTATTGTTATGATATTGCAAGCGACGCGTGGCAGGAAAAAGAGAGTCTGCCTTATTTTCATCCGCTTATCCGGAAAAAGACCCGAGTCAAATCCGGCGGAGCAATGGCTTATGACGGGCTGAATTCGATTTATGCTCTTAAAGGCGGAGGCAAAAACGAGTTCTGGCAGTATGATATCACAAACGGTCAATGGTTTGGTCTGGAAACGATTCCGAAATCGAATCGGCGCAGCGTGCCTAAAGCCGGGGCAAGTCTGGCATTTTTAGACAGTCAGATCTGGTTATTGAAAGGGAATAAGACCAGAGAGTTTTGGTCTTATCAGGCAAGTCTTGATAAATTATACCACAGATTCACCCCGCACCTTTTGACAGGAGAGGCGGGGATGATACAAAACTATGATAGTTTATCTGAGTTCGACCCAACAAAAGGTGCGGGGGAGCCAAAGACACAGAAAAACACTGCAGAAGTTCTTTGTTTTACCCTGAACAACAAGAATTTTTTTGTTCAGAAATTGATACATAACGGCACGAGTAAATCTGCAAATCTCAATTTCCAGATTACGAATCCCGGATACTATGTTTTTAATTTTTATGATTTGAATGGCAGGGTTGTGCAAGAGTTTGACAAAATGGTTTTTTCTCCAGGCAAATTCGAACAGAGATTTTCTCTTGACAATCTGCCAAATGGGGTTTATTTCGTTGTCATAGCACAATGCCACTGATGAACACCGATGAAAAGATAAACTAAATCTATAAAAAATATCAGTGTATATCCGTGACAGAAAGAATGATTGAATGAAAATCGGAGTCTGCGGGATTTGACGGATTAACACAAATGTCTTTGCGAGCGACCAACAGGAGCGCGACAATCTCATCTTTGCCGTATGTAAGATTGCTTCACTTCGTTCGCAATGACAAAAGGTATGGACACGGATAAATTTTCAATTTTCAATGACCAAGTATCAAGGAATTTTCAGTTATCAATGACCAATTTTCAAAGCATAATATCTGCGAAAACCCACGCACCATTTATTCAAATGAGGTGCGTCCCGGTTTTACGAGTCGCACCTCTGTAAAGGTGCGGGGTTGATTTGTTTTTATTTTCGGTTATAATTCGAGCATAAAGGCATTTGTCATGAAAAAAGCGAGGGCAATATGAACAACCAATATATGAAAAAAATCAGCACCGCCGTTATCATTTGCATGATGATGGGGGTAAGTTGTAATAAACTGCCAAATACACCGCTTGCGCCGGCTGGTCCGACAATCGGTTATGTTGACAGTTCTTACACATTTTCCAGTTCGGCAACTGACCCGGATGGCGATAATGTTGCCATAAGGTTTTATTGGGGCGGAGGCGATACTTCAAATTGGAGCAGTTATGTGACGAGCGGTAATACGGTCAACGCATCGCGCAGCTGGTCTGTTCCGGGTATTTATTCAGTAAAGGCGCAGGCAATGGATGAAGACAGCGTTGTTTCGAATTGGTCAGCCGGACACCTGGTGAATATTTTTATCCGTTTTATCAAGACCTATGGAGGAACAAGTGATGACTATGGTTATTCAGTTGAGCAGACCGCAGACGGCGGATATATTATTGCCGGTCAAACAACTTCATTTGGCGCGGGGAATTCGGATGTTTATCTTATCAAAACCGATGCCAGTGGCAATACGACCTGGACTAAAACCTTTGGCGGTGCATATAGTGACGTTGCTC
The DNA here is from genome assembly GCA_018335915.1 of Candidatus Latescibacterota bacterium. Classification (GTDB taxonomy): domain Bacteria; phylum Hydrothermota; class Tepidihabitantia; order Tepidihabitantales; family CAIPLT01; genus JAGXRL01. Next base: position 2,399 of record JAGXRL010000119.1, read on the forward strand.
GTTCAGTTCAGCCGACCGCTGACGGCGGATATATTATTGCCGGTTACACAGAATCATTTGGTGCCGGTAGTTACGATGTTTATCTTATCAAGACCGATACGACCTGGACTAAGACCTTTGGCGGCACAAGTCATGACTATGGTTATTCAGTTGAGCCGACCGCAGACGGCGGATATATTATTGCCGGTTCCACAAGGTCATTTGGTGCGGGGATTGATGATGTTTATCTTATCAAAACCGATGCCAATGGCAATACGACCTGGACTAAAACCTTTGGCGGCACAAATTTTGACTATGGTTATTCAGTTGAGCCGACCGCAGACGGCGGATACATTATTGCCGGTTCCACAAGGTCATTTGGTGCGGGGATTGATGATGTTTATCTTATCAAGACCGATGCCATTGGCAATGCAACCTGGACTATAACCTTTGGCGGTACAGATTTTGACTATGGTCAATCAGTTCGGCAAACCTCAGATGGCGGATATATTATTGCCGGTTACACAAGTTCATTTGGTGCCGGTTTTTACGATGTTTATCTTATCAAGACCGATGCCAATGGCAATGCACCATAAATAACAACAGGCAAACACCGGAACATAGCCACGGATGGACACGGATTTTTCAAATTAAAAGTCGGATTCGGTGTCAGGCACAGCATGTCAGATATCCGCGTCCTTAATTAATTTTCTATCATCTTGATTTTAGTTTTTTGGTCAGGTATAATATCTGATATGTTATGGAGAGGAGCGCGATTTGATAGAAAAAAAGGGTATTAGAATCATTGATGTAACTGCCAAAAATATTGCCGAGTTTCCGCCGTCCTGTTTTATGCGGCCAGCCGCAGACGGTTATGTCAAGAAAGCGGCATGGCTCAAGAAACAGTTTCGCAAAGGTCTTAAGGTTAAACTGCTCTATACTGAACAAGATAATAAGTGCATCGGTTTTATCGAATACACGCCCGGTGAAAATGCCTGGCGCGGGGTTGATGCCAAAGGGTATCTTTTTATTCACTGCATCTGGATTTCTCCGAATGAGAGTAAGCTTCGCGGTTATGGTTCGCTTCTGATTAATCATGTGATTGAACAAGCCGTAAACGAGAAAAAACTGGGCGTAGCCGTGATGACTTCGAACGGTCCGTTTATGGCAACCAAGGATTTGTTTCGTAAAAACGGATTTAAGGTGATTGACTCGGTCAAGCCGACCTATGATTTGCTCGTAAAGGTTTTGAAAAAGGGCGGGTTACCCCGGCTCCACGATTGTCAAAATCAGCTCAAGCGGTATCAGGGTCTGAATGTCGTGTATTCGAACCAGTGTCCGTGGGTGGCACGCGGTATCAAAGGCATGATTGAGATTGCCCGTGCAAACGGCGTGAAATTGAAAGTGTTCGAGATGCGCAATCCGCAAATAGCCCAGCAGGCACCGTCGGTGTATGCGACTTTTAATCTGATTTGTAACGGACGGCTTTTGGCTGACCATTATATCTCGCACCACCGGTTCCGCAATATCATTGAAAAAGAACTCACTTTGGCAAAGGGTAAAAAGAAACCGGTAAAGCGCAAGAAGAAGTAAGTCATTTTTAAGTTTAAGCAACGCACCTGCCCGGTTTGTTTCGATTGAATTTGTCGAATTGCGCGAGGGTTAAATCATAAGCGTGTGTTGAGTTTATTCTCTGAAAACAGCAATACCCCTTAATGAGAAAGTGTTGTCGTCGGTTGAGCCGGAAGAGCTGATTTTTATATTGGTGACAGTCAAGGTCTAACCCCTGATTTGTCTGCGCATGCTTGTCAAATTTAGTCTTGACAAACCCCTCTTAATCGGTAATCTTATCGTATTGATTTGTAATGGGATTATAGCGTCTCAATACATAAAATAAATAACGCGTAATGAGTTTAGATTTTACAGGTTTTCGTAAAAAATCCGTAAGGGAAAACTATATCAAAAAAACAACTGCCAACATATTTAAAAGACAAATCCGAAGCACGAAATCCGAAAATCTAAACAATGTCAAAATACAAAATTCAAATGCTCGAAAGGCATTTGTTATTCCGGGCTTGACCCGGAATCTATTTTGGTCATTGGGATTTCGAATTTGTTTAGGATTTCGATATTCGGATTTCGGATTTATTTGTGTTGGTGGTAAAATAAGGAGGCAGTAATGCCAAAAAACAAACTAATCATCGCGGCAATTCTTTTCGGATTTGTCGCGATAAGCTTTGCCCAGGTCGATACGGCCTGGACCAGAAGGTACTCTTCGCCCGGTAGTGTCTCGGATTATTCTTATGTAATGACAACTGACGGAGCCGGTAATGTTTATGCTGCCGGCAGTCACACCATCGCCACCCAAAGCAGTAATGCGCTCGTGAAAAAATACGATACTAATGGCACAGAACTATGGACACATGAGTTTAATTCTGGGAATTATGCGGAACGCATCAGTTCCATCCTGGTCGCACCGTCGGGCAATGTTTATGTGTGCGGATATACGATGGGCTATAATGCCGGTGATTATTTGATTATAAAAATAAACGGTACGACCGGCGATTCTATCTGGACCCGAACTTATGATTTACCGCCCTCACCTACTGCTGGGTATGATTTTGCTAATTCAATCGCAGTTGATAATCAGGAAAATGTTTATGTGACTGGTTATGGTTCGCGCGGGACTGGTTTTGGCACGAGCGATATTGGTACAGTCAAATATACTACGGATGGTGTTTTTCAATGGGAAGCGTTTTATGACGCCGGCGTTAATGCTGCTGACCAGGGAAACAGAATTGTCGTTGATAATGCCGGATATGTTTATGTCACTGGCTATTCTAATCCTAATTCGACCGGAACATTATATGATTATGTAACTTTCAAATATGACGCTTCAACTGGCAGTGAAGTTTGGGTCAGAAGATATAATGGACCTGGTGATGGATATGATGTTGCTCGCGATATTACAGTTGACGCTTCGGGCAATGTGTATGTGACCGGTTCAAGTTTAGGAGATGTAAATACTGCAAGCGATATAACGACCATAAAATATACTTCAACCGGCGACACGGCGTGGATTAAACGATATTCTAACCCAGACACTGCTGCGGCAGACGGCGGATATTGGATTGCGTTGGATGGCTCTGGTTATGTGTATGTTTACGGAACAAGTTATGGCACGGGCGGTACTGGTCAAAATTTATGTTTGGTTAAATACAATGCGTCAAATGGTGATGAAATATGGGTCAAAACATATCATGGACCAGCTATTGCTGGTAATGGCCTAAGTTATGAAGCTTGTCCGACCGAAAACGGTCAGAATGCGATGGTGCTTGATGCAATGGGTAATATCTATCTAACCGGTCGAAGTACATATATGAACGCTCCTTTGACAACCTATACTGATATTCTTACGCTCAAATATAATTCAAGTGGTGTTCTGCAATGGGAATCAAGGTATAATCATCCTACTCTTGATTCGATTCATCAGGGACAATCAGTTGGTCTGGATAATGCTAATAATGTGTATGTTTCTGGTTATGGCCGGGGCGTGGGTACTTATATTGACTGGGTAAACATGAAACTTACGCAGGGCGCTGCGCCTTATTATTATATCACCGCAACTGCTTATGGACCGGGCACAATCGTTCCGTCCGGCGCGGTCTTGCTGGATACGACCGGTTTTGCAGACACAACTTTTACAATTACTCCTAATGCCTATGCACACCTTGATAGCTTGTTAGTTGACGGATTTAATCATGGCAGTGATTCGACTTCGTACCGGTTTGAAAATGTTACAGCCAACCATACCATCAAAGCATATTTCTCGCTTGATACATATACGATTACCGCAACTGCAATCGGACCCGGTATTATTTCACCGTCCGGCGCAGTGGTTGTGAATGGCGGACAGGACGCTCCATTCACCATGACTCCGAATCCTAATTGTCATATTGACAGTGTCATTGTTGACGGCGCAAACCAGGGCGCAATTGCCAATTATACTTTTTACACGGTGATTGCCAATCATGCCATTACCGCCTATTTTTCAGAAGATCCGACTTATACAATCACAGCAACGGCTTATGGACCAGGCACGATTACACCGTCTGGTTCTGTAATCGTTTATGCCGGTGTAGATACGACCTTTATTATCACGCCCAATCCCGATTGTCAGACCGACAGCGTTGTGATTGACGGCGTAAATCAAGGCGTTCTCACCAGCCATACATTTACCAGTGTCAGTGCTAACCATACGATTGATGCCTATTTTTCATCATTGATACCGGTTACTTATACAATCTCGGCAAGCGCAACTCCTGGCGGCACGATTATACCGTCCGGTGATGTGATTGTGAATCAGGGCGCAGATACGACTTTTTATATTACTCCTGGACCGGATGCGGTTTTAGACAGCGTGCTGGTTGACGGCGTTTCAGTCGGTGCCGTGCCGAGTTATACTTTTTATGCGGTTTCGGATAATCACGCTATCCACGCCATGTTTACGATTAACCTGCCTGCGGGCTGGACTCAGAAAGATTCTTTGCCGCCGCGCCGGATATGAAAATCAATAAGTATGTCAAAGACGGCGGTTCAATGGTCGCAGTCGGGTCAGACCTGTATGCGTTCCCGGGTAACAAGTCCTGGTATTTTTATAAATATTCAGGCGGGGCATGGGATTCAATCGGTAATATTCCGTTCGGCGTCAAACCGCCACCCGATACAACCAATAAAGAAGTCAAGAAAAAGATTGGTAAAGGCGCGGCATTATGTTATGACGGCATGAATACAATCTATGCCACCAAAGGTAATGGCACCAGAGAATTCTGGGCATACAGCTTAACTGATGATGTCGGCTGGACTCTAAAAGCATTTGTGCCGCCACTTAAAGGTCTTAAGGCAGGCAGTGCGATTGCTTATCTGAACGGTGCGGTTTATTTGTTAGTCGGTAATGTCAAGACCGGCGATTTCTTCTTCAGATATGATATTGGCACTGATGTCTGGACTGCTTTGCCAAATCCTACGGCAGGAACCAAACCCTGGAAAGCGGGTAGCGCAATTACTGCGTTTGACAACAAGATTTATGCGATGAAAGGCGGCGAAAAACCGAATCATTTCTGCGCCTATGACCCGATGAGCGGCTGGATAACACCAAATGAAACTTTGACTACTTTTGACAGTGTCTGGAGCGGTTCGGCTTGGAAATACAAGAAGGTTTATCTTAAGGATGGCGCGGCTTTAAGCGCAGCCGATGACGGGATTTATGGCATTAAAGGCGGCGGCAGTTTCAATTTCTTTAAGTACACGCCGGGCACGGGCTGGGTGCAATTGCAGTCAGACACGATTACCAGGCTGAGCAAAAGGTCAGTGCCCAAAACCGGTGCCGCGCTTGCTTATGCCAATGGCGTCTTATACTTAATCAAAGGTAGTAATACGCCTGAATTCTGGCAGTATGTTTCGGCAGAAAAATCCAAAGTCCAAAGTCAAAAGTCAAAACTTGCAGAACCTGTCATTGCGAATCCGACGCAGTCGGGTGTGGCAATCTCCAATAACAGTTCATTGCTAAGCATAACTCCTAATCCATTTACCAATACAACCACAATTCGCTACAATGTGCCGATTTCGGGTAATGTCTCAATCAAGCTCTATAACTCAACCGGCAGTTTGGTTAATACTCTGCTCAGCGGTTATCAGAATAAAGGTGATTATACACTCAATCTGTCGAATATCGCAAGCGGTGTTTATTTCTTACGATACCAGCACAATAAAGGCACATCAGAAGTGAAGTTGATTGTGCAATAAATCAGTAAATCTAATTTTAAGGGACGCTTCCATAAATAAGGTTGCGTCCCTTATTAATTGCTTGCCAATTTTTTGTATTAAATTTTCAGGGCGGATAATTTTTCTTTGCCAAGCCGGGGTCGGGTGCCAAATGGCCCCTGCCGGATTTGGTCAAGTTCTGTTTTTGATAACTTGATAATTTCTTGAGCCTGCAGATTAACCCCTTTGAGACTTTGATAAGCAGCCGCACCGGCAATTCTGCCTTCGAGCATTGCGGTAGACGCTTCTTCAATACCGGACGCATCGCCCGCAACATAGATGCCAGGAATTGAAGTTTGCATATTTTTATCATGCCAGGCAACATTACCGCCTAAATCCGGCACATAGACGATTTTACAACCGGCTTGATATAAGAGTTCAGACAGCGGAGTCAAACCGACTGCCAGACAAATCATATCAACTTTTAGTTTCTTTTCGGTTCCTTTGATTGGCTGCCATTTTTTGTTTACTTTAACAATAACCGCACCGGTTACAAAATCTTTGCCAGTCGCGTATTTGACGGTATGAGAAATCAGAATCGGCACGCCGAGCCGCTGGAGTTTGGCAGCATGGACATTATATCCGCCGATTCGGTCCATTGCTTCGATTAAGGCAACCACTTCAATTCCGGCCTGTATCATCTGATACGATACAATCAGACCAATATTACCCGAGCCGACCATTAATGCTCTTCTGCCCGGTCTGATTCCATGCACATTCATTAAGGTCTGGACTGCGCCGGCACCATAAACACCAGGCAGGTCATTGTTCGGAAACGCAATCATATTTTCTGCGGCACCAGTGGCAAAGATAATTTTAGGCGCATGAAGTTTGGTAAACTTTTCACCCTGCACAACGCCAATAACATTATCTTCATAATACCCGATTGCCGAGGCATCACACATCATGGTAATGTTCGGATGGGTGATTTTAGTTTCTAAAATCCTGGCAATGTCAATGCCGCGCACACCGCAATAATGGCTCTTGGAACCGAAAAACTTATGGGTCTGTTTAATGAGCTGACCGCCGACGACCGGGTTGTCGTCAAGGATAATAACTTTGGCGCCGAGTTCTGCGGCAACCGCACCAGCTGACAGACCCGCCGGACCACCGCCAATGATTAAAATGTCAGAAGTGAGGTCAGATTGTTTCATATTATAAGAAAGAACCGATGCTGGCATTGAGAGGTGCGAAATGATTAAGAAGAACGCAGATAAACGCAGATTTAAATGGATTAACGCAGATCTGAAATCTGCGAGCATCTGCGAAAATCTGCGTCCCTTTAACGCAGAAAAACATATTAACCACAGAGACACAGAGAAAATCAGGAGAAAATCTTTGTGCCCTTTGTGCCTTTGTGACTCTGTGGTATCTGTTCTGTAGGCCTTCGGATTTAGAATTTATCATCTTAGATCAGTTTTCCCCGACCGATTTGCCGCTCGACTTTCATGCCTTGTTTGAGCGGTTCGACGCAGACCATGACATTGGGGATTGAATTAACCGTCATTAAGCACGATGAACATTTGCCGACCGCACAGAAAAATCCTCTTGCCCGTTTCATTTTTTCGGTAACCCGAAACACTTTGACTCCATTAGCAATTAAGGCAGCCGCAATCGGCTCGCCTTCATATCCTTCGATTTCTTTGCCTTCAAAATAGAATTTTACCAACTTGCCTTTGGAAAAGGTTAAAATTGGGTGCTCGGTAATGCGATTAGAGATTTTTTTGGGCATATTTGACTGCGTTCTTAAATACTTTAAGTCCGATTGGTTCCTGCATATGTTTTGACATAAACCAATCTGGATATTGATAAATCGATGAAGCCCGTTCTGGATGCGGCATCAGACCAAAAATCCGGCCAGTCGAGTCACAAATGCCGGCAATATCTTCAATCGAACCATTGGGATTATCCGGATATTGGGCTTTACCGCCTTTTTGGTTAACATAGGTAAATACATCCTGATTGTTTTTCTTAATTTTCTTAAGCGTTTTTTCCGAGTCAACCACAAATTTTCCTTCAGCATGGGCAACCGGCACCGGCATCATGTCAATGTCTTTGGTAAAGACACAAGGACTTTTCGGATTTGCTTTGAGATATACCCAGCGGCATTCAAAGCGGTTCGAATCATTTACATCCAGAGTGACCGATTGTTTTTGACTAAATCCGGGCAGGATGCCGGCTTTAACCAAGACCTGAAAACCGTTGCAGATACCGATTATGAGTTTACCCGCCTGGATAAATTCAGTGATACTATGTTCAAGGATGTATTGCAGTTCATTGGCTAAAATCTTACCAGCACTGATATAGTCACCATAGGTAAAACCGCCCGGAATAGCTAAAATCTGATACTTTTCAAGTAAGCGTCTATTTTTCTTTAAGAGATTAAGATGCACCCGTTCTGATTTTGCCCCAGCCATTTCAAAAGCAAGCATAGTCTCTTCGTCACAGTTAGTACCAGCCGTAAATAATGAAGCAACACGTATCATATTATTAAAATTTACTATACTTAAAAATAGAATAGAGTCAAGAGAAAAACACTCGATGCGTTAAGCTTGATGCTTTACGCATAATCTATGATTTAGCGTCGACCTTTGAGTTTAGTGCCTTTTAAGAGCCCTTCATAATGGCGCATGACCAGATGCGATTCAATCTGCTGAATCGTGTCTAAAGCGACACCGACAATAATCAAGAGCGTGGTACCGCCAAAATAGAACGGGACTTTTAATGCGTTCATTAAATAGTATGGCAAAAGTGCCATTAACGCTAAAAACAGAGCACCGGGTAAGGTGAGTAAAGTTAAACTGCGGTCAATAAATTCGGCAGTCTTTTCACCAGGTCGGATACCAGGAATAAACCCGCCATATCTCTGCATATTGTCTGCCATGTCGCGGGGATTAAAGACAACCGAAGTATAGAAATAAGTAAAGAAGACAATCAGTCCGCCAAAGATAATACTGTATAACCAGGCACCGGGCGCGATGTAGCGCTGGAGGCTCTGAATCCAGTCCGCTTTGATAAATGCGGCCATGGTTGACGGAAAGACAATTAAACTCTGGGCAAAGATAATTGGAATCACGCCGGCAGTATTAATGCGTAAAGGAATATAAGTTGCCTGCCCTCCATACATTTTTCGACCGACAATTCGTTTTGGATATTGGACCGGTATTTTACGCATAGCCTGGGTTATTAAGATAACCCCGGCATAGACCGCAAAGATAATCGCAATAATCAATAGTAAAGCAAGCCAGGAGATTTCACCGGCACGCATCATCTGAATCGTGCGGCCAATATCCTGCGGAATCGAATCGAGGCAGCCGACAAAGATAATAAAGGAAATACCATTACCAATGCCCCGGTCCGTAATCTGTTCACCGAGCCACATCACAAAAATCGTACCCGCAATCATAGTGGAAATGGTCAGAAACCGGAAAAAGAAGCCGCTCATCATGACAATCGGACCAGCCGCGGTTGGCGGTTGGGCTTCTAAGTATGCAGCAATTGCAGTGGCTTGAACTGCGGCTAAAGCGACCGTGGCATAACGGGTATACTGATTAATCTTTTTTCTGCCTTCTTCGTCTTTCTGGAGTTTTTCCAGAGCCGGGAAGACCGAACCGAGTAACTGAAAGATAATTGATGCCGAAATATAAGGCATGATGCCGAGCGCAAAAATCGAAGCCCGGGACAGGGCGCCACCGACAAAAATGTCATACAGTCCGAAAACCGTGCCGCGCATCTGACCTAATAAAAGACCTAATGCCGCAGCATTGATACCTGGGGTCGGAATATGACTGCCCAAACGATAAACGGCAACCATGGCGAGCGTGAAAAGAATCTTTTTTCTTAAATCCGGAATCTTAAAAATATTGGGGACGTTGCCTAACATAATTATTTCTTCGCAATCTTTTCAAACTTACCACCGGCCGCTTCAAGCTGTTTGAGGGCAGATGCGGAAATAGCGTGGGCTTGAAGAGTTAGCCCGCTCGAGATTTTGCCTTTACCAAGAATTTTAACCGGCAGGTTTTTGCTAACAAGACCGGCTTGTTTTAAGTTTTCGATATTGACGGTGCCGGATAATTTGACCCGTTCTATATCACTGAAATTGACAACTTGATATTCAGTCCGCATTGGATTTGTAAAGCCGCGTTTCGGGATTTTCCGGTACAACGGCATCTGACCGCCTTCAAAACGGGCGTCATATTCTTTGCCGCTGCGGGCACCAGCGCCTTTATGTCCGCGACAGGAAGTTTTGCCATGTCCAGAACCAGGTCCGCAGCCAACTCTTTTGCGACGGTGCGTAGCGCCTTGATTCGGTTTATATTTAATCTGCATTTTCAACCTTTACTAAGTGTTTAACTTTTTCAATCATGCCCCGAATATGCGGTGTGTCGTTATGAATTCGGGAGCTGTTAATTTTTCTTAAACCCAGAGACACGATATTTTTTTTATGTACCGGTTTCTGGTCAATCGTGCTTTTAATTAATGTTATCTTCAACTTTTTCATCGGTTTTCACTGCTTTCCGGGTCAAATACTCGACTGGTTTGTTGCGAATCTGGGCAATCTCCTGCGGCGTCCGTAATTTTCGCAAACCGCGAATGGTCGCAACCGAGAGATTATACGCATTAGTCGACCCGAGTGATTTGGTATAGACATCTTTGAGACCAACTGCTTCTAAAACCGAGCGTACCTGGGGACAGGCAATCAAACCGGTACCTTCAGGTGCTGGTTTTAATAAAATCTTCGAGGCACAATATTTTCCGGTGCTGAGATGAGGAATCGTGCCGCCCGTAACTGCAATCAGCGTCAGATTTTTCTTGGCACGGGTTGCGGCTTTACGCACTGCCAAAGCAACTTCTTCAGACTTACCATGACCTAAACCGACTTTCCCCTGGCCGTCGCCGACAATAACGCCGGCCGCAATGCGCATCCGTTTGCCACCCTTAACTACTTTGGAAACTCGTTTAATATAAACAACCCGTTCGATAAACTCCTGGGCTGAATCGGTTGATGAAATATCATTATGTCTCATAATAAGATGGTACTAAAAGACCAATCCTCCTTTGCGGGCGCCTTCGGCAAGGGCTTTAACCCGACCATGGTAACGATAACCAGCACGGTCAAACACGACTTTCGTTATATTAAGCGATTTTGCCTTCTGAGCAAGAGCATAACCAACCTGAAAAGCTTTGAGCGATTTACCGCTAATCTTTGCCTTTTTGTCTTTGCTCTCAACCGGCATTTCAGCCGGGATATCCTTGTTTAACGAAGATACCTGGCTGATAACCTTGTTCTTTGAATCATCAACCAAAATTGCGTAGATATACTTATTGCTCCGTTTCACACAAAGCCGCGGTCGTTCTGCCGTACCGCTGATTCGTTTTCTGATATGATAGTGCCGTCGTTTCAATCTGTTTATTTTCATAATAAACATACATTATAATCAAAAATCATCGATTGTCAATATTTATCTTGACATATCAAGATATCATTATAAAATAATAGGATATGAGAGAAAAATGGTCATTACAAAATAATAATGGTTTTACCCTGGTCGAGTTGTTAAGCGTTATTTTAATTCTCGGCATTCTGCTTGCTTTTTCAATTCCGAGTTATAACACGATACGGGAGCGGGCTCGGATCACGGCTATGAAAATGAATATGCATAATGTTGCAGCGGTCGTGGAAATCTTTCATGCGGAAAAGGGTTATTATGCCGAGGATTTTTACGATGACGAATACGGCAGTTATTTTCCGGGTGGCGACCCAAACGCAAATCCGCCGGTGATGGGTAAATTACCGACTAATCCCTGGACCGGGTTGGTCATGGATGAAGACGAATTCAATCCGGATTATTATGATAACGCAGAAGATGTCAGTAATACTGTACAAGGCGGACCAAATGATGACGATGGTTATAATGCCGGGGAAATGCGTTTTGCGGTTTATTATCCGTTTGGTTCTGCCCGGGCAACGCTCTGGGGTTTAATCGGCATGGACGGTTTTGGCCGCTCAATTCGTGGTTATGATGCGGCTGCCGAAGAAGTTATTATTTTTGTATTACACAACTAACCGTTAAGTATAAAAATACCCGTGACGGCATAAGCATTCGAATTTAAATCTTTTTATTTATTTAATCAGGGGAACAGTCAAACTTGCGTCCGGCAATATTATAATTTTCGCATCTTTGCCTTTTTGTTTTAATGCCTCAGCCAGGGCATCAGTCAGGTTATTAAAGGGGTGCATAAAAACACTTTTGACAATCGCATCATCAATTGGCATGACCGTCCAGATTTGGGCGCGCATGATAACTTGTATCAATTTCGCGGATTTCTGATAACCTAAAATGAAATGCCGGTCGATTTTTCCCAGGGTCTGATGCAGGTCATTAGTGCTGGCAATGATTTTGATAAACTCGTCATCGCCAATCCCATCCCGGCAATGGGACAAGACAATCATAATGCCGTTATCATGCAAGGCAAGTTTGGCATTCTCGATTGCTTTCTGGGACTGGTAAAAATTGATATCATAAGGCGGTTGAATCAAGGCAATGACAATATCGGCTTTTTGGGGCGCAGGCACGCAAAAAATCTGTTTGGCATCACTAACCGCTGCCATAAATGATGTAATGATGTCGCCGTACCGGACTGAGCAGAGTTCGTGTTCAGCATTAATGACAATCTGAATTGAAAAAATATCCCGCGGCACCATTTTCGCGATTTCGGTCATATCTTCATGTACCGGATTGCCGTCAAGGGATAAGGTTTTTGATGCGGGTTGCAGGGATAATTTATGATTGGCAGTAATCGACTCAAGACCGGCAACACCGGGTAAAAAAGATTTTCGGCCACCGGTAAAACCGGCAAAATAGTGCGGTTCAACCGAATTGATGGCAATGATTTTTTCCGCCTGCCAGACTGCCTGATTTAACCAGACCGGAGTGCCGCGTTTGGATTTACCAAGGAACTTTAAAAGCGAATTGTCTTTGGCGTCGTGGACCAATATCTTGTCTTTGTAAATTTGAGCATGCTTACCAAAAATTTGACTTAACTCGGTTTGATTGGGACCACGATGCGAACCGCAGGCAACGATGAATCTAAAGTCTAAATCTTTCAGTTCTGGCTCGATAATTGAGATAATATCAGCAGTTGGTGTGGGCCGGGTGTAATCATTGACAATAACTAAAATGCGTTTACTGCCGGCTAAAAAATTTCTGAGCTGTGCGCGCAAGTGTTCGGGATTGATTTCAGGCCGTTGTTGAGGCTGATTTGGTTTTAAGATACCGAGCAGATTTTTGTCCGGAATGGTTAATCCGAGGGTTTCATTGCCATAAGGTAAGTTTATTTGCATAATTAATTTTAACCGAACTGGGATTTAAGTCAATTCTCTTGTAAGAATGTGTAAAAAATCGCACCGGGCATGTTTTTCAAGCCAGGGTGTATGGCCGCATTTTTTTAGTAAAAAGAAACGGAAATCCGATAACTTTTTTCTTAATGGATTTTTGACCCCCTGCCAGGGATGCGGGTCATAATCACCGTGAATTGCTGTAACCGGACATTTGATTTTTTCGGATAACTTGAGCAACTGACCGGTTTTTCTCAATTCTTCAGCTTTAGGCCAGACACCCCGGATAATATCAAGCCGTAATTCGATTTGATGACGGGAGGGTGTCGGTTCATACGAATCGGTTTTAGACATTAAGTTCCCGAATTTAACAAACTCGACTTTATTACCAGACCGCTTTAATAATTTCTCGGTCTTTATTTCACGGATATTCTGATTGTGCATCAGGGCGATGTAAGTATTAAGTTCTGCCCTTTCTTTTTTATTGAGCCGCTGTAATCTGGCTTGCATTATGCGCCGGACATATTTTTCTTCAAAAGGTCCGCTCGACACAAGGACCAGTTTTTTAACGAAAGACGGATAGCGTGCTGTAAAAATATAACTAAGCCAGGCGCCCCAGGAATGGCCAATTAAAATTACGGGTTTTGTAGCGTGTTTTTTTACCACCCGTAATAATTCTTGAACTTGTCCAGAAATCGTATTTGCATCTTGCAATGCTTCCAGTACGCCATATTTGAGGGCAATTTTTTTTGCGACGGGCGCTAATTCGCCGCGCGCGCCAGGTCCACCATGTACTGCAACCACAGAATAAGGCGGCTCGCCATATTTACGAAGATTTTTCATAATGATATATAATAAAAGGGATATCTTATCTGTCAACGACACGCATTTTCAAAGCAAGCAGGGTTGACTATTTCTTACAAACATGTATAATATATTCAAATAAATAAATGAAAAGGAGTAAGATATGAAAGAGATGACAAAAAAAGCATTAGCTGAAGCGTTTGCCGGCGAATCAATGGCACATATGAAATATCTGATTTTTGCCGAAATTGCCGAACAAGACGGTTATCCTAATATTGGACGCTTATTTAAGGCAACCGCATATGCTGAGTTTGCTCATGCCCGCAATCATGCGAAAAATCTGGGTTATATCAAAGCGACCGAAGGTAATCTGGATACCGGGATTAATGGCGAGTTGTTTGAAGTTGACGAGATGTATCCGGCATATCTGTCAACCGCAGTGCTGCAAAAGGAAAAAGGTGCCGAGCTCGCGATTAATTACGCCTTAGCCGCAGAAAAGGTTCACGCCCAGTTTTATAAACAGGCAAAAGAGCAGGTGCAGAAAAACGAGGACATGAAAATAGATGAGGTCTATGTCTGTCCTATTTGCGGCTATACCAATATCGGCAACCGGTTAGAAAAATGTCCGGTCTGTAACGCACCAAAAGATAAGTTCAAAAATTTTTAAGACGATTCAGAACAAAGGAGTCTAAATGGTCAGTATTGTGATGGGCAGTAAATCAGATTTGCCGGTTATGGAACAGGCGGCTGAGAATTTAAAAACCCTCGGTATCAGTTATGAAATAAAAGTCATGTCCGCGCATCGTAATCCCGAGACAGTACGCAAGTTTGCCCAAGGAGCTGAAAAACGGAAAATCGAAGTGATTATTGCCGGTGCCGGCGGTGCTGCGGCATTGCCAGGCGTGATTGCGGCTTATTCGATTATTCCGGTTATCGGCGTGCCGATAAAATCTGAATTATCCGGCCTGGATTCGCTTTTATCAATTGCCCAGATGCCGAAAGGCGTGCCGGTCGCAACTATGGCAATCGGTAATGCCGGAGCAATAAATGCGGCAATTTTGGCCGCAGAAATCATCAGCCTGCACAACAAAAAAGTCAAAGCAAAACTGGTTCAGTTTAAGAAAAAGCTCAATGCCAAATAAAAAAATAATATATTTTATTGTATTCTTATTAGTATTAATACAAAATAGTTTCTGTTCAAAGCAGGGGGTAAAAATGAAATTACCAGAGCCAATTTTTACCGGAAAAGTCAGCGTAGAACAGGCAATATTAAATCGGCGTTCAGTGCGTTTTTATGAAGACCAGGCATTGACAATCGAGCAGGTTTCTCAATTGTTGTGGGCAGCACAGGGAAAAACCGCGGATTGGGGCGGACGCACCGTGCCTTCAGCCGGAGCAACTTATCCTCTGGAAATTTATCTGGTTGTCGGAAATGTTCAAGGCATAGACGCCGGCGTTTATCACTATCTCGGGCAAACTCACGAATTGGTAAAATTATCCGTTGGTGATAAAAGAAAAGAACTGGCAAACGCAGCCTGGGGACAGAAATATATTGAGCTTGCGCCGGTCAATATTGTCATTGCCATAAAGTACGAACGAACCACTGGCCGATATGGTAATCGCGGTATGCGTTATGCGGATAATGAAGTTGGTCATTGCGGACAGAATATTCATCTCCAGGCTGAAGCTTTAGGACTGGGTACGGTCGTGATTGGCGCGTTTCAGGATTCATTGGTGATGTCTGCGCTGGGCATTAAAGAAGAACCGGCTTATATTATGCCGGTCGGAAAGAAAAAGGATTAAATGGCAATCGTATTAGAAACTAATTTAAGCGGAGTTAATCTGTTTCGAAAAGGCAAGGTCAGGGATGTTTATGATTTAGGCGACCAATTGCTAATCGTGGCGACCGACCGCATCTCGACTTTTGATGTGGTATTAAATGATGCAATTCCGGATAAGGGACGGGTTTTAAGCGGGCTTTCAAGTTTCTGGTTTGAATTTACCAAAGATATAATTCCCAACCATCTTATTAGCGCAGACATTTCACAATATCCAGAACAATTAAGGCAATACGCCGAAATTTTAGCCGGCCGGTCAATGCTCGTGAAAAGAACCAAACCCTTGCCGGTGGAATGTATTGTGCGTGGTTATGTGTCTGGTTCGGGCTGGCAAGATTATCAAAAGACCGGCGCGATTTGCGGTATTAGATTGCCAGATGGATTAACAGAATCAGAAAAATTATCAGCGCCGATTTTTACACCGTCGACTAAGGCAGAAATCGGGCATGACCAAAATATCTCAGAACAGCAAATGATTGATTTGGTCGGAGCCGAGATAACAAGAACCGTTAAAAAGGCATGTTTTAACATTTATTTGCGCGCCGCAAAATATGCCGAGTCCAAAGGAATAATTATTGCCGATACGAAAATGGAATTCGGTATCTTGGATGACCAGATAATATTGATTGACGAGTTGTTGACGCCAGATTCATCGCGGTTCTGGGACATAACCGAGTATAAAGTCGGGATGAGTCCGCCCAGTTATGATAAACAGTTTGTGCGCGATTATTTAATCAGCATCAAATGGGACAAAAAGCCACCGATTCCTAAATTACCGCCGGATGTAATCGAGAAAACTCAAGAAAAATACCGGCTGGCTTTTGAGAAGATAACCGGCCATTCCATGTCTGTTCGCGAGATTGTATAAATATGAAAGCTCGGAAAAACTCGCTCTCTTGATTACACAGATGGACGCAAAGCGTAGCGACAGCAACACGGATTGAAGAGGGAACACGAATAAGACGCGTTCAAAGAACCCGCGAAGTGCATTTACTAATACCACGAATAAAAAAACCAAGAAAATATTCGTGTTATTCGTTTATTAGTGTAATTCGTGTTCGGATTTGATAAAGAAAAGAAATCAGTCAAATCCGTGGTTACAATTGGATTCAAAGATTAAATAACCTTCAAAGTAGAAATACATAGAAACTCATTGCGACAAAGAACAATTAATTTCAATAAGTTTCCATAAATTTCATTTGTAAATTCCAGCCTGTCTCCCGCTTGCTCTTCTTAACTCATCTTCTTCCCCAATCCCGGATTTATCTCCGTCCTTAAATTCATATGCCTTTGCGTGCGATAAGCAAGATTTTCACCTGCAATTTTACGAGTATTTTATCCACGCTTTTTAAGAGGTTCTTTTCTTAACTCTTAACTCCCAACTCATTAACACTTTAACCTTTATTTCTGACCCGCCCCCCTGGGCACTCCCCTCCAAAAGTCAGTTTTTGGTTGTTAGTTGTTGGTTATTATAAGGTTATGCAGAAAAAGCGCTTATAAAAAACATAACATTTAAGCATATATTTATGGTAGTGATAAACTTATGCTCGGATGATAAATTTCTTCGAAATTACAACGAATATCAATAAATTTCAATTAGTTTCTTTGAATTTCGATTGTCTTTATTATACTGCCAATATAACTTTTCTGAAGCAGGGAAACTTTTAAGTATACATTTAAAGTCTAAGATTATAATTATTCGTTTATAGAAAATTATTTTTATCTAATACGAAATTACTATATGTAATTAAATAAGTTAGATGATGTACTTATCTTTAATATAATCACATTGTAAATCAATTACTTGTCTAAAAATCATGATTTTTTTATCTGATTTTCAAATTTTATAAATACCACTATATATAGTGTGCGAGAATAAACTTAGGTACTAAAAAATGCATTTTTCTAAAAATAAATTGAGATTTAATCTGACAAAAAGCAAAAAAATGATATAATACATATAAAGAGCTAGAAAGAAAGGGGAAAAAATGAAAAACAATGATATAAAGAGTAATTATCTCGAGCA
>JAGXRL010000120.1 GCA_018335915.1 Candidatus Latescibacterota bacterium
GGTAATCTGGGATAATCCGTAATCAATGCCAACCGTACCGATTTTCGAGTTAATACGCAAGCCGATGCCAAAACCGTTTTTGACCGGTTTTTTATCAGGTTGGTTGATTAAGGCAAGGTCGTCAAATGCAAGCAGAGTCGTGCTGCCAAGATAGTATCTGAGTTCGTTTTTTATTAACAGATACTGGTTGGTCGCAAACTGGTTTTCCTGATACCCGCGCAGGTTTTTAATGCCGCCCAAGCGTAATGAATCTGCCATAGTCAGTCCATCTTTACAATATATATATTTGGCGACGATGTCAAGTGTATAACCAAGACGGTTTTTTACGGGCAGGTCTGTATGCACGCCAATGTCAAGGTGTGAAAGATGGGTATTTTGGGTTTGGATTCGGCGCGAACCGATTTGGGGCATGATTGTTACTGAATATGTGCGGGGAATGTTTTTGTTTAAGTCAGCGGTCTTGAATTGCAAGCCCTGACCAAACCACCAGGTCGCGTTCGAGTTGAGCATGGGTATGGCAGAAGCGAGCCGCACATAATTGATTTTGAAATTGGTCGAAAAGATTGGATTGACCGGCAGTTTCAGGTCACAATTGACATCGGTCTGGCTGTAAATTGTATCATAGGTAATGTGATTGACACCCGCGCCAAGATTGAAATTGAAAAGATACGGGTCAGCATACTCGAGCGAAAAGAGCGTGTAGGCGCCGAATTTTTCCAGGGCAAATTTTACCCGCCGCAATGAATTGAAAAAGTTATGATTGGTAAAGTAAAAATAACCGTTAAAGTTTTTATCACTCGGTAGATAAGTGAGCATGCCGGTAATCTGGGAACTTTTCATGGGTTTTAAGTCAACCTCTAAAATGTAAGCAGTGTCAATGCTCAAAATCTGATAATTGCGGTAAGAGATATGACTCTCGGCAAGACTGGCGAGTTTTTGTCTGGTCTTGGTTCTGGAATAGGATTGTCCAGGCTGAAAACGAAAAATCTGTTTGAGCCGATTGTTTAAGACCGTGGTATTGGTAAAATAGACTTCGTTGATAATTGCTTGCGAGTTTTCCTGAATCTCGATTGTATAACTAATGGTCTGGGCTTGTTCATCTATAGTGAAATCCCGGGCAAGGATTTTAGCGAACGGATAACCGTTATCCGCATAGTAGTTGATAAGACGGTTGATTTGTTGTTCTAATTGAAGATTGGAAAACCGGCGCGGTTTTCGAAGCACTGAACTGAGCTGGTTTATTGAAATGCTGAAATTGCCCTTAAAATCAATCTGACCGGCTCGGGCTTGATTGTTTTGCTGGATATTGATTGTGATTTTGTGCTGGGTGGTTTCAATATTGACTGCGGTCCAGAAATATCCGAGCCTGGCATATTCATTTGCCAGGCGGTTTTGCCAGTCTTTAAAAATCGAATCTGTGAGCGGTTGGGAACTGGTATAGTTGATGAGCCGGGCTGGATGAGACAGGTTTTTATTGCCCTTAAATTGTAGGTTCCGCGCCAAAGTAAATACCGGCAGCAGTGATATAAGAAGAAAGAATGTTTTTATAAGGAAACCAGGAAAATAGGAGATTTTTTCTTCTTGGACTCCTGGTCTCTTTATATATTCTTTAAGTATGATTAAACGGGCAATTAGATTGTTAAGAGTTGTTTTGATTCTTATCCGCGAATTAATTTTATGCGTCCATAAATAGATAGGGACGCCATTCTTCCGGCACTTTTTCAATCGTGTTCACGACAAAACTGATATATGACGGTTTTTTCGGTCTGCGCATTAGTTTTAAGCCAACCCGGGAAAAGGAGTTGATGCCTTTTTTGGTATTGCATTCGGCGCAGGCACAGACCAGATTTTCCCAGGAATCAACACCGCCTTTGCCTTTGGGAACGACATGGTCAGTGGTCATAGGACCAATTTTTAGACCGCAGTACTGGCATTGATGATTATCCCGGCGCAGAATATTTCGTTTGCTTAATGGAATCTCACGACGGTTTGCCTTGATGTAACGGTTAAGCCGCAAAACACTGGGCAGGGGCAGCCAGTTGTTGATTGAACGGATAACCTTGCCATTAGATGATTCGACCAGTTCGGCTTTGCCAAGATACATAAGCACTACGGCACGCCGGACCCGGCACAAGGTCAAAGGTTCGTAGTTCTGGTTGAGCACCAATACTTCTTGTTTAGGCATTATTAGTCAATCGCAAAAAAGACACGGATAAACCCAGATTTGTGGCCTGAGTTTATCCGTTTGCGTCTGTCCATTTTTGTCGGTTATTCGATTTTTTCACCCCGAAACCAGAGTTCTTCTTTGATTTTATTCATATAGGCTTCGCAGCGTTCAATTTCAGTGCGGGCATAATTGTAATAGATATCGCCGCGGGGAATTACCCGGTATTCAGCGATTGCGTTCTTATAAAATTGATGGGCTTCGCGCAGTTTGTTATCACGGTTGGCATTGTCACCCTGGCGTTTGTACAGGTCGCCTAAAAGCACGCGGGCAATGCGCAGGTTCGGGTCGATTGATAGAGCCGCGCGTAGGTCTGATGCAGCTTGGGTAAAATTACCCTGACGCATCAATAAGTCAGCATTGTATATGCGGGGCAGCGGGTCATTGGGGGCAAGAGTCATTGCCTGGCTGAATTGTTTTTTTGCTTCTGTATAATTGCGCTGTTTGAGATAGACATTGCCGACTTTTAAGATAACGCGCCAGTCATCTGGTCGCTGGGTGAGAATTTCGCGGTAGTCGTCGAGCGCTTCTTTATATTTGTTGATTTCAGTATAGGCGTCGCCCCGTTTTTCCCGTAACTCGACCACAGCGGGAAACCGGAGCAGACATTCGCAAAAGGCATCGATTGCTTCCTGATAACGGCCCTGACTGAACAGATAATCACCCCAGATATTTAAAAGCGCGATATTATCCGGATACAGTCTGAGCGCTTTATGATAAGTTGATTCGGCTTCAGGATTACGGTCTGACTTGACATAGATATCAGCCAAACCGAGCAAGATTTCAATATCTTCAGGGTCAACCGCCAATCCCTGTAAATAGACTGATTCGGCACGGGCAAAGTCCTGCATCGCTAAAAACAGGTCGCCCAATGCTTCATAACCTTTGCTGTTTTTGGGATCGATTTGCATTGCCTTGCGATAATAGTTTTCTGCTTCAATCGGATTCCTGCGCTCACGGTAGATATTGCCCATCGCAATATACGGGTCATAGTAAGTAGAGTCTTCTTTGATTGAATTGATGAAATTTTGTTCAGCTGCGTCAAAATTTCTCTGGCGATAATGTTCTGCGCCAAGACTGTAATATTGCATGGCACTTTCGCGTCTTTCTTTCAATTCGTCTTCACTCAGTTTTTTGACAGCCGGAGCAGCACAACCGATAATGAGAATCATTGCGATTAAGGCGTATTTTTTTAAGTTCATTTCTTTTCCTTTCCTTTCCTTATCTTATTATTTAGGCCGAATCTTTACCCGATTCGACCGTTTAAACTTATGGAGCTGACGGGAGTTGAACCCGTGACCTTTTGACTGCCAGTCAAACGCGCTCCCAACTGCGCCACAGCCCCTTTATCAGCAAATACAATTTTGTATCAGTATTTTATTTTATGGTTAAATTTATTGTCTGTCAATACTTGACTAATCTTTATTTATCTGTTAAATATTATGAGTATGTTGACATTGATAACCGCGAAGAGAATAATTTTAACCGCACTTGTGCTCGTGGTCAGTATTGGCTGGGCGCAGGTAAATCAAACAGAGATAAAATTGGTCAGACCGTTTATCGGCGAGACTGATATGTCGGGTGACGGCCAGGTCGGTGAAGTCATGTCAGGTTTGCCCAAACCTTTAATGGTGCAGGTTCAGAACCAGCAGGGCGTACCCGTTGCAGAACAGGAAGTGCGCTTTAGTGTGCTGTCAGAGCCGAGTGAAAATGTTTTCACCAGAAAACAGGCAGTATTGTCGGATGAGATTGTCAAAACCGATAATTCGGGTTATGCCCGGGTCGATTTGCAGGTCGGCGGCACGGTTGGCGAGTATCGGATAATTGCCCAGACTTGTAATGAGTCTTATATTTTTTCAGTAACCGCGCTGCACAAACGGTGGTATTTGATGGTTATTTTTGGCCTGGCAGGCGGATTGTGTTTCTTTTTGTTCGGTCTGTATTATGGCAGTAAAGGCCTGCGACGGATGGCGGGCAGCAGTTTACGGGAAATCGTATTCAATCTGACCCGGCGGCGCATTTTAGGGGTTTCAATCGGCATGCTCATCACCATGATATTCCAGTCTTCGACCGCGACTTCGGTTTTGTTAATCAGTTTTGCGAGCACCGGTCTGATTGGTTTATCCCAGGCATTAGCAGTAATTTTAGGGGCTGATGTGGGCACGACTTTTACGGCTCAGATCCTTGCATTTAAATTATATGATTATGCTCTGTTCATCATCATTGCCGGGTTCCTCTTGATGAATGCGCATAAGAAAGTGAAAGACCTGGGTCAGGCGATTTTCGGATTCGGCCTGGTTTTCTTTGCGATTAAAATGGTATTTGAAACTTCGGCGCCGTTAAAATATTTTCCCGGTTTTACCGAGACGATTGTTTCGTTCGGCAATTATCCGGTCTTAGGCATTATCATATCCATGATTTTCACTTTTCTGGTTCATTCTTCAGCGGCGACGATTGGGATTGCGGTCGGTCTGGCATTTTCCGGGCTGATTGGTTTGCAAGCCGCGATTCCGATAATTCTGGGCGCAAATCTGGGTACGAGTTTTTCACCGCTTATTGCCAGTTTTAAGGCAAGCATTGAAGCACGGCGGGTCGCGATCGGCCATACCCTGTTCAAACTGCTGACCGTGATTATTCTGCTGCCGTTTCTTAATGTGCTGACCGATTTGGTATCCCAAACCGCCGCTTTTTTACCGCGCCAGATTGCCAATGCGCACACTTTAATCAATATTTTTGCGACCGCGCTCTTTTTGCCGTTTTTAAAACCATACGAAAAACTATTGCGCAGATTGATTCCAGAACGGCCGGCGGACAAACTGAAAATCGCGCCGATTTATCTTGACGATACGATTCTGGATGCACCGGCAATGGCATTGGCGCAGGCACACCGGGAGGTTCTGCACATGGGCGATTTGGTGCTCGATATGTTTGCAAAGAGCCTGCCCGTATTTATCAACAACGACAAAGAAGCGAGAAAGATTGTGGCGATGGCGGATGATAAGGTAGATAGTCTGGAAAAGAATATCACGGCTTATCTGACCAAGATGTCAGCGTCAGAATTGTCGCCTGAATTATCCCGGCGCAATGTCGCCCTTTTCTATGTGATTAATGATTTAGAACATATCGGTGATATCATTTCCAAATCATTGATGTCATATACCAAGAAAAAGATTGATAATAATCTGATGTTTTCAGAACAGGGATTGGCAGAGATAAGCGAGTTTCACCAGCAGGTGTATCATGGTTTGCGCAAAGCGATGGCGGCTCTATCAACCTGGGACAAAGATTTGGCACAGCAGGTTGTCGATTGCCGTGAGTTCGGCAATGTCAGATTACAGGAACTGCACAATGCTCATTTACAGAGATTACGGGCTGGGTTAAAAGAGAGCATTGACACGAGCACGATTCATCTCGATTTTATTGCCGACCTGGAACGAATCAATTTTCACTGCGCGAAAATCGGTTTTGCCGTATTGCAGGCATTGAGCCAAACACCAATCGTATTCAACAGTAAAGAGATTAGTTGAACTGGAGGTATGATGGACTTTTTAAAAGAAATTAAAAAAGCGTCGAATTCGGTGCTCGATGTTTTGGGTACCGGTTATCTGGAAGCAGTGTACGAAGAAGCGCTCGCGCATGAGTTGCGGCTCAGAAAAATACCCTATGAACGGCAGCGTAATTTTGAGATACTGTATAAAGGTTATAAAGTCGGTGAAGGCAGAGCCGATTTGATTCTGAACCCGTTATGGTGCAGCAAAGCGGGTAAAGAGATTGTGCTCGAACTTAAAAACGCCAAGAAGATTAATGACTCGCACCGACGGCAAGCCCAGGTTTACATGGTCTCTTTGAACATTGAAAAAGGCGGGGTGCTCAGTTTTGGCGATGAGGTCTTGCTGGAAATGGTCGAGCGTCCAAAACGGGAATTTAACCGGATTCCAGTCAAACCGATAAAATCAAAACGGGATTTGGCAACTCAGCTTTTGGAAGCGGCTAAAAATGTGTATGACTATTTTGGGGTCGAGTTTATCTACCGAGAAAAAGGCCTGGAAATCTTTCCCAATGCAATCGGCATCGAATTACGCTTAAACAGCATTGATTTTGCTTCGGGTACTTATTCAATTCTGTATAAATACCATCCGGTCTGTGATTGTGATTTTGATTTTGTCTTTGGAGACAGGTCAGTAGCTAATGTTTTCAGTTATAAAAAAGAAGACGATATCACAGATGCGCTGGATGAACTCAAGGCATATAAGAAGAGTTTTAAATTGAGCCGGTGTTTTCTGGTCTGTATTCCGTCCAAAGAAGGGGATAAGGTTCAATTACATGAGGTTTAAATGAAACTAAAGACAAGATCAGCAAAGAGCGATTATCCACAGCAAATAATCGT
This sequence comes from Candidatus Latescibacterota bacterium, assembly GCA_018335915.1. Taxonomy (GTDB): domain Bacteria; phylum Hydrothermota; class Tepidihabitantia; order Tepidihabitantales; family CAIPLT01; genus JAGXRL01. The sequence goes on from JAGXRL010000120.1 coordinate 6,612, forward strand.
AAATAATCAAGTGAAGTATTGACACTTAGGTAAAATTAATTATAATCTCTTAAATATAAATAATGTAAACGGAGGAGACTATGACGAAGAAATTATCGATTGGTTCGTTATTTTTTTTGTTGACGGTATTTATTGTACTGTTGTTTGCACAGACCCTGCCGCTTGATGCGCGGTTACGGGGCGGCAGAATTCATTTTCAGGGCGGCCGGTATGAAAAAGCCCTGGAGCAGTTTGAGTCAGCATTAGCAGATTTTCCGGCCAGTACCGAAGCGCGATTCTGGAAAGCAATGTCTCTGGAAAAAATGGGAAAATATATTGAAGCGGCAGCCCATTTTGATACGGCTTATACCGAAGATGCAGAATGGATTGAGAAAACCCAGAAAGACCGGATGTATCAGTATTCGGCATGGAACGCAATGGTTCGAGCCGGACAGACTTTGGACCAGGACGGCAATTATGCAGATGCGATTACTTATCTGAAATGGTCAACCCAGGTATTTCCGACCAGCCCGCAGGGATATTTGCTCTTGTCACAAATCTATTCGTCGCTCGACAGTCTGGAAAAAATCCGGGAAATTGCGATGTCTTTATACGAGATTGATTCGACTAACCAGCAGGTCAATATCCTGCTCGGCATGTTTTTCTTTAGAAAAGAAGACTGGGATTCATCTTTAATGTATTATGATAAATCGATTGCTGCGTTTGCTGAAGATTGGGAACTGGCAAGTGCCACGGTCGGTAATGAACTGAAACTGACCGCAGAACAGGTGCCATCAGCCGTGCATAAACTGCTTGAGAAAAGAGAAGCAAAACAGCTCGAATCATATGTGAGTGATTCTCTCAAAGCCAAAGGCAAGCTGACCACGATTACGCGGCTGACCGACCAGCTCTACACAGATAAGGTTGAACTTAATATCCTTAATTTCCGCGCCGGCGTGTCTGCCCTGCAAAAAGCAAATTCATTCAAAGCAGAGAGTCTGCAGCAAAAATATCTGAAATCGGCATCAGATTACTTTTACGAAGCGCTCCGGTTCAATGAACGGGACTTTGACTCGAAATACAATCTGGGTCTGGTTTATTACCGTTCGGGTGCTGATTTAAAAGCCGAATCGACTTTCACGGCATTAATCGATATGTCGTTACTTCCGATTGCGGTTCTGTCCGAAGCGTTATCCGATGAACTGATGAGTCTGATTACGGTTGACAATTTAAACGGCAGTTATTTTGAAATCATAACTCCGGTTATCGTGATGATTGAACAGGAGACCGCAGGCAAGGATATGTTTACTACTGGTTATTGGTATCTGTATTACCACAATTTCCGGAAATCGAAGACCCTGCCCAGTCCAGAAGATAAAGTAAAAATCTATCTAAGCGGGCTCGGGATAGAATCGATCGAGAATCTGTATCTTTTACTGGGTGCAACCCAGACCAATCTTAAGAAATATGACGATGCGATTGCATCGTTTAATAATGTATTGTTACTAAATCCTAAAAATCAAGACGCTTATCGTAATCTTGCCGTATGTTACCGGGAAAAAGGCGACCAGAAAAAAGCATACGAAGTATTGCAAGAAGGCGAAAAGATGAAAAAGCAACCGTAAGGAGTGAAAATGACAAAACTGCTCAATCTAATCATTATTGTTCTGGCGTTAGTGTTAGTGTTTATTATTGTCTATCCGCAATGGCAGGAAAACCGGCCGATTGACATGCGTATCGGCTGTGACAGCACGGTCAATTCCAATATTTTCATCATTACCCAGTCACGGGGATTTTTCCAGCAGGAAAAGATAAATACCCAATTTGTTTTTTATCAGGACCCGACCATGATGCTGAGCGATTTGGCTGCGGATAAAATTGACTGCGCGGTCTGTCCCTGGCCAACTTTGTTAAAATGGGCGGTCGCAAGCGAAGATTCGTTCAAGGCAATCACTTCTGTTGAATACCGGACTTCGATTCCAATCGATGCGATTTTTGCCAAACCAGCCGTGCGTAATCCGATTACACAGATGAGAGATTTGAAAAATAAACGGCTCGGTTATCCGACCCAGCTCAAAGATGTTATGCCGGTCGTGATTAGCGGCATGGGATTCAAAGAAAACGAAATTCGACTGGTTGACCTGTCCAACGGCAGCCTGATAACGGCATTGAATGATAATCAGGTCGATGCGATTATTGTTTTAGAACCAGAACGAACTGCAGCCCTGAATCAGGGTTTGGTTTCGGTCTCGGACCCGGCTTTACCAAAACTGGTGATTGCACCTTATCCGGGCGCTGCGGTAATTGTCAAAAATGATTTTATCGTGAACAAGCGAAGGGCGGCATTCAAATTCAAAATGGTTTTAGACGCATCGGTTGCTTATGCCGACGCCAATGTCGAGGATTCGAGAAGAATGTTTTTAAGCTTTTTTAACCTGGACCAAGATATTTACGGCAACTGCTATCTGCCCCAGAATCAAAAACTGCTTGAAATTAACAAGGGCGCAATCATCTCGATGATGGCAAAGATGTTCGAAGTCGGTGCGATTACGAATACTTTCGATGTGCAGGCTTTATTTCCGTTGCCAGCTCAGTTCCGTCAGTAGAAAATTACGGTCGTGCTAGATGGAGGGTTGGCGGTCCTCTGTAACCCGAAACCCGCCCACGCGGGATTGATAAGGCACAATGAGTATTTTGCAAAAGGATAAGCTTTAATTAAGAGCGATGTTGAAGATCGGGTCCGGCAATATTCTTACCTATAAACCCCGTCAGAATCGGAAGATAGCAACGGTAAGTAGTGTTAAGAGTAGTTGGCGGGAAACCTGGTTGGAGTCGCGATTAATTACAAGCCCCTTGTGTAATCTGCAAAGGTGTTGCACGACCGATTATTTAGTTATTAAATATTAAATGAGAGAATTACGGATTGCACAGAAGAGACTGATTAAGTTTTGGGTCTGTGAAATCAAAACAAACTGTGGTTTAAAGACAGAAAATAGACGCTAATGCCAAATTATCAGGTATTGACTCTGAAATATCGTCCCCAGACTCTAGAGCAAATCTGGATTCAGGAGCACATCAAGACGACTTTAACAAAAGCGATTGAAAATAACCGGGTTGCCCATGCCTATCTATTTACCGGTCCGCGGGGAGTCGGTAAAACAACCACGGCGCGGATCTTAGCCAAGAGCCTGAATTGCGCGAGCGGACCAACCATAACACCATGCCAGCAATGTTCGGTCTGCCGCGAGATTACCGCTTCTCAGAATATGGATGTCTTGGAAATTGACGGCGCTTCGAACCGCGGTATTGACCAGGTGCGGGAACTGCGCGAAAATGTCAAATTCATGCCGACTTCGTGTCCGTATAAGATTTATATTATTGACGAAGTGCACATGCTGACCCAGGAAGCATTCAACGCCCTGCTCAAAACTCTGGAAGAACCGCCCGCGCATGTCAAATTCATTTTTGCGACTACGGCCGCGCAAAAAGTACCGGCAACGATTGTGTCCCGATGCCAGCGATTCGATTTTCGCAAAGCGACGAGCGACGAGATTGTCGAGCGGTTAAGCTGGATTAGTAAACAAGAACAGATTACGATTTCCGAAGACGCGCTGCGCGCTGTGAGCAAGCGGGCTGACGGTTCGATTCGCGATGCCGAAGGCATGCTCGACCAGCTGCGGGTATTTAAATCAGATAAGATTGAACTGAAAGATGTCGAGGATTTGCTCGGTATTATTTCCGCAGACTTGTTTTTTGAATATACGGACAACCTCCTGACTGCCGACCCGAGTCAGGCAGTCACATTTATTGACCGGGTGTTTTCCAGTGGTTATGATTTTATCGAGTTTTTTACCGGACTCTTGGAGCATTTCCGATTGCTTATGATGACCAAGCTCAAAATCAATAAAACCGTGCTTGGCATATCTGAACAGCATCTGCACCGACTGGTGGAACAGGCAAAGAAATTCAATTTGAACGAACTGCTCGTGATTATGCAGCATATTGCGGATAACGAGGAAATTGTCAAAAAGACAAACGAACCGAAAATCTTATTTGAAATTCTGTCCCTGAATTTAATTAATATCTTAACGAACAAGTCAGTAATGCCGACCAATAATACCAGCAATAAAAATCCGCAACTTGCACTGGCTTGGCAAAATGTGGTGAGCGAGTTTTTAACCAAGCACCCGTTTTCAGCAAACGGACTACAGCATGCAGTGATAAACGAATCGAGTCCGGATAACATTGTAATCACCTTGGATGACGCGGGGAATAGCGAATTTATCGAGTCAAAAAAATCGGAAATCGAAAATATGCTTGCCAAACAACTGGGTAAACCAGTTAAAATAAATTTTGTGATAACGAAAAAAAGCCGAGTTAAAACAAACCCGGGCAAAACTGCCCATGAAAAATCAGATAATGACGAAGATATCGAATCTGAGCCAGCTGAGCCAGATACTGATACGGACCAGTTGTATAAAACGATGTTTCCAAAGGGGAAAAAAATAAAATGAAAATGGATATCAATAAATTGACTCAAACAATGGGTAAAATTACCGAACAGATGCAGGAGATTCAGAACAAAGTCAGGGTTGAAAGTTCGGTCGGCGGCGGCATGGTTAAAGTTTCAGCCGACGGCGGCGGCAATATAATCTCGATTACTTTAGAACCCGAACTCATCAAAGGTGCCGAAACTGATATTGAAATGTTGCAGGATTTAATCGTTGCCGCAGTCAACCAAGCGAAAGATTTAGCTAAAACCGAAGCCCAGAATGAGATGCAAAAAATGGTCGGTTTTCCATTAGACGGATTACTGCCGCATTAATTCTGATGAACAAAGTCCTGAACAATCTTGTCGAACAGCTGACCCGAATGCCGGGCATCGGCCGAAAAACCGCCCAGCGCATCAGTTTTTTTATTCTCAAATCCAAAAAAGACGATATCGAACAGATTGCCAAAGCAATTACAGAAGCAAAACAAAAACTGAGATTCTGCCATATCTGCTTTAATTATACGGAAAATGAAATATGCGATGTCTGCCAGAATGAGACCCGCAACCATTCTGAGATTTGTGTGGTTGAAGATGCTTCAGATATTTTGTCGATTGAGCGGAGCGGTAAATACAAAGGCATGTATCATGTCTTAGGCGGAGTCTTGTCGCCAATCGACAATGTTGGTCCGGAAAATCTTAAAATTAAAGAATTGATACAACGGGTCCAAAAACAGAAATTCAGCGAGATTATCATCGCGACTAATCCGACCCGGGAAGGTGAAGCAACCGGACATTATCTGGTAAAAATCTTGAAACCGTATCATGTCAAAATATCGCGCATTGCCCGCGGACTGCCGATTGGCAGTGACCTGGACTTAGCCGACGAGATGACGATTTCTGAGGCATTTGAAGGCAGAAAAGAATTTGAATAAAACTTGTTGATATGTGCTTCGAGACTATCATTATTATCAGAACAGTCTGCATCGTAAATAAAAATGATAACGCCATTAAAATTAGCATCAAAGCCAACCCCAATCGAATTTTATACAGGTGTTTTTCCGGATTTTGATTTTCATATCAAACGGGATGATTTAACCGGTCTGGAAGGGTCGGGAAATAAGATTCGTAAACTGGAGTATCTGCTTGCTGATGCTGAAAATAATGGGAGCGACCTTATTATAACCTGTGGCGGGATTCAATCCAATCATTGTCGGGCTACGATGTACTGTTGCGCTAAGCTGGGCTGGCAAGGAGTCTGTGTTGTCAAAGGCGAAAAGCCAAAAATCGCAGAAGGTAACCTGCTTTTAGATTTTCTTTTTAATGCGCAAGTCGAATTTTTACCGACCGCACAATATTTACACAAAGAAGATTATATTGCAGAGATGATTGATGATTTTAAGAAGAAAGGTCACAAACCTTATTTTATTCCAACCGGCGGGTCGAATGGTATTGGTGCGCTCGGTTATATTTTTGCAATGGACGAGATGGCAGCTTATATTGACCGTCATAAAATTGATGCGGTTTTTTGTGCGGTGGGTTCGGGCGGTACCTATGCCGGTCTTTTAATGGGAAAATACCAAAGCAGTCTGGCAGTGCCGGTTTATGGGGTGCTGGTTGATGAGACTCCGGCATTTTTTGAAGCGAAAATCAAATCGATTATAGGCGAAACCGAAAAGGTTTTAGAACGGAAATTTCCAATCCGGGATACTGATATCAAGCTCATTGACGGTTATATCGGACCTGGTTATGGCGTGCCGTATGACGAGGAAATTGCGATTATCCGACAAATGGCACGCAAGGGATTAATTTTAGACCCGGTCTATACGGGCAAGACATTTTTCGGAATGGTTGATAAAAAATCAGAATTAGGTTTTAGCAATCCGTTGTTCATACATACCGGCGGAATTTTTTCGGTCTTCGCGTATCCGGAATTAAAAACCCAAGCAGATTTCCTAAAATAAAAAGGCAGTTAGGACGCAGGTTTTCGACAGAATAGCCACGGATGGATACAAACCAAAATTTTGAATTTAGAATTTTGAATTTTGAATTAATTTTTAATGATTTAATTTTTAGCATTCAGACATTTAAAAGGGACGCAGATTTTCGCAGATATTCGCTTCGCTTGCTTCTTCGAACGCGCAGATTTCAGATCTGCGTTAATCCATATCAAAATGAAATCTAACACTGAAATCACTGAAAAACACCGAGGAAAATTGACACTTTTGGCTATTCTTGAAATTATCTTTTCAGTGGATTCAGTGATTTTCGGTGTTTAATTTTTCTGCGTTTTTCTGCGTTCTCTTTTCTTTCTGTGTATATTATGCGGAAACTAAAAAAGGTTTTTATGAGCGAACCGATGTCGAATAAGCTCAAACCGGATGCTTGTTAAGTTTTTTAAATCAGTGCTTGACAATACTTAATATTTACATACAATATTACTAATAAACAATAATATGCATCCCATGAGTAACAACAGAATATGATGTTTCTCAAATGAAAATAAGAAAATAAAAAACAGGAGTAAAAATGGAAGCAGAAGATTTAAAAAAGAAGAAGCTTTCTGAACTCTATGAGATTGCGAAAACCTTGAATATCCCTGACTATGCCGAGAAAAAGAAGCAGGAACTGGTTTTAGCAATTCTGGAATCTGAAGTCAAGCAGAAAACCGATGCCACGGTTCAGGTTTCCGGAGTCTTAGAGGTTCTGCAAGAGGGGTTTGGCTTTTTACGGTCACCCGATTACAGTTATCTGCCGAGTTCAGATGATATCTATGTCGCACCGTCACAGATAAAAAAATTCTTACTAAAAACCGGTGATACGATTATCGGTCAAGCCCGTCCGCCTAAAAACAGTGAACGCTATTTTGCCTTACTGCGTATCGAAACCGTTAATTCGGACCCGCTCAATGTGATTCAGGAACGGATTCCGTTTGACGAGTTAACACCGTTATATCCGCAGGAAAGAATTCGGCTCGAACTGGAAGATAAGAATGAATATTCGATGCGCGTGAATGATTTATTCGTGCCGATTGGTAAAGGTCAGCGCGGTCTGATTGTGTCGCCGCCGCGGGCTGGCAAAACCATGCTCTTGCAAAAAATTGCGAACAGCATTACGACCAATCATCCAGAAGTCGTATTAATGATTCTTTTGATTGACGAGCGACCAGAAGAAGTTACCGATATGGAGCGTTCAGTCAAAGCCGAAGTTATCAGCTCGACTTTTGACGAAGTGCCGGAACGGCATGTCGAAGTTGCGGATATCGTTTTGGAAAAAGCACGACGACTGGTCGAACACAAACGCGATGTCGTGATTCTTTTAGACAGTATTACCCGCCTTTCCCGAGCCCATAATTTAGTCGTACCGCATTCAGGCAGAACCCTGTCCGGCGGTCTTGATTCGAATGCCCTGCAAAAACCGAAAAAGTTTTTTGGCGCAGCCCGCAATATCGAAGAAGGCGGCAGTTTGACGATTATCGCAACGGCTCTGATTGATACTGGTTCGAGAATGGACGATGTGATTTTTGAAGAATTCAAAGGCACCGGTAATATGGAACTGGTCTTAGACCGGAAACTTGCCGACCGTAGAATCTTCCCGGCAATTGATTTACAGAAATCAGGCACCCGTAAAGAAGAATTATTGCTTTCTGAATTTGAACTCAACCGTATCTGGATTATGCGCAAACTGCTGGCTGACTTAAATCCAGTCGAGATGATGGAATTTGTCATGGATAAGATGCGCTTAAGCAAGAACAATGCCGAATTTTTGGATTCAATGAGTGAATAGGAGAAAGAGCATGAAAAAAGATATTCATCCCAAATATGTTGATTGTATGGTGACCTGCAGCTGCGGTAATATAGTTAAAACCCGCTCGACCAAACCCAAAATCAGCGTGGAAATCTGTTCTGCCTGCCATCCGTTTTTCTCAGGCAAGCAGAAGATGATTGATACGGCGGGTCGGGTTGAAAAATACCGCCGACGCTACTCAAAAAAAAACCAAGGTGGAAAAAACAGAAGAACCAAGCTGAATTTTGAATAACGAATACCACAGAGACACAGAGAAGAAAAATTCGTGTCATTTGTGGTAAAAAAGAATTAGAGAGAATATGGCAGATTTTATTAACGAACTCGAAGATTTATTAGAGCAACTAACCAAAATACAGGAGTTTCTTTGAATTAGATAAAAAGAAACAGGACTTAGACCGGTTAAACAGTTTAAGCCAAAAGCCCGATTTTTGGCAAGACCAGAGAAAAGCCAGTGATACTTTAGCTCAGATTCAAAAATTAAACTCATTAATCAATTCCATAAATAAAATCGAAAAAGAGATTAAAGATGCGCAAGAATTGGTTTCATTATTTTCAGGCGATGATAATGCCCAAATCGAGCTAAATATCCAGATTGAAAAAATCAGAAGCGAGCTGGATGGACTCCAGAAACAGAGTCTGTTTTTAGCGCCCGAAGATTCGAAAAAAGCGATTCTGACAATTCATCCTGGTGCCGGCGGAGTCGAATCGTGTGACTGGGCAGAGATTCTTTTTCGGATGTATACCCACTATTTCCAACGGAAAGAATTCAAATACAGCATATTAGATTTTCAGCCGGCTGAAGAAGCCGGTATTAAAGATGCGGTAATCGAAGTTGCCGGTGAAAATGCTTATGGTCTGCTAAAAGCAGAAATCGGGATTCACCGTTTAGTCCGGATTTCACCGTTTGATGCGAATAAACGAAGACACACTTCTTTTGTTGCCGTTTTTGTTTATCCGGAAATTGAGGATGTCGAGGTCGATATTGACTCTAACGACTTAAAGATTGATACATTTCGTGCTGGTGGAGCAGGAGGACAAGCGGTCAATAAAATATCATCTGCGGTCAGGATTACACATATTCCGACTGGTATAATTGCGACTTGTCAGAATGAACGGTCACAATTGCAGAATAAGCAGAATGCGATGAAGATTTTACGGGCACGGGTGTATGATTATTATCAGAAAGAGCAGAATGAAAAACTGCAGAAGCTGGAAGATTCAAAAACCGAGATTGCCTGGGGACATCAGATTCGCTCTTATGTCTTTTTTCCGTACCAGATGGTCAAAGACCACCGCACTGATTTTGAAACCGGCGATATCCAGAAAGTTATGGACGGTGATTTGGACGATTTTATCTACGCTTTTCTCTTGTCCAAGCAAAATAAACAAGCCACGGATATCCACGGTTGTAATTTATAATTTTGAATTTTTAATTTCGAATAAAATTCGAATGTCTGAATGCTAAAAATTAAATCATTAAAAATTAATTCAAAATTCAGAATTCGAAATTCAAAATTATACCGGTTGTATCCCTGTCCATCAGTGGCTAAATCTTGACTTTTCGTATTTTTAGAGTAAATTAAAATCTATGGCAAATAATGAAAAAGACAAAGAATTTGTTAAGGAAATTCCATCCAAGAAAAACAATTTTTCAGAGTGGTATACCGCAGTGGTGTTAAAAGCAGAACTGGCTGATTATGCGCCAGTGCGCGGTTGTATGGTGATTCGTCCGTATGGTTATAAAGTATGGGAATTGATGCAGTCTTTGCTGGATAAGAAATTCAAAGATACTGGTCACGAGAACGCCTATTTTCCATTATTTATTCCGGAAAGTTTTTTAAAAAAAGAAGCAGAGCATGTCAAAGGATTTTCACCGCAGGTTGCCTGGGTAACAAGAGGCGGAGATGAAGATTTAACCGAACGACTGGCAATCCGACCGACTTCAGAAGCGATTATCTGCAGTATGTATTCAAAATGGGTTAAGTCTTATCGTGATTTACCAGTCTTAATCAATCAATGGTGTAATATTGTGCGCTGGGAAAAGACGACCCGCCTGTTTTTACGGACAACTGAATTTCTGTGGCAGGAAGGCCATACCCTGCACCGGATTCAAGCAGAAGCAGATGAAGAAGCAATCAAGATGCTCAATGTCTATGTTGATTTTGTCGAGAATGATATGGCAATACCATTGATATATGGCAGAAAACCTGAAAGCGAAAAGTTTCCCGGTGCATTGCATACTTATTCGATTGAGGCATTGATGCCGGACGGGCAGGCATTGCAAGCCGGCACTTCGCATAATCTGGGACAATTCTTTTCCAAAGCATTTGATATAAAATATCTGGATGATGACAATACAGAAAAATATCCGTGGGGAACTTCATGGGGCTGCACAACCCGTTTAATCGGCGCCTTGATTATGACGCATGGCGATGATAAGGGTCTTCGATTACCGCCGCGGATTGCACCGATTCAGGTTGTAATCGTACCGATTCTGTTTGGCAAAGATGACGAGAAAGTTCTGTCTAAAACAAAGCAGATATATGAGCTCATCAAAAAAGATTATCGGGTCTATTTGGATGACCGGCTCGAATATACACCGGGCTGGAAATTTAATGAATGGGAGATGCGCGGTGTACCTTTGCGCATCGAAGTTGGTCCTAAAGATATTTTAAAAGAACAGGTTGTGTTTGTGCCGAGAGACGGCAGCGGCAAGAAATTTATCAAAGAGAATGAACTAAAAAAGAGCATTACCGAGATTTTGGAAAGCATTCAAAAAAACATGCTCGATTCGGCACGGCAGGGTTTATTAAATAAAATATCAGAAGCCGGCACGATTGATGAATTTAATAAAAAACTGGCTGAAAATCCTGGATTTGTCAAAGTTTATTGGTGCGAGAGCCAGCCGTGCGAAAACGAACTCATTGACAAGACCAAAACCACACCGAGATGCATGCCGATGAATTCAAAAAGCAGGGGTAAGTGTATTGTCTGCGGAAAAGAAACCGAGACCGTCATCTATTACGCACGGGCGTATTAGGACAGTTGTCAGTTGAATATGAACAAATATATTGAACAACCAAACAAGATTGAGATTGAAATTTTTCGCAGAATGACAGGCGAGGACAGATTGAGAATTGGATTTGAGATGTGTGAGTTCGTGAGAAAAATGATAATTGCTGGTATCCGTAATCAATATCCTAATATCTCTGAACAAGAACTTAAATCTAAAGTCAAGGAAAGATATAAAATCTCAACAATATGACTTTTGAACAACTCACTGAATTAGTTGTTAGTAATTTACAGAAATCAAATATACAATATATGCTAACAGGTGCACTCGCTATTAATTATTATGGTGTTCCGAGAATGACGCATGATATAGATATAATAATTCAGATTACGAGCAAAGATATTAGAAAAATACAAGTATTATTCGATAATGATTTTTTTGTCGGTGAAGAGTCAATTCGTTCTGCACTTGCAGAAAGCAGTATGTTTAATGTCATTCATAAAGAAACAGGCTACAAAGTCGATTTCTGGATATTAAAAGAAGATGAATATAATAGAACTGCATTTGTAAGACGGAAAGAATGTCAATATCAGCAAAAACAAATTTATATTGCGTCACCTGAAGATATGATAATTATAAAACTTGAATGGTATAAAATGTCAGATATCGATAAACACTATTTCGATGTCATTAATCTTTATAATATTCAGCGCGATAATTTAGATGAAAAATATATTATTTATTGGTGTCAAAAGAAATCACTTTTGGACTTATGGAAAAAGATACAAAAAGATATAAAATGATATTATACCTAACATAGAATGATTTAAAACAGGAGTAAGGCATAATTAGGGACACTTACTATATTTTATAACAAAATTTTTGAGTCGTGGTCCTGTTTGACTCAGCAGGCAATACTTTCGGCAATTTCATCGACTATCTAATTATAATCTTGAAACATGAAACTTGAAGCATAAAGTATTGAAATTTATAGAAAATAGTTGGAGATTCTTCGCGGAGTTTATCCCGCACCTTTTTGAAATAGAGATTGCTTCGCATTCGCCCGCAAAGACAGGTGCGGGGCTCAGAATGACATGAATTCGTTAAATCCGTGGTTGCATATAGATTCCGTGTCAAGTCCGGAATGATAAAAGCATATTACTCGCCAGGTTGTTCAGTTAGCCATTGTTTGATTTCGTCTTTGGACGGTATTCGGCCGGAAGATTTAATCTTGCCATTAATGACCAAAGTCGGCGTGCTAAAGACTTTGTATTCTTGTATCTTTTTAATGTCTTTAACTTTCTCGACATCAGCCGTAAGTTTAAGTTCAGCTAAAGCGTCGATAGTCCGTTTTTCGACTTCATCGCATCTGGGACAACCCATACCTAAGATTTTTATTTCCATTTTTATCTCCTTTTTGTTTAAATAGTATCTTTGTTTTTTTACACAACCAGACTAAAAACAACATAATCGGCACTTCGGTCAAGACACCGACGACAGTTGCTAAGGCGGCACCGGATTTTACGCCGAAAAGCGTTGTCGCCACGGCAATCGCAACTTCAAAATGATTACTGCCCGCAATCAGAGCAGTAGGTGCGGCATCTTCATAACCAAGGCCAATGAGTTTGGCAACGACATAAGACAGGATAAATACAATGATGATGTTGGCAAAAATGCCGGTTGTAATCATACCAATCGCGCCGGGTAATGAGACGATAACATATCCTTGAAAAGTAAATAATAGAATCAAGGTAGCCAATAAGGCAATGATGGATACGAGTTTTAATGGTGAAACGATTTTATGGTTAAACCAATCCAGTCCTTTGTGTTTGATGGCAATGGCGCGGGTTAAATATCCAGCCAGCAAAGGCAGGCAGATATAGATTAAGACTGAAAAGGCAATGGTTGCCCATGGAATCGGGATACCTGAGATGCCAAGCAGAAGACCGGCTAATGGTGCGTATAAGACGACCATTGATAATGAATTGACCGCACACATTACCAGGGTATGTGCCATATTACCTTTTGCCAGATAACTCCACATCAAAACCATTGCGGTGCATGGTGCGACGCCGAGTAAAATCATACCGGCCCGATATTGCTGCGCAGTTTCAAACGGAATATATTTTTTGAACACGACGCTTAAGAATAACCAGGCAAAGAACGCCATGGTAAACGGTTTGATTGCCCAGTTAGCAATTAATGTTGCGGCAATGGGCTTGGGCGTTCGACCGGCGGCAATGATGCGGCGAAAATCGATTTGCACCATAATCGGATATATCATCCAGAACAGACAGATAGCAATTGGTATTGAGACTTTTGCGACTTCAAATCTGCTTAAAGTAACGGATAGGCCAGGAAAGATTCGACCTAATGCGATACCGGCAATAATACATAAAAAAACCCACAGGGTCAGATATTTTTCCCAGATACCCAGACCTTTTTCCCTGAGTGTGTTCATATTTTATTATATTGATTTATGCTATCCACAACAAATAAATACCGCCGAAAATGACCAAGACACCGCAGATTTTTTTGACTACTTTCATACCTCGGGATTTTTCTGACCAGTGCAGATATTTTTGAATTATTTCGGTAAAAGTGCCGGCGGCAACAATCACGGAACAGTGGCCAATGCCATAAATAAGTAATAATAAAATACCATAGAAAAGCTGGGTGCGGGCAATGCTGAATGTCACGGCAAGCATCGGCGCCATATAGGCAAA
>JAGXRL010000121.1 GCA_018335915.1 Candidatus Latescibacterota bacterium
TCGACTCAGGGGGCGGTACCATCATTTTGAGGAATTTTGAATTAAGAATATGGAATTTAGAAGGTTAGAGAGAATTTTCGGCTGACAAAAACATTAGTTTAAACTAATGTTGATGGATGTCTTAGGGAAGAAACAAAGCAACATCCTTATTTGGGTGTTTATAATCTTAGTCTGTCATTCCTGCGAAAGCAGGAATCTAGTAATTCTATTCTTGGAGATTGCCACGGGGATTGGCTTCGCCAACCGCGCAATGACAAGATTGCCAATTTTGGTTAGAAGTTTGGCGGGTCCCACCCCTGAATATCAAAAATCCGTCTAATGCGATACGCACCCGTTAACTGGGTCCGTGTAATCTGAGGTTTCCATTTATCTTATTACCACCAATCTCTCAATGATTCTTTTATCATCCGTCTGTAAATAGAGAAAATAGATACCAGAACTGAGCGTTTTGGTGTTAAGGGTTAAAGAATAATTGCCGGGTTTCTGATTTTCATTCACTAAAGTTTTAACAAGTCTTCCAGATATATCATGCAGATTTAGCGTGATGCGTTGAGCGTCAGACATTAAGCCCTCGCCCTTGATGGGAGAGGGTTTGGGTGAGGGTGAAGGAATTGAATAACGGACACGGACAACGGATTTAGCAGGATTTGGAAAAACCTGAAGTTGTAATGTCATTGCGAGCGGTAGCGAAGCAATCTCCGAAATACCGAGACTTGATATACTAAAAATCCCATCTGACTCGTCATATTGCCAGCCAGGTCCATAAGCAATAATTTTGATTCTACAGGAATCAGAAGTGACATTGGGAACTGCCCATAAATAAGAAGTATCATCGCCTGATAGACCGTGGGTAATCATAGTATAGTTATTGCCATTATCAATTGAATAGAATAAAGACAACGAGTCGCATCTTGGTGGATAGAATTTCTGCCAGCGAATGAGTTCTTGAGCACCAACCTGAAAAACCTCACCGCCATTTGGTCTTAATAATCTGACTGCTTCTACTTCAAAGATTGATGTTTTTCCACTTCCTCCAATCACGATTTCTTTGTAACCGTTATTATTCATATCATAAACATTGACAACAGCTGACGGCAATTGTCCGCCGTGGTCGTTATTCCAATCCCAAATTCTCTGAAATTGATTATTACCTGTGGCTTTATAAACCATAACTCTACCACCAATTGACCAGACCAGTTCTTCAATACCATCACCATCAATATCACCACATTTACTTCTCTTGCCAGCCCAATCGCCGCCACTTACTTGGTCAATCAAAGTCCTTTGATAAGTATTATTACCAGTTGCTTCCCACATATATAGGTAATTCATCCCAGACACGTAACTATAAAATGCGACAAAAAATTCTGGTTTTTCATCGCCATCCAAATCATTGCCAGAAAAGACATCAGAACCGTTGGGGAGATTTATTATATCTATTGTGGTACGGTCATATTGATTATCACCTGTATTCTCAAAAAAATAAATTTCTCCGGATGAACCTGGGTTTGCGGTGACAAAATCTCGTAAACTATCCTGGTCAAAATCACCGAAGGTAAAATTTGCTCCATAAGTAAATCGACGCCAGACCGAAATATTTTGATTATTACCAATATTTTCAATAAGCATAAGTCGAGTTGTATCACCATAAAAACCTTCACATGTTAATATCTCTTTTGCCCCATCGCGGTCTAAGTCAGGCGTGAAATAATTTATACTACCTGGACCTCTATTCGATACTCTCTGCCACCAAGAAAAAAATGATGGATAATAAGTGTAATTTGGACTTTCTTGAGTAGCTACTATATAAAAAGTAGAATCATTAATTCTTTCATTATTTGGTCCGACTAAATCCGTCAAACTGTCTCTATCAATATCTCCGATATCATAAGGCAGGAAATTGCCAGTTGTAATTCCCGGTGGATAAGGATAAGCACCAGTATCTGCAAAAACAAGTTCATATCGATTCATAGGACGATGTTCCCAAACTTCCCAGCGAAGTGGATTAGTAGAATGTATCGTGCCAGTCGCAAATATTATTTCATTCAGTCCATCATGGTCACTATCGCAGGTGAGAATATAACTCGGATAGTCAGCTCCTGCTTGTAGAAATGAAACGCGTTTTATCATTAATTGTCCTTGAAATGGTTCAGAACTCGGCGCTGCTTCAAATCTACCCCAGATGTCCCAGTTATTATCAGCAATCGATTCTTGCCAGACCGTAACAAAATCAGTTGACATTACAGGATAATTTGATTCATTATCTCGTGTTTCACTCATATTTCGAGGGTTTAACCATCGGTCGGGTGGCCAATTAATATTTCTTGCTCTTCGCCAGATTTCGCCAATTGGATTAACTTCGTCATACGGACCTCGCCAAGCTGCATAGACATATTCACCATATGCTTCTGTGGAAGGATTTGAAGCTGGTTCGGTGGGATAAAGATCAAAATATGAAACATTAAATGGCTCTGACCATTCTGGTTGATAGATGTTTCTAATGTCATCAGGATGGACTTTGTCAAGTGTTGTCTTATAGAAAATCATTCCATTATCATCATTTTCCCGTTGCCAGACGATGTGTAGTAAATCACCAGGGGTTACTGCGATGGATGGGGAGGAACAATTCTCTGAATCGAGAATTGTCGGCATTGACCAATTTTTTCCTGCCTTGTATTGAAAATATAAATTCGTATTATTGACAAATACCCGATAAGTCATATTATTTGTTCCTTTCACCTCCATTGTATCAGGTGATACTGATAATAAACTAATTATTAAGATTATTTCTGCCATTGCTTTTTTATATATGTATAAGATAATTGAATAATATAAGATAATTGAATAATAAAACGAAGCAATTACTAAGCACCATACACCATAAATATAACAAATCTTTTACTTGTGTCAATAGTGATATTACAGAATCGAGCAATAATTTAATATCCTGACATATTCAGGATAAT
The DNA here is from genome assembly GCA_018335915.1 of Candidatus Latescibacterota bacterium. Classification (GTDB taxonomy): domain Bacteria; phylum Hydrothermota; class Tepidihabitantia; order Tepidihabitantales; family CAIPLT01; genus JAGXRL01. The sequence goes on from JAGXRL010000121.1 coordinate 2,967, forward strand.
AGTTCTGTTATTGACAAGATATGGCTTTGACCATATATTAACTGAGTGAAAGTTTTATATCGGCAGACGCTTAAGGATTTTATCGGCCCGTTTATACTTGCGGTCGTGGTCATGGCAGGTATCTTGCTAATGGACAAAATTTTTCTTTTAATTGACCTTTTGGTTAAAAAGGGAATCGGTTTTTGGGTCGTTGCCGAACTCATGTTTTATAGTCTGCCTTTTGTAATGTCATTCAGTATTCCAATCGGTATTTTAATCGCATCTGTTATGGTATTTGGCCGGATAACGCATGATAATGAATTGATTGCCATACGCAGTTCAGGTATTAATCCATTGTCATTGTTCAAACCGTTTCTGCCTGTAATTGTACTCATCACATTGTTTATGGTTTATTTTAACGGATTTATTTTACCCGAAGCAAGCCACCGGGCGCGAAATTTAATCACAGATATTGCCCAGAAAAAACCGTCGGTCCGCATTTATGAAGGAGTTTTTATTGAAGATTTTCCCGGTTATATTATTTATCTCGGTTCGATTGATGACCGGACCGGCAAAGTCAATGACATTACAATCTGGGAACAGAAAAGCCGGGGCGAACCGCCGATTCTGATAAAAGCCGAGTCTGGTCAAATCTCGACCAGTGCTGACGAGTGTTATTTTATAATCGAACTGGATGAAGGCGAGATTTCAGAGCTGGTCAGCCCGGATAAATATCGTCATCTCAGTTTTGAAAGACACCAGATAAATCTTGAGATTGATCTTGATTTTATCCGCCGGGAGCGCAAGTTTCGGTCTAACCGCGAAATGATATTGACTGAATTGTACAAACGGGTCGGCACGCTTAATACCGAACGGCAATCGATTAGACAGGAGATTGATAAGCTCAAACAATCACCCGTTAATGAAGTAACCGGTTTTCATCTGGAAGATGCCCAAAATAAACTTCGACATAAGACCAATGAATATAAGAAGTTTTTAACCGAGCTTAATAAACGATATGCCCTGGCATTTTCCGGTATTGTATTTCTTTTTTTTGGTGCTGCTCTGGGTATGTTATTAAAGCGGAGCGGACTCGGAACCGGTTTTGTAGTCGGGCTCTTGTTTTTTGCAGTTTATTACATCATATTCATTGCCGGTGAAGAGTTTGCCCAGTCAGGTCGGGCGCCGGTTTTTGTCAGTGTCTGGTTTGCCAATCTGATTCTGATACTGGTTACTTTGGAACTGTTAAGTTATGTCACAATCGAAAGATGGTATATCGGACAAGTAATACGCCGATTACGAAAGAGAAGATAAACTAAACCACAGATGACACAAATTAACAGAGAAAATTCGTACAAGCATGTAGATATTTAATATGACTTTTGACCGTTTTATAATCAAAGAGTTTTTCAAGTATTTAATCCTGGGCGTCGCCTGTGTCGTTACCATTTATCTGTTGATTGATTTGTTTGAAGAACTGAATTATTTTATTACACGCCGCGCTTCGGTATTCATTGTTTTAATTTATTACTTGTATAGTTTGCCATTTGCGCTCAGTCTGCTTTTTCCGGTCGGCGTGATTCTTTCCTGTTTTTTTGTATATGGTTCTTTAACGCGTGAGCGGTCTTTATATGTTTTTCAGATTGCCGGTGTAAATCTGTACCGGTTATTTGCGCCGGTTATTGTGGTCGGCATTATCCTGATTTTTGCTCAGTTCTGGTTTATTGAACTGGTAACAATACCAGCCAACCGCAAACTGGAAAACCTGAAAAGAAATACGATTGAAAAACGGCAGAGCCAGATGCCGAGCAAAAGGTCTAATCTATATGTACGAGGCAAGGAACGAACGGTCTATTTTATCAAGGAATTTGAAACTCAATACCAACAATCTAAAATCAGTTCCGGGATAATGCGGAATTTTATCATTGCCCATTATACAAGGGATGGTCGGATTGAAAAACGAATAGACGCAGTTGAAGCGCATTACACAGATAATCGCTGGATTGGCTCTGATGTAACACTCCGTACTTTTGACGCAGATACGCTCGAAATTTTCACTAATTACGATACGCTGACTTTATCTATTATAGAAAAACCAGATTTTTTTGTGCAGGAGACCAGAAATATTGAAGAACTGCAAATCTGGGAATTGCATGAATATATTGAGCAGTTGAAAATTGCCGGTATCAATACTGCCAAAGCAGAAGTCGAACTTCATTACCGGTTTGCCAATGCATTTATTGTCTTAATTCTGATGTTGATAAGTCTACCTTTGGCAATCAGATTAAGACACGGTGGAGTTATGCTCGGTCTGGGCCTGGGATTGCTATTTGCATTTGTCTATTGGGGATTAATTCAGGTGAACAAGGCTTTTGGTCAGGTTCTTTTATTGAACCCGTTCTTAGCTGCCTGGCTTGCCAATTTTATGTTTTTAAGTCTAGGGATTTATTTGTTAATACAGGTCAGAAAGTATGCCTGAGCCGGGAGTGATAAGCTTTTATTTCAATCACCTGTTGTCGGGTCGGTTCGTCTAAACCAGGGAAAATTGCATTGTTATGTAAAAGCGGATCTGTGTTCTTATCAAATTTCAACTCTTCAAAACCTCTTGTATTGGGGATCGGCGAATATTCGGCTAAATGGCTGATAATACCCTGGTCGTGCACAAAATCAATACTTTTTCTAATCTCATCCGGAACTATCTGAGCAAGACCGATCAAAAGATAAGCGTGGATTTGATTTGAGTTAAAACCACTCCTTTTTAAAAATTTAACGGTCTGCAAAAATTCTTGAGTCGAAACTTTATTATCAATCTGTTCATGAAGACAGGGGCTGGCAGTTTCCAGACTCAGATAGATTGTTTTAAAACCGGCTCTAAACATCTTATCACTCAGTTCTTGAGTAAAAAATCGAGGGTGCAGACCATTGGGCGAATGAAAATTAATTTTTATCTTTTGTTCAATAAGCTGGTCCAGTATCGAACTGAAATTGGGATTTGCAAGCAGGGCATCATCATAAAAAGCAATGTTTTTTATACCCATATCCTGATAATGTTTAATCTCATTAATAACTGAATCGACGGTACGATAAGCAAAACCAGGAGTTAAGTTTGGTACGGCACAATAGATGCAATTAAAACAACAACCCCGCGAAGTCAGAATACAGGCATAATCAAGTTTATGATACAAGTCAAATGCGGGATAGGGCAGAGCAGTAAATTCGAACGGTTTCAGCTCAGGAATCAAAGTACTAAGTTTTTGCTCAGCCATGCCCTCAATAACATAATCAGCTTTACTGAATTGACGGGCATGTTCAGGACACAAAGTCGCATAAATACCACCGAGTATAACCGGCGTTTTGGGAAAATATTGTTTTAAGATTTTAATCGTATCAAAAACCCCTGGATACCAGTATGTCATTATTGAGGTGACAAATATCCAATCCGGTTTAGGAAGCGCATCTACAATCTGCTTAAAAACGAATTCTGGAATGCCGTATCTTTTATATCGACGCGGATAATTGTGGTATATTTGCGGTTTTGGTATGACTTCGGCATAGAACTTTCCCCGTCCATACTGGTCAACTTTAGGTAGTTTTTCGACTTGTTCTAATAGAACTGGGTGATAACGGTCAAGGCAATCCAGATAATCTGTTTGCCATGCTTGATTTCTTAAGATTGATGCCAGATATAATAAACCGAGCGGTTTGGTCCAGAAATCAAATGCCTTAAAATCATAAATCCAGGGATTAATTAATAATGCTCGTTTAGGCATTGGCAAGTTTGATTGTTTATTGACAGATTATGATTTCTGTATTTTTACTCTGGACAAGATTGAGAAGAGAAAGAGTTTTTTATTCAAGTTATATACAGTATCGTTCAAAGCATTTAATAGAAACAGAATCCGCTCCACAATTTCCTGTTCAGAAAGTGTTTTGATAATCTTCTGAATCGTGTCTGATTTATAAAACACCGGCAGGTTTAACTTAGTATGCAAAGCATTACGGTACACGAACAAGAGTGCATTGATTATGGTTTCAGGACGGATTTCTTGATATTCTTTTTGACTAAGTTGAATGAGCATCTCGATCGGCGGAAGCAGCTCGCGGTCAATCAATTTGAGCGTTTTCGGGTCAGGCAGAAACGAGTTTTTTTCTTCGATAAAACGGATTGCTTTGCGGAGACTGCCTTCAGCAATCGATGCTGCGATTTGGGCTTCGGTTTGACCGACCTGTTTGTGCTGGATTAGATATTCAATTATCAGGTCTTGGTTTAAGTTTATAAAATTTATAATCTGACAGCGGGAGCGAATCGTCAGCAGAATGTTTGAGACTCGTTCTGTGGTGAGAATAAAAAGCGTATCTTTTTGCGGTTCTTCCAGGGTCTTGAGCAGGGCATTGGCTGCATCATGTCGCATCCGGTCCGCATCGACAATGATAATTACTTTATTAGTGGAGATGACTGGTTTGTAAGACATCTCGGTTTTAAGCCATTTAATTATTTCAATGGCATGAAAATTTGTTGCTGGTAAATCGGGTCGGGTTTTGTCGATGTTATAATCTGAGATGTTTTCTCCGATATAAGCGAGTGCGCTCTGCATCTTTTCCCGTTCTTTATTCTGTTCAAGTTCACTCGTTCTGGTATATGATATTTCCTGACGGTGAGCAGGATTTTCAATCTCATCAGATGATTTCAGCCCGGCGCTTGCTCGTTTCTGCGGTATTGGAAAAATTAACTTCACATCAAAATTAGTCAGATTGCCAATCTGTTGACAGCGATGACATTGATTCCGATTTAAATCGTGTTTATCCGCACAATTGATGATTTGGGCAAAATTGATTGCTGCGGTTCGCTTGCCGACTCCTTTCGGTCCGACAAACAGGAGCGGCGGAAAATGTTTTTTCTGATACAGGGTATAAAGAATCGTTTGTGCCTGCTTTTGACCGATAATTTTTGATAATAACATTTTGCTTAACGGCTCAGCCAGAGCAGCGGGTCAACTGACTTACCTTCACAGCGTAATTCAAAATGGAGCATATCTTTGGCTCTGCCAACAATCTCACCCTGCTGTACATTCATGCCGACTGAACTGGTAAACTCAGAGAGATTTGAATAGAGCGAATAATAACCGTCGCTGTGGTCAAGAATGAGCATATTGCCATAACCCATAAAACGGTCGGCATAAACAACCCGGCCATTAGCAATTGCTTTGATACTGGCGTTAGCCGGCGTTTTAATATGAATGCCGGTGTTTTTGATTTTGGTCTTGTATTTAGGGTCTTCCTGACTACCGAATTTAGATACAACCGTTCCGTAATAGGGCCAGGGCAGTTTACCTTTCATAATTTCGAGATAATGGGTTCCAGGCGCGAGTTTTCGTTCTCTTCGTTTTGCTTCCAGCTCAGCAATCAGTTTTTCCAGTTTTACTGCGGCGGTTTTCAGTTCCTGTTCCAAAGATATGTTTTGACTTTTTTCGTTCTTAACCCGGTTGAGCACCTTTTTTTCCAGGTTCTGCAAGTCAGCAAGATTTTTCTGCTCTTTTTCCCGCTCGGTGCGCAGTCTTTGCAATTCCTGTTTTGCCGAAGTTAATTGACGGCGCTGTAGTTCAAGACTACTTTTCAGGCTTCTGAACTCATTAATCCGTGATTTCCGGTCCTGAGCAATAATCCGCATATAGACTGTCTTCTGATACAAACGGGCAAAAGACTGTTCGGAAATGAGCAATTCCAAAGGTAGAATCCGGTTCGTCTTATAATAAGAAACTAATAAGTTTTCCAAATCAGACTGCCGGTTGTTAATATTTTTCTCGGTTTCTCGAATCTGCTGGCTGACTTTAGTGATTTCACTTTCTTTGGATTTACGAGCCGATTCCAGTTCGCGGATTAATTTCTTGGTTAAACCGATTTTTTCGTCATACGCGTCAATTCGTTTAAGGACACCGGTCTCTTCTTTTTCCAGATTATTGATTTTGGTCTGAACATTTTTCAGCTGTTGTTGAATCTTTTCTAATTCTTGACGGCTTGCATCTATATTTTCCTGGGCGGATATTTTAAGAGCGTTAAGTCCGAACAGAATAACTGCCAAAACCCATAAAAATTTCTTATACATTTTAACTATAAAATAGCAAGATATCTAAATATGTGTTAACTTGTATATTCTGTGGTTTCATTTTATTTCAGGATTCGGCTTAAAGCAAGATAAGAACCGCCAATCCCGAGCAGAATGCTGAAAAATAGATTAACAATTAAGAACATAAGCCAGGGAAAATACAACATGGGAAAATGTGCTTGTGCAAATATGTATATGACTACGGTCAAGATTATCGCGATGACACCGCCAAAAAGACCGTGGAGAAAACCTTCAACATAAAACGGAAACCGAACCATGGTATTGGATGCACCAACCAGTTTCATAATTTCAATTTCACGGGCTTTAGCAACAATCGTGGCTTCGACAGTGCGTGAAACGATAAAGATAATTGCAAAAAAGACAATAATCAGAACCCCGATATCAAAACCGATGACGGTGCGGATAATTTTCTGAATTCTTATCAATAAATCATGACCAGACCAGGTCTCTTTGACGCCCTTAAGAATCCGGATTTTTTCTTCTAATTCACCAAGCCGTTCTGATAATTTATAACTCGGGTCGATTTTAATGCGTAAAGATGCGGGCAGGGGATTGCGGTCCAGAATATCGAGAATCGAAGCGTTTTCAGCCAGGTCAGTTCTCAATTCAATTAACGCTTCTTCTTTGGAAACATAAGTAACCTGTCGAACACCGCTGATAAGATTTACTTTTTCAATCAGGGCATTGGCATCGGCATCCGGGGTTAGAAAAGCGTAGATTTCAAATTTTTCTTCAATCTGATTTTTCGCCCGCAACAGGTTAGTGGTGAGAAGTATGAATAATGACAAAAGGAGCAGACAGGCAGTGCTGACCCCGACCGAGAGAAAAAAAGCTGATTTGTTACGGGAGATATTTTTAAGACCTTCGTTCAACAAGAAATTAATCGCCATCGGATAATAACTTTCCGTTTTCAAGCCGGACAATCCGCTTATTACTGGTTTCTGCTATAATATGGTCATGGGTTGCCATGAGCACGGTCGTCCCGTTAAAATTAATATCTTTAAGTATGCGCAGGATTTCAGTCGAACCTTTATAATCAATATTACCAGTTGGCTCGTCAGCCAGGAGAATTTCCGGGTTTTTAGCAATGGCACGGGCAATCGCAATTTTCTGCTGTTCACCGCCTGAAAGCTGATACGGATAAAAATCTTTGCGATTATACAGGCCGACTTTATTCAGAGCCGAAGTCACGATTTCCGGAATTAAAAGCGGACGGATACCAATCACGCGCAGGGTAAATTCGATATTTTCATACACTGTGCGGTCAAGCAACAGTTTAAAATCTTGAAAAACAATACCAATCTTACGGCGCAGCTGGGTAATCTGAGCATCGCTCAAACTGTCGTGCAAAGGATAACTCATTACATTCAATTTACCGGATGAAGCAGAATCACCGCAATAAATAAGCTTGAGCAGAGTGCTTTTACCGGCGCCGGTAGGACCGACTAGAAATACAAATTCTCCCTTATTTACATTAAGATTAATATCATACAGGGCGGTCCAGTTATTCTTAAAAATTTTCGAAACATGTTCAAAGACAATCATAATTTAATAATTATATGGTCAGTAATCTACAATGTCAACTTAGTATTTACTGCTGCGTATATTTAACTTTGACGTTTAGTTTTTGATATGGTTTCAGAATCGCCATTTAAAGATTTCTTTAATAGCAATAATGGCGTCTTTGGGACCGATTTTCTTGCCTTCGGTGCGGGCAAAATAATCGATTGGAACTTCATTAATGCGAATTTTCTTTCTGAGTAATTTACAAGTGATTTCCGGCTCGATTTCAAAACGGCAGGCGGTCAGATTTAAGCTAAGCAGAATATCCCGGCGCACCATCTTATAACAGGTTTCCATATCTGAGATATGACCAGCATACATCAGATTGGTCAAACCAGTCAGAAAATAGTTGGCAAGTTTGCTTAAGAGTAAAAATCGGCTTTTGCCTTTAAATCTTGAGCCGAAAACCGCGCCGATCTGGTCAGAAGTAAAAGCAGATAATAGTTTGGGATAATCATTCGGGTCATATTCTAAATCTGCATCCTGAATAATAACGATATCATTCTGCGCATACTTGATACCAGAACGAATCGCCGAACCTTTACCTTTATTCTTTTCGTGCAGAACAAGTTTAATATCTGAAATAGTGGCAAGCTTATCCCGGGTGCCGTCGCCAGAAAAATCATCAACCACAATAATCTCTTTTTCGACGGGAACGGCTTTTACTATATTGATAATCTTTTCAACTGAATCCTTCTCATTGTAAACCGGAATAATCACTGATAACTTCATTATTGGTGGTTATTATATAGGAGAGGGAGAAAATAGTCAACTGGCAAGGATAATTTCAGTTTGTTGATTTTATTGATAATTGAAAAATATCAGTTTTTCTCTATTTACATATTTTTAAATATCTTTATAATTAAATTGATGAGATATTTATCGCCGATATTGCTGTTTATTACCATAATTTCAGCACAATCTGATCATGACACTTTGCAGCCGATTCGGATTGGTCTGGCTTTGTCTGGCGGCGGGGCTCTGGGCATTGCCCATGTCGGTGTTTTAAAAGTCTTAGAACAGGAGAGTATTCCGATTAATTTTATCGTTGGTAATAGTATGGGCTCAGTAATTGCCGGTTTTTATGCAGCCGGTTATAAAGCATGCCAGATTGAAAGTATTCTTCTCAATGCAAATATGACCCAGCTTTTGAGTTCAGAAATACCTTTTGGCGCACGGTATCTGCCAGAACGGCAGCATAAACAGCGTTATACTTTTCAGTTTCGGCACGAAAAGCTGATGCCTTCATTGCCAAGCGGTCTTATGTCAATTCAGAACGCCAAGTTTCTTTTTATGCAGCTCTTATCCAAAATCGAATACAATAGTTTCTATGATTTTGATAGTCTTGTCATCCCGTTTCGAACCATTGCGATTGATTTAAAGACCGGCAGGAAAATCAGTTTTCGGCATGGTCGTCTGGCTCAGGTAATCAGGGCAAGTATGGCAGTGCCGGGTATTTTTCCGCCCGTTAAAATCGGTGATTATGAGTTGATTGACGGCGGCATTATTTCTAATCTGCCGGTTGACCAGTTATTTGAGTTTGCACCAGATTTGATAATTGCGTCTCTAACCACGCGCAAAGAAATTGAAACCGACGGTTCAGTCATTGATGTTATTTTAAGGAGTATAGATTTAATCGGCATTGATGACTGGGAAAAGCAGAAAGAGTATGCTGATATTGTGATTGAGCCAAATGTTGAGAAATTCAGGAATTCTGATTTTAATAAAGTAAAACTGCTGGTTCAAACCGGTGAGCAAGCCGCGCATCAAATCTTACCCCAAATCCGCGAACGAATCGCAAATCATAAACTTGAATATAAGCGCAGGTCAATTCAAAAACGGCAATTACCGATAATAAGTCAAATTGAGTTACAGGGTCTGAAAACAACCCGGACCCAGGTAATCAGACCGAGAATAAGTTCAAAAGAAGGTGACCCGCTCGATTTTGACCGGTTGATTAATGATTTAATGAATGTCTATGACACAGATTTTTTTGAGCAGATTGATTATGATTTAGATTTTAATCAGACTCAAGATTCAGTTACCGTGATTTTGAAATTTAAAGAAAAGACATTCGGTTATTATGCTTTAGGTGTTCGCTATGACAATTTTGATGGCGTTAATCTGGGCTTAACAGTTGGCCAGGGTAATATTTATGGGTCGGGCGCAGATATTAGGGCGGCACTTAATTTAGGTAACCCAAATGAAATCCGACTTGGTTTGACCGGCACCAGATTATACAATTTGCCTTTGGGCTACCGGCTTGACGGATTCTGGCGCTCGATTGAGAATTATTTTTTTGAGGATCGTATTTCGCAGTATGTGCCACGACAGATTGATATGCGGGGCGGAATTTTTGAGACCGGCTATATATTAGGCAAAAACGCATTTTTTAATTTGGGTGTGACTGGCTATAAAGCAAAATATAATAATTATCATGAGCTAATAGCTGGACCATTTTTCCGTATCGAATATAATAATTTTAATGATTTATATTTCCCAACTTGGGGTATTACTTATCAGATAAAGGGCTTGTATTCGAGCAAAGCATTCAAAGCGACTGAAGATTTCTGGAAATTGTCATATTTTTCTGAGCATATTATTCCTTTGTCAAGTAAATTGTTTATGCATCCAAGATTGGAAATTGGGATTTCTGACGGAAGGGTCGCGCTGAGCGAATATTTCAGTTCAAGCGGGCTTAATTATATCGGATTTAAGAAGTTTAAGTTTATGACAGAACAGAAACTGGTGTTAAGCCACAGTTTTGATATCAAGCTTATTGACCTGTTCAATCATCAAGATTATCCAGTATATTTTCAGGTATTTACAAGTGCGGCAAGTTTTGTAAAATATAATGATTTGATTTTTAATAGATTTAATCTTGATAACTTTCAGTGGAGTGCTGGTATTGGTATTAAAGCGAATACGCCGATTGGACCAATGCAATTAAATTTCGGTTATTCGGGTATTAAAGCATATTATATCGATGAACTGAAAATAAGCTTTTCAATTGGTCGGGAATTCAGATATTCGGAGGATTAGTAAATATGTGCGTACTTGATTGGATATTAATAATAATTGCTGCTGGCATCATAGTAATGCAAACTTTCCGGAGCGGTGAAGACCTTCATTATGTCTTTTTTGAGATGATTGGAATATTGGTAGCTGCTAATTTATCTCTCCGATATTATGCCAGACTTGCCGAAAAGACAGGTGTTAATCCAGCAATCACGCTATTGCTGATTTTTATCATTTTCGGCATTATCTTGTGGATTATTGCTGATTTAGTTGCTAATAAAGTGCAATTCACTTTAGCCCCAATCGATACCTGGCTCGGTTTTATTATCGGTTTTATTTCAGCCTGGGCGATTTTATATGTTGTGCTTAAGGTTTTGTTTATTGTCTATCCTGATGGACTGAGCTTAAATCTGTTTAGCTCGAGCAAGCCAACAGTTATTTTTTCATCGCTTGACAATTCACCGGTTGCCAAAGAAATTCTCAATTTCAATTCGTTTAGGGCAGTAACTAATTTATTGAACAAGGTGAAACTGAGCGAATGATACATATTTATACTGGTAATGGCAAAGGTAAAACAACCTCGGCAATTGGTCAGGCAGTCCGCGCTTTGGGACACAAATATAAAGTTATAATGATACAGTTTATGAAAGGCGACCCGAATTATGGTGAAATAAAAACTTTGAAAAAGATACGAAATATCAAAGTAGTCCAGTCTGGCTTGCCGACTTTTGTCGAGAAGGGAAAACCAAGCAAAGAAGATTTGAAATTAGCCGCAAAAGGATTTGCTCTGGCTAAAAAAGCATTAAAAGAAAAAAAGTATCAGATGGTGATTTTAGACGAGATAAATGTCGCGGTTGATTATGGACTGTTACAATTAGCTGATGTCATAAAACTTGCCGAAAACTGTCCCAAAAATATTGAACTGATTTTAACCGGGCGGTATGCCTCAAAAGAATTAATTGATATCGCAGATTTAGTCAGTGAAATCAAAGAGATTAAACATCCCTATCAAAAAGGATTTGTCTCAAGAAAAGGCATAGACTATTAAAAACTCAAAACTCATAACTCAAAACGCAAAACTTCTGAATGCTTTTCTTAAAGGCGACCAGCGTGCTTTGAGCCAGTTGATGACTCTGATTGAGAACAATGACCATAAGGCAAAATCGATTTTAAATACGCTCTATCCGAGAACCGGCAATGCCTGGCGTATTGGCATTACCGGACCTCCAGGCGCAGGAAAATCAACGCTAGTTGAAAAACTGGCTATGGAATGTGTGAAGCATAATCTGAGCGTGGGTATTGTCTGTATTGACCCGACTTCGCCATTCAGCGGCGGTGCAATACTTGGTGATAGGGTGCGTATGTCGTCATTGTTTTTAGACCCGAAAGTATTTATTCGAAGCATGGCAACCCGCGGCAGTCTGGGCGGAATTGCCAAAGCAACCAAGCAGATGTGCGACCTGCTTGATGCGTTCAAAAAAGATATAATTATTATCGAGACAATTGGTGTCGGACAGGTCGAACTTGATGTCGCTGGTATTGCTTTTACCACGATTGTCGTGTTGGTGCCTGAAGCCGGTGATTCGATTCAGACTATGAAAGCAGGCCTGATGGAGATTGCGGATATTTTTGTAGTCAATAAATCAGACCGGGACGGCGCGGACAAGATGGTTATGGAAATCCAGTCAATCTTAGAAATGAAGGATTTTGACCGAATACCAGTCGTGCTTAAGACGATTGGTACAGAAGGCAAAGGTGTGACCGATTTGTATAAGAGCATATTGGAACACAAAGATTATCTCAAAGTTACAAACAAGATTAAACAACGGATGCAGTCAACAATCCAGACTGAAATCACGGAGATTGTGCAGGAGCATATTGATAAGCAAGTCTGGCGCAATCCGAAAATTAAACTTGCATTAAACCGATTTATTGATAATATTATTAATGGCAGACAAACTCCTTATCATGCCGCGGATAAAATTTATGCAATCTGGAAAAAATTAGGGAGGAAGATTTGAAGCAGAAAATAAACAAGGAAAATAATCGCATTAATGACGCAACCATTTCCGGCATACCGGTCAAGATTATCTATGTGCCAGATGATATCAAGGATTTAAATTATGACCGTGACCTGGGTATGCCTGGTCAATATCCATATACCCGTGGAGTCAGACAAACCATGTATCGGGGCAGGTTATGGACTATGCGCCAGTTTTCCGGTTTTGGCACAGCAAAAGATACGAACAAGCGATACAAATTCTTGTTGGCTCATGGCGAGACCGGTTTATCAGTTGCATTTGATTTTCCAACCTTGTATGGAAGAGATTCTGACGAAGAAATCAGTGCCGGTGAAGTCGGTAAATGCGGAGTCGCAATTTCATCCTTGGCAGATATGGAGACTTTGTTTGACGGTATTCCCATGGCTGAGGTTTCGACTTCAATGACTATTAATGGTCCGGCATCAGTAATCTGGGCGTTTTATATTGCCGCGGCAGAAAAACAAGGCGTTAAGTCAAAACAGTTACGGGGTACGATTCAGAACGATATTTTAAAAGAATATATTGCCCAGAAATCATGGTTGTTTCCACCGAAGCCGTCCATGCGCATAATTACGGATATTATGGAATTCGCTGCCCAACACGTACCGCAATGGAATACGATTTCAATCAGCGGTTATCATATCCGGGAAGCCGGTTCAACAGCGGTACAGGAATTGGCATTTACTTTAAAAGACGGATTGACTTATGTTGAAGAGGGAATAAAAGCTGGACTGGATGTAGATGTATTTGCGCCAAGACTGTCTTATTTTTTTAATTCGCATCTCGACTTTTTCGAAGAAATTGCCAAATACCGTGCTGCGCGCAGAATATGGGCACGGGAAATGAAAAATACTTATAAAGCAAAAAAGCCCGAATCATTATTATTAAGATTCCATACCCAGACTGCCGGCTGCACTCTAACTGCCCAGCAGCCGGAAAATAATATTGTGAGAACCGCATTTCAAGGGCTGGCTGCAGTTTTAGGAGGAACCCAGAGTTTACATACCAATTCAATGGACGAGACATGGGCATTGCCAACTGAAAAAGCAGTCTTGATTGCCCTGCGCACCCAGCAATTAATTGCTTATGAAACTGGCGTGGCTAATGTGATTGACCCGTTGGGCGGCTCGTATTATGTCGAGTCCTTGACCAATAAGATGGAGCAGGAAGCATATAACTATTTTAAAAAGATTGATAAGATGGGCGGCATGATTAAAGCGATTGAGAACGGCTATCCGCAAAGAGAGATTGCCAATGCTGCTTACAATTATCAGAAGCAGGTTGAACAGAAAAAACGGACTTTTGTCGGAGTCAATGATTTTATTTTAGCCGACGAAAAACTGGAAATGCCGATTTTAAAGATTGACCACCGGGTTAGCGAAGAACAGAACAAGCGAATACAGACCTTGCGCAAAAAGCGGAACAATGCCCAGGTCGCAAAAGTATTAAAAGAGCTGAAACGGGTCTGCCAGACCAAAGAGAATGTGATGTATCCGATTCTTAAAGCAGTCAAAGCTTATGCCACGCTCGGTGAAATCTGTGCGGCAATGAAAGAGATTTTCGGCGTTTATAAAGAACCGCCGATGTTTTAGATATGAAAATCCGAAATCCTAAATCCGAAATCCTAAACAAATTCAAAACTCTAATATCAAAACAGATAAACGTTTTACTAATTTGGATTTTGGTGATTAGATATTGTTTAGAATTTCGTGCTTCGAATTTAGAATTTTATTTTAGGGGGAGTAATGGATAAGAAGTTAAGAATCTTGGTTGCTAAACCAGGCCTGGACGGACATGACCGGGGTGCCAAAGTCGTGGCACGGGCTTTGCGTGATGCCGGTTTTGAAGTGATTTATACCGGCTTGCATCAAACACCAGACATGATTGTGGCAACCGCAATTCAGGAAGATGTCAATGCAGTCGGGTTGTCGATTCTTTCGGGTGCGCATATGACAATCTTTCCCAATGTCATGAAACTATTAAAAAAGAAGAAAGCCGTAGACATTTTACTTTTTGGCGGCGGTATTATACCAGATGAAGACAAAAAGGCATTGTATAAACTGGGCGTTGGCAAACTGTTCGGACCAGGCACAGATACCGCTGAAATTGTTGCCTATCTGAAAAAGTATTTTAAGCTATAATGGCGGATTTATGAAAATGGATGATGCGATAAAAAAACTGCACGACTTAAGAGAAAAAGCAAAACTGGGCGGGGGAGAAGAACGAATTGCAAAACAGCACGAAGCCGGCAAACTGACTGCCCGAGAGCGGATTGGGATTTTAGTTGACAAAGATACTTTTCAGGAATTTGACGCTTTTGTTACGCACCGGATTTATGACTTTAATATGCAGGAAAAAAAGATTCTTGGCGATGGTGTTATAACCGGTGTCGGTAAAGTCAATGGCAGGGATATTGCAATTTTTTCCCAGGATTTCACCTCATTTGGCGGAACTTTGTCAGAAACTTTCGGCTCAAAAGTAATTAAAATCATGGAATTGGCAATGAAAATGGGTATTCCAGTGATTGGACTAAATGATTCAGGTGGGGCACGGATACAAGAAGGAGTTGTCAGTTTAGCTTCATATGCAGATATATTCTGGCATAATACCCAGGCATCAGGCGTAATTCCTCAGATATCGGCAATTATGGGACCTTGTGCCGGCGGTGCAGTCTATTCACCAGCACTTACTGATTTTGTTTTTATGGTCAAAGGCACCAGTTATATGTTTATTACCGGACCAGAAGTGGTCAAGACCGTGACCCACGAGCAGGTCAGTTTTGATGATTTGGGCGGTGCCCAGATTCACGCTTCAAAATCAGGAGTTGCCCATTTTACCGCAGAAAATGACAAAGAATGTCTTTTAAATATCAGGAAACTTTTATCATACCTGCCCTTGAACAATCTCGAAGACCCGCCCCGCATCGAATCTGATGATGACCCGAACCGGGAAGACGAAGAACTAAATAAAATCATTCCGGATGAGGAGAACAAGGCATATGTGATGAAAGATGTGATATTGCATATTGTTGACCATGATTCGTTTTTTGAAGTGCATAAAGACTATGCCCAGAACATAATTGTCGGTTTTGCCCGACTCGACGGTCAGGTTGTTGGTATTATTGCACAGGAACCGTCAGTTATGGCTGGAGTCCTGGATATTCATTCGTCATTAAAAGGCGGACGGTTTATCCGATTTTGCGATGCGTTCAATATTCCGATCATTACTTTTGAAGATGTACCCGGCTTCTTACCCGGCACATTACAGGAACACGGCGGAATTATTAAACACGGTGCTAAATTATTATATGCCTATTGCGAAGCGAACGTACCGAAAATCACGGTAATCACGAGAAAATCATATGGCGGCGCTTATTGTGTGCTCGGTTCAAAACAGGTACGGGCAGATATTAACCTGGCATGGCCCAGTGCGGAACTGGCAGTTATGGGACCCGAAGGCGCAGTTAATATTATCTATCGCAAAGAAATTAGTGAAGCGAAAGACCCAAAACAGACCCGCCAGCAATTGATTGACGAATACCGGGAAAAGTTTGCTAATCCTTATGTTGCGGCAAGCCGCGGTTATGTTGATGATATTATCGAACCGAAAAAGACCAGAAAAGAATTAATCAAATATTTAAAACTATTAGATACCAAACGGGATAAATTACCGCCCAAAAAACACGGTAATATACCGTTATAAAATGAAAATATACTACAGAGGCACAGAGGTCACGGAGAAGAATAATAAGGAGACCAGGAAACCAAGAAAAGAGATTTTCCTGTATTCATGGCTTCCTTATAAAACCTCTTTATTTTTCCTCTATGGTCTCTGTGTCTCCGTGGCTTAACTGGAGGAAAATAAATGGCAAAGATATATAAAAATCTTATCAATGGCAAGTATGTTGCGTCGAGTTCTGGCAAAACTTATAAAAATATCAACCCGGCAAATACGAGTGATGTGGTCGGAATTTTCCCATTATCCGAAGTGTCAGATGTGAATAAGGCAGTGGACGCGGCTAAAAAAGCATACCAAATCTGGAAACGGGTGCCAGCTCCCCAGCGCGGTGAGATTATCCGTAAGGCAACCGAGATATTAATTGCCCGCAAAGAAGAACTGGCGCGGATTATGACCCGTGAAATGGGCAAAGTTTTAAAAGAGACCAGGGGAGATGTGCAGGAAGCGATCGATACTGGTTTGTATGCAGCTGGCGAAGGCAGAAGAATGTTCTCATTTACAGTCCCGTCAGAACTGAAAAATAAAATGGCATTTGTGATTCGCAGACCAATGGGAGTCTGGGGCGTGATTTCACCGTGGAATTTTCCAATGGCAATACCATCCTGGAAAATCTTCCCAGCATTACTGTGCGGTAATACGATTGTGTGCAAGCCAGCCACTGACACGCCTGCCAGTGCCGGTGAATTTGTTGATGCCTTACACCAAGCCGGCGTTCCTGACGGCGTGGTCAATATTGTTTATGGTTCGGGCAGTAAAGTCGGCGAAGCATTGATAAATCATCCGGGTATTGCGGGCATTACTTTTACTGGTTCATCACAAATCGGTAAGCGGATTGCTGAAGTATGCGGTAAAACCTTAAAACGCTGTTCGCTTGAACTGGGCGGAAAAAATGCCGAGATTGTGATGGCTGATGCTGACTTAGATTTGGCATTAGACGGTGTTCTATGGGGTGCATTTGGCACAACCGGACAGCGATGCACTGCAACTTCACGATTAATTCTGCATGAAAAAATCCACGACAAATTCGTTAATATGCTCAAAAAACGGACTGAAGCATTAAAAATAGGTGACGGTCTGGATGAGAAGAACCAAGTCGGACCGTGTGTATCTGAAGCACAAAGACAATCTGTGCACAGTTATGTCCAAATCGGTTTACAAGAAGGTGCCAAATTATTATGCGGCGGCAAACCATTAAAAACCGGTAAAAATGCCAAAGGATTTTTCTATGCACCGACAATATTCACTAATGTAACACCTGAAATGCGTATTGCAAAAGAAGAGATTTTCGGACCTGTGCTTTCCGTGCTTAAAGTTAAAAATCTGGCTCAGGCAATCAAAGTCCTGAATAATACTCAATACGGACTCTCTTCTTCGATTTATACCAAGAATGTCAATGATTCGTTTAGGGCAATCGAAGACATTGAAGCGGGTATTACTTATATCAATGCACCGACCATTGGTGCCGAATGCCATCTGCCATTTGGCGGTGTCAAAGAGACTGGGAATGGTCATCGTGAAGGTGGCTGGACTGTATTTGAAATATTCTCAGAACTCAAAACCGTGTATGTTGATTATTCGGGTGCCTTACAAAAAGCGCAGATTGATACCTGGGACTGAAGAAAAATTTAACATTGAAAACCACTGAACAGCTTGTCATTCTGAGGCGAAGCCGAAGAATCTCTCTTTTAACCGCGGGCTTGATGCGGAATGACAGATTTTCGTTATAAATTACCCGATATAATTTTCAATATTCAATGCTCAATTATTAAAAATTATCGCTTTGAGCATAATTCCTTATTGCCCAAAATGTATACTTAAAAGGTTATTTTTTTGTCACTGATTTTTTTGCTTAATTCCCTTAAAATCAAGAACTAACAACCAAAAACTGGCTTTTAGGGGGGAGTGCCCAGGGGGTCGAGTCAGACAAGAGAGTTGGAGTGTTGAAAAGTTAAGAGTTGTGAGTTGGGAAAAGAATATAGTAAAATGCGTGGCAAGAATGCTCGTAAAAAGGCGAGTCAGGTTTTTGGTAGTCACACGGTAAAGAATATAAATTTAAGGACGGAGATAAGGACGAGACAGATGAAGAAGAGAAATCAAAAACAGGAGGCGGGAAGGAGAACGGGGTTAAATTTTAATTTGTAAGTTGAAGATTGGAAATTTTTAATGATTATGCTGGATGCCGGTTTGAGCAGGAATGACAAAAAAATCGAGATGCTGAAATAAATTCAGCATGACATATAATCTGTTTAATCAGTATAATCCGAGGTTTCTATTTGTCACCCTGAGCAAATGCGAAGGGCCCCTCTGAAGAGAGATTCTTCATTTGCTTCGCTCGCTCAGAATGACATGTTTTTTTGTGTGGTTCCATATTCTTTTCTATGACAAAACTTATCAGTGCGGTCCGTTCTTAAGAGATTAAACAGGTGAAGTCGGTTTGGTTCTGCCCATCCAGTCCAGATTTTCGAGTTCGCCAAAATGGTCTTTGAAAATGCGGTAATACATCAATTCTTCTTTGCTGTGTAATTTCCAGGCGCAGGGCAGAACAGATTCTTTTCGAAAATCAGCATCCGATATATGTTTATCTGCGTATTGGGAGAATAACTCGCCAATACCCGCGCCCTGCCAGAATTTTGCTTTGGTGCGGTTTAAGATTGCATCCGGTAAAAACCCATCCAGAGCCCGTCGTAATATCCATTTTTCAATGCCGTTATATAATTTATATTCGGCTGGTATTTGCAAAGCATAATTGATTATTTCCGGGCTGGCAAAAGGGACATAAGCAGTGAGTCCGAATGCGGATGCGCAACGGTCAACCCGCTGCAGAGCCGTGTTATGCAGACGATTCATTATATCAACCAGCTCATCTGCCAAAAATAAAGGATTGAAAGTTTTTAAGTATTCATAACCGGCAAAGAGTTCATCACCGGCTTCACCAGAAAATACTTGACTAACATATTGAGAAGCTCTTTTTGCGGCTAAATAATTGGTAATGCTGGAGCGCACCAGCAGAGCGTCAAATGATTCAAGACTGTAAACAACATCAGGCAGGGTTTTGAGCATATCTTTGAAACCGACGATTATTTCGTGGTGGTGTAGTTTTTGATCCGGCTTTGCTCTGGTTTTGATATAATCGGCAGCAATCCGGGCAAATTTAATGTCTGGCGCGTCTTTTAACCCGGCGGCAAAAGTATGCATGGTTTTGACATATTTACTTGCCAGACTGACAATCGCGCTCGAATCGAGCCCGCCCGAAAGCCAGGCACCGGTCTCATTTTCAGAAATTTTGTTTTGGATTTCATTGCATAAAATCATTCTTAATTCTTGAGCAATGGTTTCAGGCAATTGAATAAAACCGGGTTGTTTTTGATAAGACTCTTTTTGAACAAACTGATTGTCCTGGTAAATATAACCGGGTAAGAACTCATTAATATCCTGCGCTAAATCCAGTAATGCTTTGACTTCTGAAGCAAAACAGACCGTATGGTCACGGGTTTTTCCATAATACAATGGCACAATTCCTAACAGGTCGCGCCTAAGCACTAATTTGTTTTCTTGAATCAAAGCCGGCTGCAATTTATCATTATAATCCGATGCCGTAGTTTTTAGGATATGAGACTGGAGATTGGAAAAGACAATCCCGATTGTCGCATTTCGGGTCTGAAACAGCTCTTTACCAAATTCACCGCGATGTTTAATTTTCTTTAACATCTGCTGTACAAGTTCGACCTGATTCAAACTAAAAACACCGGCAATTCCATATGACATCGCTATCTTCCTTTCTTGACTAACGATTTTAAACGCTGGGCTTCGGTCATGGGTTTACCAGTTTGAGGATTAATGACCAGATACTGACCATTGACTGGCGCGGTGATGATTTTACCCTGCGCGACATTTGAACCGACCAGGTGCGGTGCATCAAGAATACCATTTCTGACTGCCTGATATAAAACTTCAGGGTCGGTCAGCGGGTCAGTCGGTTTTCGACTTAATCTTTTAATCGCATTGATAATAAGATTGGCTTGTTTTATCAATTCGCTTTTTCGTTTTTGAATTGCCGGGTCATATGTAATATCTGGCAGATTTTTCAATGCTAAGCGGATTACGCCGTGGGTGATTTGGGCACTCTCAATGATTTCCTGGGCAGTAGCGTTGTAATTGGCTTCGCAATAACCGACCACATGCATGATCTGCGGTTTGAGCATCATACTGATTAAGACTGATGCAGAGAGATGACCTTTAGCAATATCAGGGTCGGTTGGCATACTGCGCAAGCCAGTCCGGACTTCGCGGAAAGAAGTAAATTTTTGGTCGTGCAGAGATTCAATCAGCTCGATTTTGGCAAGCATTTTTGCCAAATCCATTTGCGGGCTGGTCTCAGGCGGAGTATTAAACATATACTGGGAAACATAATGCCTGACCCCAAGTTTTTTTGCATTGTAGGCAGCCAGATAAGCAGTCGCTACTGCCAAGGCATCATGACTGTCGCGCAGACTCCATTGATGAGAATCATTTACTTCAACTGGTATTTTATGTTTGGCATACCAGCGTATAGTTGCCTGATTTTCTTTTATCGATTCAAGCAGGTCACGGGTTGAGCGTTTGTCTAATTCGTTATACCAGAACAAAGGAATCGCACCCCATGCAATATTGATAGTCTTGACCGACATTTTTGACCAGTCGAGTAAATGGTCAGTGCCCGCATAACAGCGGACTAATGGATAATTACCGCACCGGGTTGCCTGATAAATTGCTCTTAAATCCGGCGGTTTTCTTAAGGGCACACCGCCAGCGCCATGACCGGTTTTGGGCATGTGCTTTGGTTTAAAAAAGAATTCCTGCGCGTTCTGGTCTGGCGCAATACTGATAATATCCAAGACCCGAGCCAGAGCAATTTTTCGGGCATCAATTATGGTTTGCCTAACTGTTTTCAAGCCAAGATGATGCCGTAATAGGGGATAGGGATAGTTTTGTCTAATCCGTTCCACCAATGTCTGGGCATAATGCTTTTGAGTCTGTTTGCCGGATTTTTTCTGGAGATAATTAATAATGGTTTGGATTGGTTCGGCACCAGAAAAGACCGCTTCAAACAGCTTGTTCTCTCGTGCGACTTTTGCTACTGAAGTCGTACCGCCAAACGCAAGCCGGGTTTTTTCAAGATTGTGTTTTTTCAGTTCATTTTTCAATTCATTAAAAAGAGTTTGTGCAGTTTCCGGAGTCAAACGGTAAGAGACTACTGCCAAATCTGGTTTGCTATTTTTTATGGCATTAACAAAGTTCTTAACACTAATTGCCGAGCCGAGAAATTCGGTTTCATAGCCATAATTTTGTGCCAGGCGTAAAAAGTTGATAATACCGGCAACATGCACGCAATTGCCAATACAGGCACCTAAGATTTTATTTGCCATTGCGCCTACCTTCTTCGACATAACGCCGAATCTGACGAACCGTCATACCATCCAAGCCGAGCTTGTCAACGGTTCTGCCTTCTGTCCAGTAATTGCGGTTATGTAAAACATTGGCAAGCTGAACAATCGATTTCATTGTCGTCACTTTGACGCCCAGATATTCCCCAAGTGAGGCAATGGGAACTAAGCTGGTCGGCACATCTTCAGCAATATAGCGGTGGTCAATAGTATTTGGCGCCATAATGCCATGGTATCCGTAATTTGCCTGAATCGCTTCATACAGGTTATTACCAGCAACGCCATATGCCTGATACAGCCATTCCCGGGCAGAAAGAACACGAATACCAACTGCTTCTGCAACTTTAATCCGTTCTGCATCCAGAGCTTCTAATACTAAAGAGACTGACGGGCTGGCACCTTCGTGATAATAACTGAATTCGCCTTTTTCATTTTCAATCCAGGCGGTATTGAGCACGGTCAGAGCCGGATGAAAAATCGCGCCGATATTGCTCAAGCCGGTCTTTAGCACATTGTCACCGGCAACAAACTGGTGAAAAGTATTTCTGAGCGATGCCAGGACATCAGGCAGATGAAATGCGGGCAGAGTAGCTATAGGCACGGCATTTTTAATGCCAAAAATCCGCACCTGTCCGGGATTGGTGATGCGTGACGCATAGAGCAAAGTTTCCGCTTCAGCTAGAAAATAATATTTATTGATTTTTAACTGGCGCAGGGTTTCGGCAAAGACCAGAGCACCGCCAGTTCGACCCGGGTTTAACAAGACAATCTGTCCGTCAGATAAGTGCGGACCCATAATACGCGCTATTTCGATATGACCTAAAGCCGGCACCACGACCATGACAATATCAGCATCGGTTAACGCCTGCTTGATATCAGTAGTAACTAGATTCAATTTAGCAGTACCGTTAATTTCACCGGTAACTTCAATTTCATTGCTGGCTTGGATTGTCCGAATCCGGTTTTCGGTTCGGTTGTACAGGTTGACTTTACGGCCGGTAATTGCGAGATGCGCAGCCATTGCCAGACCGCCATTGCCCGCACCAATAATACAGACGGTCTGGGTATCTTCAGGCGGTTCGATTTCACCAAGCGGAGTTTCTTGTTCTTTGATATAATTAAGCATATCATACGAAGACTTTGCCTGCAGCAGGGTCTCGGCAAAAATCGGAGCATTTAAAAGATGGGCAAGACGGCTTAATATTTTTAACTGAAAATTGTGTCCGATTAAACGGTTTAAGACCAGAAATACTAAATTGACTGGTTTGTCGTCAACTGCATTAAAATCGATGCCGGTTTTACTGATACCAATCGCAATGATTGGCTGGTGCACGGCGCTGGTGCAGGCATGGGGAATCGCAATCGCCTGACCAATCCCAAAAGTGCCTTTGCGTTCGGTTGTCTGTAAATCTTTGACTGCTTGTTCTGGATTACTCAGGCGTCCGGCATTTTTTAAGGCATCGGTTAATTCTTGATAAACTTCATGTTTTGTAGTATTTTTTAAATCTAAAATAATTGCTTTATCGACAATAAATTTGTGGATATACATTTATATCACCTCGCATTCTTATCAAATAGAATTTATTTTTATAAACTAATCGTCGCCCCAGTTAAATTCCTTCGCGCTAATCGTTTAAGAACTGATTTAGTATAGTATAACCGATGTTATCGGTTCAGTCAATAAAAAATTACAAAAAATTGTGTGTTTGTGAAGGCTTAGATGAGATTGCTTTGCTTTTGCTCGCAAAGACAATAACCAGAGCAGTCTTTGCGAGGAGCGGAGTGACGAATCAATCTGATTACCGATAGTGAAAAGATGAGATTGTTTTTAATTATCAATTTTCAATTCTCAATTATCAATCAAAACACAATTCTTCAATATTCAATTTTGAAAATTATTACATTGATAATTTATTGAAACTTGGTATTTGATAATTGAAAATTTAGCCCAGTATTTTTAGCGGTATAAATGTTTACCTTGAACCTTTGACTTTGGATTTGCTATCGTCTATTCAATAACCGTCTTGATTTTAATCCGTCTGTTTTCTGAAATAAGATATGCCATTGCAATCTTCGGGTCGTGCTCAAAGAATGAGACCCAGTTTTCTTTGATTGCCTGGCTCAATAATATTTTTTTATGTTCCATAGTCTGGAGCGGAAACAGGTCATATGCCATTAAAAAGGGGAGACTTAAATGCGAAGCGGTCGGAATCAAATCACCCCAGTAAATCAGAGTCTGATTTTCAGAACTGACTTTGACTACCTGATGCCCATAAGTATGGCCGGCAGTCATGATTACTTCAACCCCGTCAGCAATTGTTGCTTTTTCATCGACAAGCTGAACCTGATTATTTTCCTGCAAAGGCACAAAATCTTCGGTCAAATAACTGGCTTTAGAGCGCCGGTCCGGATTATTAGCGGCTTCCCATTCGATTTTCTGAATATAGTATTGAGCATTGGGAAAAGTTGGTATTACTTTGCCGTCTGCGTCAAGTTTGGTATTTCCACCGCAATGGTCAAAATGGAGATGGGTGTTAATCACAATATTAATATCAGATGCATTAAAGCCAATTTGCTGCAAACAAGCTTCCAGGGTCATATGGTGATTGACCTGATAAATGTCATTGAACTTATCCTGACCTTTATCACCAATACCAGTATCAATCAAAATCAGTTCTTTGCCCGTATTGACAAGACAGCATCGCAAAGCCAATAAGATACGGTTGTTCTTATCCGGCGGATTGGTTTTATCCCACATAACTTTGGGCACCACGCCAAACATGGCACCGCCGTCAAGACGGAATAATCCGTCCAAAACCGGATAGATTTCAAATTTACCAAGTTTCATAATTTTTATTCAGTATTTTTTAACCACGAATCAAACGAATTTAGCGAATACCACGAATAAAAAGCATTAAATATCAATATAAATTATTCGTGAAATTCGGAGATTAGTGTTATTCGTGTTCAAATTATTGGATTATGCCTGGGTTGCGACTGCCCGTTTGCCCGCCTTTTTGCGCACATATTCACCCTTATAACGGATGCCTTTGCCATGATATACATCCGGTTTTTTGGTAGAACGGATTTCTGCGGCGAGTTCACCAACCCATTGTTTATCTGCACCTTTAAGCGTAATTTCAAACATCTGTTCTTTGTTATCGTCAGGGTTCGGAACTTGTTTTATATCGACGCTGATTTCTTTTGGGATTTTGAAGTTGACCGGATGAATAAAGCCGACTTCAATCTGAATACCTTCTTTAGTTTTCTGCGCCCGATAACCCATACCGCGGACTTCGATAATTTTTGTAAATCCTTCGGTGACGCCTTTAATCATATTATTAAGATGCGACTGGGCAGTGCCGACAAACATTGAAGAGTCGGGTTTTTTCTCAGCGACATTAATGATATTGTTTTCAATGCTGATTGCTACAGTCGGATGAATTTTGAGACTGAGCTGTCCCTGCGGACCATTAACTGTAATCTTATCATCCGATTTATCCACCGTCACGCCGGCAGGAATCGGAATCGGTTTATTTCGTTTTGCCATAGAAAATTATTATACTGAAAAAGATGGATTTCGTCAAGATTGCGTTTTATAATGTCATTTTTACGCTATTACTATAAAACACTTAACTATGAAATATAGCAAAAATCAGATACCCTTGCCTAATATTTGTGACGCTAAAGAATAGGAAAACAATCATAGCATCGTCACCTATTGATTTTATTGAATTTAAGAGCAAATATTCAATCTAAGTCAGCCGATAATGCAACTTAACCGACAGCAAAGCGGACAACCGAATGATTCAGGAAAAAGGATAGGGAATTGAAATGAGTTCTTAATTCAAAAAATAATTGTTTTGTGAATTAAACTAGAGCATTTTTAACAACTCTGCTCTGGAGAGGTTATTGTTTTTACCGACCCGGGACAAGACATCATGAAGCGTGCCTTTTGCTAAGGTTTGGTGAACCACAACGGTTATTCGATGGGTGCCGAGACGGGTTCGTTTTTTCATTTGAATATGACTGCCGCGCTGCTGAATCGTTTTATAACCGAGTCTGGTAAAGAGTCGGAAGAGACGCCTACCGCTTACTTGCGGAAGTTTTAGAGATCCTGGTTTCATCGAGGTTTTTCCGAATAATTACTTCTAATTTTCTTTTTTTTGTTCTCCCACTAAAATGACAGCAGGTTGCTTGTTCAATACCTTGGATAAGTTTGTCTAAGCTTTTGGCACAGGTAAAAATATCATAACCAACTCCACGAGCACACCAGGCTTCACCGTCGTAATAAACTTCAATTTTTATGGTCATTTTTTGATTATATTTAAATATATCTAAGGAGTCAATATTTGAAGTTGACTTTTTACTTTTTTTCGATATACTAAATTTAATGTTTTTTGAAAATCAAAGATTACAATTTAAAATAATAAACAAAAAGGAGTAATAATGGCAGATAATAATGAAATCTACAATCCACCAGCAGAACTGGTAAAAAATGCAAATATTACCAAGTTCATGGAAAAACATGGACTTAAAACACTCGATGAGCTGTTAACCAAAGCACAAGACTATGAATGGTTTTGGGCAGAAATGGCAAAAGAATTAGAATGGTATAAAGCTTTTGATAAAATTTTGGAATGGAACAATCCTTTTGCTAAATGGTATTTAGGCGGGAAGTTTAATATCGTGCATAATGCGATTGACCGGCATATGAACACGAAAACTGCGGATAAAGTCGCGTTTATCTACGAGCCAGAACCGGAAAACGAAAAAGTCGAGCGCTGGACATATCGACAGCTTAATACCGAAATCTGTAAGTTTGCCAATGCCTTGAAAAAACTCGGTGTCAAAAAAGGTGACCGGATTACAATCTATCTGCCAATGGTTCCGCAAGTTGCAATTGCCATGCTCGCTTGCGCAAAAATCGGCGCGATTCATTCGGTAGTCTTTTCTGGTTTTAGTTCAGGTTCTTTAAAAGACCGGATTATTGATGCCGAAGCTAAAGTATTGATTACCGCGGACGGCGCTTATCGCAGGGGCAAGCTGGTTGAGTTGAAAAAAAATGCAGATGAATCAGTCAAAGACACACCGAGCATTCAACATGTGATCGTATTTAATCGTGCTGATACAAAAGTCAACATGACTGAAGGTAGAGATTTATGGTGGCATGAAATCACTGCTCAAGAATCTGACCAGTGTCCGACTGAACAGCTTGATTCAGAAGATATGCTGTATACACTTTATACATCAGGTACGACCGGCAAACCAAAAGGTATTGTTCATGTCCACGCCGGTTATGCAGTTGGAACTTACGCAACACTCAAATTTATCTTTGACTTGAAAGAAAGCGATATCTGGTGGTGCGCCGCTGATGTCGGCTGGGTAACCGGTCATAGTTATATTGTATATTCGCCATTAATGCTTGGTGCGACATCGGTTTTATATGAAGGTGCGCCAGATTTTCCAAACGCCGGTCGTTGGTGGAAAACCATTGCCCGAGAAAAAGTGACTGTGCTTTATACTTCGCCAACCGCAATTCGTATGCATATGCGTTACGGCGAAAAGTGGGCCGGTGAGCATGATTTATCAAGTTTACGGTTACTGGGTAGTGTTGGCGAGCCGATTAATCCAGAAGCCTGGCGTTGGTATTATAAATATATCGGCGGCGAGCGCTGTCCGATTATGGATACCTGGTGGCAGACTGAAACCGGTCATATTCTGATTACTCCTTTACCAATCACGCCTTTAAAACCAGGTTCGGCAACCAAACCTTTCCCGGGTGCTAAAGCCAATGTCTTTACGCAAGATGGTCATCCGATTAAACCGAATGAGAATGGTTTTGCCGTACTTTTAACGCCCTGGCCTGGTATGCTTCGAACTTTGTATAAAGACCCAGAGCGATACAAGGAAGTTTATTGGTCTCGTTTTCCGGGTATTTATCTGACCGGAGATTCTTGTACTATTGACGAGGATGGTTATTTCTGGTTCAGAGGCCGTGCTGACGAAGTGCTTAATGTTGCCGGTCATCGTCTGGGAACTGCTGAAGTCGAGAGCGCATTGGTTGCGCATGCGGCAGTTGCTGAAGCAGCCGTGATCGGCGTACCACACGAAGTTAAAGGCGATGTGCCCAAAGCATATGTTACGCTCAAAGTCGGTTTTGAGAAATCAGAAGAATTAAAAAAAGAACTGAAAGACTGGGTCTCAAAAGAAATCGGACCGATTGCCCGTCCTGAAGAAATCGAATTCCGTGATAAACTACCCAAAACCCGTTCCGGGAAAATTATGCGGCGGCTTTTAAAAGCCGAAGCATTGGGAAAACCGATCGGCGACATTTCAACATTAGAAGAATAAAACCTAAAGGAGAGAGTTGTGAACATCAAATTTGGTTACCGCTCTCTCCTTATTGCTTTTGAAAACATGGAGTAATTATGAATAATGAAAAAGTATTCAATCGATGGTTAATTGTAGTCGGTGCGATATTAATCCAGCTCTGTCTGGGCGCAATATATGCCTGGAGCGTTTTTCGGATTCCTTTACAAGATAAACTTGACATTACGCCAACCCAAGCTTCTCTACCATTTTCATTTGTTTTGATTTTTTTTGCCCTTTCAACTGTAATCGGTGGACGCTGGCAGGATAAATCAGGACCAAGAACGGTTGCGATTGCCGGTGGTATTATGCTTGGTATTGGGATGATTCTCGCGAGTTTTGCAAAAAGTCTGGCCGCGGTAATTTTATTTTATGGTGTGGTTTCCGGCATTGGTATTGGTCTTGCTTATGTCTGTCCGATATCAGCAGGTGTAAAATGGTTTCCGGATAAACGCGGACTTATCACAGGTCTTTCAGTTGCCGGATTTGGTGCCGGTGCTTTGATTGTCGCGCCGCTGGCAAGGTCCCTAATTGATACAATCGGAGTTTTTAATACATTCCGGATTCTTGGAATTATCTTTTTTGTATTAGTCTTTATTGGTGCTTTGATTTTACGTAATCCACCGGCAGGATATAAACCAGTTGGCTGGAATCCACCGGCAGTAACAGCATCAAGAAAAGTTGATTTTAGTGCCAAAGAGATGCTTTCAACCGGGCAATTTTATTTAATCTGGCTCATGTATTTTATCGGCTGTGCTTCGGGATTAATGGTGATTGGTCAAACCTCGCCAATCGGCCAGGAACTTGCTAAATACACTAAAGAAGCTGCTGCACTGGGTGTAAGTCTATTAGCAATATTCAATGCTTTGGGCAGAATTTTCTGGGGAAAAATTTCTGATTCGTTCGGGCGCATGAAAACACTGTTTCTAATGTTTCTCATTTGCGGACTGGCAATATTATCATATAATCTAATCGCAACTGCACCGGTCTGGTTTTGGTTTGGCATTTCTTTGGTCGGATTTTGTTTTGGCGGATACCTGGCTTTATTCCCGGCGATTACGGCTGATTTATTCGGAACGAAAAGTGTCGGTGTAAATTATGGTTTTGTTTTTACTGCCTATGGTGTTGGCGGACTTTTAAGTAATATTTTTGCACCACGAGTCAAAGAATTGACTGGTGGTTATTCGGTTGCGTTTATAGTAACTGGAATCTTATGTCTCATCGGAGCAATATTGACTTTTTTAGTAAAACCACGTAAAGCTTAATAAATAATGATTATAGTAGTTGGAGGATTAAATGAAAAAGAAGAAAAAACCTGTTAAAAAGGTTAAAAAAATCATTCGTAAAAAACCAAAACCGGTTAAAAAAGAATTAACCGCCGAAGAAAGAATTGCCCTGGCAAATAAACCGGGTCAGGATGCAATGAAACTGCACCCGTTTTTCAAGGGTAAAATCCAGATCGCACCCAAATGCGTGATACGGGATTTTAAGGATTTCGCGATCTGGTACACGCCAGGTGTTGCCAAACCTTGTCTTGATATTAAAGCCAATCCGGAAAAAGTCTGGGAACATACTAACCGCGCCAATACGATTGCGGTCTTAACTGACGGCACCCGCGTATTAGGTCTCGGCGATATCGGTCCAGAAGCGTCGTTGCCAGTGATGGAAGGTAAAGGACTTTTGTTTAAATACCTTGGCGGCGTTGATGTATATCCGATTGCAATCCGTACCAAAGACCCGGACGAGTTTATCAAGTTTGCAAAACTGATGGAACCGAGTTTTGGCGGTTATAATCTCGAAGATATCGAACAACCTAAATGCTTCAGAATTCTCGATACTCTGCGTAAAGAAATGAATATTCCGGTCTGGCATGATGACCAGCAAGGCACTGCCGCAGTGACAGTTGCCGGTTTAATCAATGCATTAAAAATCGTCGGTAAAGACCCGAAAAAAGTACGGGTCGGTATGATTGGTGCTGGTGCGGCCGGAATCGCCTGTTTACGGGTTATGGTTACTTATGGCATTGACCCGGCAAAAGTCGTGATGACCGATATCTATGGCATTGTACATAAAAACCGCCCGGATTTTGACAAGCATTTTGAATATACTAAAGAGTTAATGCTCAAGACTAATCTGGAAGACCGAAAATGCGAACGGGTTGAAGATGCAATTCCTAAGACAATGGAAGGAATGGATGTGGTGATTGGTTATTCCAAACCCGGACCGGATACAATCAAAAAGGAATGGATTCAGAGAATGGCAAAAGACCCGATTCTGTTTGTCTGTGCTAATCCGGTTCCGGAAATCTGGCCCTGGGAAGCAAAAGCTGCCGGTGCAAAAATCGTTGCGACTGGCCGCAGTGATTTCCCGAATCAGGTTAATAATTCTCTGGGATTTCCCGGGATATTCCGCGGCACACTTGATGTCAATGCCCGAACTATTACGGATGAGATGTGTATTGCCGCCGCAGTCGAATTGGCTAAAGTTGCCGAAGACCGTGGCTTAAGAGAAGATTATCTGATTCCAACTATGGATGACTGGGAAGTATTTCCGCGCGAAGCAGTCGCAGTGGGCATGAAAGCGATTGAGCAAGGCGTAGCTCGCATCACTATGACAAAGGAACAACTCTACAAGAAAGCGTCGTCGATAATTAAGAACGCACGAAATATGTCAAAAGCACTAATGAAACAGGGATTTATTCCCAAACCACCCAAAGACTAACATAATAACATATAAAAATTAGGGCTGGTAAATACCAGCCCTTTTTATTCTAATTAAAATAGCGCCACGGGGATTCGAACCCCGGTCTTCTGGCTGAGAACCAGATGTCCTGGGCCAGACTAGACGATGGCGCCATATACAAATTAAAAATTAAATATCAAATATCAAAAATTAAGATTATTCAAAGAGCAATTTTGATATATCAATAACCAATTCGCTTTTCAAAGAATCAAAAATTCTATCAATCGAGAAGTTTTGGTCAATGCGTCCTTGCCGGATGATTACGCCGCCGGATAAGTTTTCGTCAATAGCATATTTTAAGTCGGGCAAGAGTTTGTGCAATTTGTCTTGATCCGATTTGGCAATAATTAATTCAGAGTTGTTATCTTTATTTTTTGATATGATATCTTTGATAAAACTGAGATAGTTTTCTGATGCAAGAAATTTCTGTTTCGCTTTAGTTAAAAGATCATCGATTATTTGCCATTTAATTTTGAGTATTGCCTGCTGGGCTTTGAGCTGGGCATTGGATATTAAGCGGGTCTGAACCAATGATTTTTGTCGAGTAATATGTTCATCATTTTCCTGCACAAGTTTTGCGATTTCTTGATTCGCAGTATTGTTTATTGTCCGTATTTCCTGTTCGTATTTGTCAGTAATTTCTTTGGCTTTTTGCTGAGCCGATTCGATAATCGTACTGGTTAATTTCTCGATCGACATTTATTATCCTATCTTTACACCCATCTGTAAAAATATCGTAATCAACAATCCGAGCACGGCATAAGTTTCGACCATCGCGCCATAAATAACTGCTTTAACGCCTTCGCTCGGTTTTTTGGCAACCAGTTCGCAGCCGGATGCGCAGACTTTGCCCTGCCAGATTGCGGATAAGAGACCGGCAAAGGCAATCGGTAAACAGGAGCCAAATATCTGGATTCCCTGACCGAGAGTTATCGCGACCGGTTCACTTAAAAGTCCCAGTTTCATAATGCCAAGAAATGCGGCTAAGAACCCGTAAAATCCTTGTGTACCCGGAAGCACGACCAGAATAAAGAGATTACCGAATTTTTTCGGGTCTTCTGCCAACACGCCATTGGCAACTTGGGCAGCAAGACCAATTCCGATTGCAGAACCAATACCAGGCATTAATGCGGCAAGTCCGCAACCGGTAATTGCAATTGCCATACCTAATGGGTCAATCATTATTTCCTCCTCATACTTTATTTAATTGTAACATATTTTGTCTGTTCCTGGAACGGGGTGAATTTTACACCGCCGCCAGTAAAAAATCTTGGGAAAAACTCGACATAATTAAGCCGTAATGAATGGACAAATGCACCTAAGATATTAATGGCAAGATTATATGCATGTCCGAATATTAATATTATCAAAGCCATAATAATTCCGGCAATCGGGATTTTTATAACCATCCAGGCAATCGTATTTATTGCCATGCCGATTCCGGCTGTTACCATACCCAGAGCCATCAGACGAATATAGGATAAGATTACACCGATAAAACTGGTGCCGCCATACAGGTTATACACACCCCAGATTATATTCTTGATAAGTTTACGATTATCTGGTGCGAGCATAATAAATAGTAAAGACAAGACTAAAAATGCAGTAACCGGAATATGACTAAGTGTATAACCGATGAGCGATGCGATAAGCACAACGAAAACAATTATTGACGCTATTTTAAACTTTCCTAATCGAATTTGATTAATTAATGACATTGCAGATAAGACAATTAATCCGAATAAGACCAGATACTTACCGAGCATCCAGCTTGGATAGGGGGCGGGTATAACCGGCAGATTAATTTTACTGGCAATAAAGACGAGTCCGCCTAAAAATATTACTCCCCACAAAGTCTGATTTAAGAGTAACTGCTGATTACGCCGGGTAAAAGCAATAATCGTTGCGATTGCGCAAAGAATAATAAGTATCAGATATGGCTGTAATGAAACCGGCAAATACCGGCCGGTAAAAACATATAAGATAAGTCCGTTTAAAAATAAGAACCAGGGAAGCTGGTCAAACACCGCACCCTGCCAGTTCTTTTGGCGGAATGAATCATAGATTTCAATAATAATGCCATAATTGAGATGAAGGTATCCTAAAGCGACCGACAGGATAAAAAACGGCATTGGGTCTTTAATCGGGTCAAATAAGAGCAATTGGTCACGAAACGAAGTTAAAAACTGCAAACCGAGTTTATCAACTAAATCACCAAACCAACCGCCAGTAATGGCACCAGCCAAGATTGTAAACCCGCCGCAGATCGCCAGCAGTTTCAAAAATTTACTTGCGGCTTTCATCTTTTTTAGAAGCAGTAATGATATCACTAAAAGAACAATGCCATAGCCGGCATCAGTTAAACACAAAGCAAAAAAGACGGCAAAAAACGGCGCCAGTAATGGTGTCGGGTCAAGTTCGACCGGTTTCGGCATGGTGTAGAGTTCAAGAATAATTTCAAAGGGTT
This sequence comes from Candidatus Latescibacterota bacterium, assembly GCA_018335915.1. GTDB lineage: Bacteria > Hydrothermota > Tepidihabitantia > Tepidihabitantales > CAIPLT01 > JAGXRL01. The sequence goes on from JAGXRL010000121.1 coordinate 36,435, forward strand.
TAAAAATACTCTTATTTTCTAGTGCAACCGGCGGCTCTTCATCGGTAGTTTGAGCGAGCGGAGTGATGACAGCAGTTGTAAACAAATCGGCAAGGTTCTCAAGTTTTTTAAAATCCTGTTTTTTTAGCCAGCCTTCAATAAAAACAACCTGATTGCTCTTTAACAAACCGGGTTTAACTTCTTCTTGAGATGCAAGATTCAGATAGTAATCGTGCAATGTTTTTAACGGCGCCAGTTCTGAAGTTAGTTTGGATATTTGTTTGGTATTATCTTTGATTTTGTGCTCGATTTGTTTGATTTCCTGCCCGAATTGTTTGACAATCTCTTCAGGAATGCCCTGGAATCGGCTCAGGTCAATAATCTCAAATTTTTGCAGATTTTCTTTGACCTGCTCTTTAATTTGTCTGGGATAAGCAAGAACACAATATTGCGTTTGTTTTTCTGAATTCACAACTTCTATCTGCACTGGCAAATCCAAAAGAGCAGATTGAGTTTCCCCTAAATTATCTTGATTAGGGAAAGTGCCCAATATGATTTCGACGCGGTTCGAGCGGTAGATTTCTATAAGATTGTGTTTCAGGTTTTGCCAGGGTGATAAGTTATTTATATCAGATTGGAGACTCTTTTTCTGGTTATTCAGATTAGACAATGTCTGGCGGATTTCCTGTACCTTTTTAATTGTTTTATCAAGGTCATATTGTCTGGCTAAGGTAAAATAATCTTGCCGTTCGACTTCAGTCCGGGTCGAGGTAATACCGGCTAAGAAACCTTTTTTCTCAGTATAGGTTAGCAGATATTCAATCGTGGATGTGATTTGGTCCAGAGTTTGTTTTACTGATGTTGACAGGGCAGCGGTTTGCGGAGTTTCTGCTTGCTCGATAATATGCAAGACGCCGGTCTTCTGCAATTCCGAAAAAAACTTGTCCTGTTCAGATTTATGACAAGCAATTAAGACTTTCCGGACCTGGGCTACTGCCATTAGAGATTGCTTTTCAGTCTTGTGTTTAAGTTTTCAAGGATTAGGTCTGCTGCTTTATCGGTTTTTGATTTATCTGGAATTTGCAGCCGCTTAATTTCTTTTTCCGTATCCTGTTCGATTTGCTTAACTTGTTTTTCAGCATCAGTTTGTGCCTGAGCGATTTTTTCCTTAACCGATTGTTTGAGTTGTTCTTTAGTATTTGAAACAAGTTTTTTTGCCTGTTCAGAAACCTGTGCCAGCTTTTCTCCAGCTTGCTTTTCAGCCTGACTAACTATCTGGTCAGCTTCTTTTTCAACTTCTTTTACTTCTTTAATTAAATCAATCGCCATAAATGAAGTCTACTTGAACTATTTTAAAAGTCAACCGATTACTTGAGCTGCAAATAGTCGGCAATATTGGCTTTTTTGTTAATAACCGGTTTTATCTTGCCTTTGACTGAAGTTGCAATCGTGGTGACTCCAGGACCATGACCGGCAATCACGCAATCAGCATGCACAACAATCCCAACCGTACCGGCACCTTTTTTATAACATCTGCCAAAAGTATTATCCGTGTTTTCGAGATAGACAATATCACCAAAACGCATCTTATCAAGACCGCACTGTTTAATCATATCCGGGTCTTGAGTCGTAATATCATAATCACCCGACGCGGCGGTTTCACTGCCTAAACCAGAACCCATAATTGTCGGTGGAATAATGCGCGTGACCGGGAATTCGATAACGCCATTTTTATTTTTGGGATTAATCTTTAAAAACAGATTAGGGTCAATATTAAAGAATTTCACATCAGGCAAGTCAAATACCTGTAAACCCTGTCCCTGGGCTCGAACCTGAATTTTATCGCCGATGGTCAGTTTCTCGATAACTGTTTTAGGAAACCAAACCAAGACATGCTCAATACCGCCATGTTTACCGGTCACAACACCGGTTTTATCCTGTATTTCTTTATTATCGCTTTTAACAATATAAGCAGTATTTCCAATACAGGTATAGACATTCAAAGCACGATTTTCAATATCATCTTTGTTTTTAACTGATACGCCTGGTTCAATATGGTCGCCTGCCCAGCCAAAAACCGGGTCGCCGACTTTAACATTATATGTAATACCACCAGTACCGGGAAAAACCGTTGCTTCACCCTGATGAGTTAAGCGGACATTTTGTCTTCGAGTTGGTGATGCGACTTTTCCGATAACTGATATTTTTATGATTTTATCGATATTTGTTTTCAACATTATTGCTCCTTTATTTTTTTAATTCTAATCCTTTTGTGAATCCAATTTCGATTCCTTTTAGGTTAATTTCAAGAAATTTCTTATTTACGGTTTTTTCAACTGCCAAAATTAATCCTTTTTTACTGACGACTTGCGTCAGCGCGGATAAGGCACCGAGCATTACCATATTGGCAATAACCGGTGATTTCAGTTCCTGGACTGCAATCGAAGTTGCCGGTAATAAATGCTGATTTTCCAGATTCTTTTCTTTTATCATACCAGAATTGACGATAATGATGCCGTTTTCGATAACAGCAGCATGATACGCATCATATCCGTCTTGCGACATGGCAATGAGAATATCGGCTTGCTCGGCAAATGGCGCGTCAATAAACTGGTCACTGATAACGACCTCAGAGCAAGTCAAACCGCCTCTTGCCGCTGAACCATAAGAACCAATGGCACTGCCTTCTTGACCGTCAAATACAGCGGCATTGGCAAGCAGTTCGCCGGCTAAAATAACACCCTGTCCGCCAAAACCCGCGATTCTAATCTTAGTCACTGAATTCTCCTATTACAACTTTTCCGATTAATTCTTGTCTGGTCAGTTTTTTGGCAGATTCATAACGGATAGAACGGGTTTTCAAGTCATTTAACATTTCAAACAAAGTCGGTTGCTTATTACGCCGGCCGAATTGAGTCGGGCAGGGCGAGACGACATCAATAAAACCAAATCCTTTTGTGGTCAGTGCTTTTTTTATTGAATTTATCAATGGTTTGGTATGAAAAACCGTATAGCGCGCGACATA
>JAGXRL010000122.1 GCA_018335915.1 Candidatus Latescibacterota bacterium
GCTGGACCAAGACCCGGGTTTTTGAAGAAATCAGAAAACTCGGCGGCAAAGTTGACAAGTGTTTTGTCATCTTTGACCGACAGCAGTCGAGCACCGAATCATTGAAAAAACAAGGAGTTGATCTATACTCACTCACTAATATTAAAGCTGCCCTGTCCAGAAATATCCCCAAAACCATTACTTATCTGACTGACGATGAATACAAAGAAATCAGAGCTTATTTCCAGTCACCCCAAGTCTGGCACGAGAATAAAGGTTTTAAATACCACGAATTAACCAAACATAAACCAAAATGAAACCACAGATTACACAGATGGACACGGATTTAAGAATTGTAATTTTGTATATCCGTCTAATCCGTGAAATCCGTGGTTACAAATGTCAAAAGAAATGAAAGTTATGGTAATCGGCTCTGGCGGCAGAGAGCATGCGATTTGTTGGAAACTGAAACAATCAAATTGCGATATCTATTGCGCACCAGGTAATGGCGGTATTTCGCAAATCGCAGACTTAGTCCCTATCAAACCTGATAATATTCCTGAAATGCTCGAATATGCCCAAAAAGAAAAGATTGATTTGACTATCGTCGGACCTGAAGTCCCGCTCGGACTGGGAATTGTTGACGAGTTTATTAAAAACAATCTTCAGATATTTGGTCCGAACAAAAATGCAGCCCGGCTCGAAACATCTAAAGCATTTGCCCGTGACTTTTGCCAGAAGTACAATCTCCCCTCTCCTGCTTATGAAAAATTCACAGACAGCAAAAAAGCCAAAGACTATCTTAGCGCTAAATCATTTCCGATTGTAATCAAAGCAGACGGCTTAGCTGCTGGTAAGGGTGCGATAATCGTTCACAATAAACAAGAAGCACATATAACTATTGAAAGAATCTTAGACAAGAAAGAATTTGGCCAATCTGGTAATACTATTGTAATTGAGGATTTTCTCACGGGTCAGGAAGTATCTATGCTCGTATTATGCGATGGCAATACGATTATGCCGATAATTCCAGCCCGTGACCATAAACCGATATTTGATGGTAATCAGGGTCCGAACACTGGTGGTATGGGTTCGTATGCGCCGATTCCCGACTTAGGTAACGATTTTACAAGCAATATACAAACCAAGTTGTTTGACCCAATGCTTAGAGCACTTAAAAAAGAAAATATCGAATACAAAGGTGTGCTGTATGCTGGTCTTATGATTTCTGGTAATGATTTTAATATTGTCGAATTCAATTGCCGCTGGGGTGACCCAGAAGCAGAAGTGCTTATTCCCTTGTTAAAAACTGATATGGTTAGTTTGTGTCTTGATACAATTGAAGGCAAACTCAAACAACTTGAATGGCAAAACAAATATGCTTTAACTGTGATTGCTGCATCTGACGGTTATCCCCAAAAATACGAGACCAACAAATTAATTACCGGTGATTTATCTGACACAGAAGATACGATTATTTTCCATTGCGGTACTAAAAAAGAGAATAATAATTTTTACACTACTGGCGGCAGGGTATTATCAATAACCGGTCTTGGCAATTCTTTAGTTCAGGCACGAGCGCGGTCTTATAAAAAAATTAAGCAGATACAATTCGATAACATTTATTACCGGACTGATATAGGTAACCGATGAAAAGGAAAAATATCAAATCTAAAATCCGAAAACCGCAGCAATATGTTATTCTCTTTATCTGTTCTGGTAATTTATGTCGCAGTCCTATGGCAAAAGGATTAATGGATACAATCGTTGAAATGTGTGGGGGTCGCACCCCCATTAAGAAAAAGATTAGCAGGGGTGCGACCCCTGTTAACATCAAAATTACAACTCTTTCTGCTGGCACCATTGCAGTTAATGGTGAATTACCGACCGAGTATGCTCAGCAAGCCGTAAGAAAATACGGGACTGATATCAGCCGTCATTTATCAGCGCCATTAACCGAAGAACGGATTAAGATGGCTGATTTAATTCTCACTATGCAGGAAAAACACAAAACCGCAGTCTTAGAACTGGTCCCAACTGCTAAAGCAAAAACATTTGTTATAACCGAATATGTCAGTAAAGATAAACATGGCATTAATGACCCAATCGGTCAGCCTCTGGCAAAATATGAAGAAACTGCAGACAAATTATACTTGATATTACAAAAAGTTTATAATAAAATAATAAAGAAAAAATGAAACCACAAGATTTCACCATATTCTCACAAAAATTATTTTCTGTGTTAATCCGTGTTAATCCGTGGTTACAAAATTGGAGGTAAAATGAATTATTTCTTAACCGATGAACAAAAAGAAATCAAGCAATTAACCCGAAAACTTGCCGAAGAACTGGTTAAACCAGTCCGCCAGGAATTGGATGAAAAAGGTGAGTTTCCGCATGATATTATGAAGGAATTTTCTAAAGCCGGACTCTTGGGTATTTATATACCCGAAGCATATGGCGGTGCGGGCGGCGGTGTTTTTGAAATGTGTCTGGTCGTCGAGGAAATCTCCCGAGTTTGCGGCGGTGTTGGTGTTTGTTATGCTGCCAATGGTTTAGCCGCCTATCCGATAATCTTATCCTCATCAGAAGAGCAGAAGAAAAAAATCCTGCCCAAAATGGCATCTGGCGAATGGATTGGCGCATTTGGTTTGACCGAACCCGATGCCGGTTCTGACGCTTCAAGCATTAAAACTACGGCAATCAAAGATGGTGACCATTATGTCTTAAACGGTACCAAATGCTTTATTACCAATGGCGAAGTTGCCCATCTTTATACAGTAATTGCCAATACCAGTCCAGAACGGGGTAGCCGCGGACTCTCGGCATTTATTGTTGAAAAAGGTACGCCCGGATTTACATTTGGCAAACATGAAAATAAACTTGGCATTCGTGCTTCAGTAACTGCTGAATTAATCTTTCAAGATTGCCGGGTGCCGGTTGAAAACCGTATTGGCACTGAAGGAACCGGCTTTATCACGGCAATGAGAACTTTTGACCGAACCCGTCCTGGTGTTGGTGCCCAGGCGCTCGGCATTGCCCAAGGTGCTCTGGAAGCGGCGACTGATTATACATCCAAACGTGTCCAGTTTGGTGCACCCATCTCCTCACTTGAAGGTATTCAATTCAGATTAGCTGATATGGCAACAAAAGTTGAAGCTGCCCGTGCTTTAGTTTATTCTGCGGCACGATATGCTGACTCTGGTGCTAAAGATGTCGCAGGTTTTTCGTCAATGGCAAAACTATTTGCCTCAGATGTCGCAATGTATGTAACGGTTGAAGCGGTCCAGTTATTCGGCGGCTATGGTTATATGAAAGACTATCCAGTCGAAAAGATGATGCGTGATGCCAAGATTACCCAGATTTATGAAGGCACTAATGAAGTACAAAGATTGGTCATTGCCCGAGAACTCTTGCGGGGGAAAATCTTCTAACCTGTTCAAGTCTTGATTAATCAGAAATCATCGGTATAATCATTAACATGAAAGCATTTTGGCGGTTTATCGTTTCCTGGATTCCGGTTATAATTATTGTCCTGATTTTGCGAGCATTTGTGGTCGAAGCATTTATGGTGCCGACTCCGTCAATGGAATCGACCATTATGACCGGCGATTTTCTCTTGGTCAACAAATTCATTTATGGTATCAAAATTCCCTTTACCAGTAAAAATCTCATTCCCTTGCAAAATCCAAAACCTGGTGATATATTTGTGTTCCGCTATCATCTTGACCCAGACTTGCCGCAACCCGAACAGAATTTTGTCCGGATTTTTCCTAAACAGCTTCCTTTACTTCCGATATACTGGAACAAATCCAGAAATTTCTTCACCTGGTACACGCCACGTAATTTTGTAAAACGATGTGTTGCGGTTGCCGGTGATACAGTTGAGGTTTTCAATAAAAAAGTTTATATCAATGGCAAACTCCAGTTTGAACCATATGTGCAACACATTGACCGTCGGATTTTCAATCCGCCGCTGACCATACCTGATGATTATCAGACTCAATGGGAACAGGGCAAATTTGCAGAACGGTCTGATGGTTATCTGATACGGGATAATTTTGGGCCCGTGGTCGTGCCTGAAGGAACTGTTTTTGGCTTAGGTGATAACCGGGACAATTCATCGGACGGCAGATTTTTTGGACCAATCCCGTTAAAATATGTCAAAGGCAAACCAATGGTTATTTATTTCTCATCCAATGCCGCACCTAATATTGCCCGTATTATCTTGAGTCCGCGCCAAATCCAATGGTCCCGCATCGGCACGATTATTAAATAAAAGACTAACCACGAATGACACGAATTGACTAATTACACGAACAAAGAAATATTTTATAAAGATCTTTCTTATACAATAATGGGCGCTGCGTTTGAAGTTCATAAAACCTTAGGACCTGGCTATACTGAGAATATCTACGAAGAGGCATTCGTACAAGAATTAGAAAGTAGAAAGCTGAGGTTTTCCAGACAAAAGAATATTAAAGTATTATATAAAGGTAAACAAATTGGCGAATATAAACTGGATATGATTGTTGAAGATAAAATTATTTTAGAACTCAAAGCCGTATCTGCGATGAATGAACTTTTCGAATCACAACTGATTTCATATCTCAAAGCAACCGGAATGAAACTCGGTATAATTATTAACTTTGGTACAAAAAAAGTCACTTATAAAAGAATTGCCCGATGAAAATTCGTGCTATTCGTTTATTCGTGTAATTCGTGGTAAAAAATGGATTTTTGGGATGTTATAAAAGAACGCAAGAGTTACCGTAACTTCTCTTCCCAGCCAGTTGAGCAGGAAAAAATCATAAAAGTATTAGAAGCAGCGCGTCTCGCTCCATCCTGGCAAAATCGGCAGTGCTGGCGGTTTGTGGTTGTGCAGGATAAAGAAAAGATAAAGAAAATCGGAACTCTAAATCCCTTTACCTTAAATATCAATTTCTTTCTCCGAAAAGTTCCGGTCATTATTGTTGCTTGTGCTAATCCTAAAGACAGCGGACATCGGCATGGACTTGATTACTTTTTAGTTGATACCGCAATTGCCATGGAACACATAATCCTTGCTGCAACTGACTTAGACCTGGCAACTTGCTGGATTGGCGCATTTGATGAAAAGATGATTAAAGATGTTTTAGAAATTCCTGATGAGATTAGAGTTGTTGCCTTAACTCCATTAGGTTATGCCGCACAAAAACAGAGCATTGTTGACAAAGTCAGCAAAATCGTTGCCAAAGGTGCCAAAAGAAAACCTCTTGAAGACATTGCTTATTTTGATAAGTGGCAGAAATCCAGCCACTGATAATCACGGATAAGATTCAAAACTTGTCATTCTGAAGGAGCGAAGCGACTGAAGAATCTCTCTTTTTTACCACAAGATTTCACAGATTTTCACAGATGTCATTGCGAGCAAAGCAATCTCCATTGAAAATTGATAATTTACTAGTTTGTCATCCTGAACTTAATTCAGGAACTAATTTTTCTTGAAGTAATAATTACTTTCTTCTATACTCTCCCAAAAACAATATATCTCTCAGTATAATCGCGTTTGCCAACTTTAGAGAAAACAACTTTCTTTCATAAAAACTGCAATTCAAACTAAAAAAGATTAGTGAATTTACATCTTATCTCAATATGAAAAGGCAGACCCATACGCGACCTTATAATACGCTTACCAGATAAGATTGACCTGGAATATTGCTGACAAACGGCCGACATTGACCCTGCCCTGCCCTAGCCCCTCAAATATTTAATTTTTCAGCTTTTCTTTAGCAATTCTTAATATTGGATTTATTAATATGGCTTTTGAAACTTTACGCAGAAAATCATTCTTTGTGATAATCTTTACAATTGGTGGAGATACAAAGTAATATATAGTTACAAATGACTTGCCCAAAAATGATTTAAGCATAATTTCATCTCGAAATCGTTGTAATAACAGCACTTCATGCTCATAAGCTGACCCATATATAGCAGTAGCAATAAAACATCCCTTAAACCTATCAATTCTCGGTGATAGAATGGTCTGCATAAGTTTAATTTGTTATTACTTTATATCTTTTGATATTTCTTTGATATGTTTATACAAATCGGGTGTCTGATGCTCGATTATATCCCATAATACCTTTAAATCGATATCAAAATAATCATGAATTAGAATATCTCGTAAGCCGGCAATTTTTTTCCAGTCCACTTGTGGGTATTTTATCTTGTTTTCATCAGGTATTCTTTTGACTGCTTCTCCAATTATCTTAAAATTTCTGACCACTGCGTCTATTAGCATTGGATTATTGACAAATTCCTGGTAAGATCTTTTACTAATATAATCCAAAATTTTCTTTGAACTGCTGTTAATATCGTTAATAAATAATTTGTAACTTCTTTTAGGCATAAACGACTTCGCTCATAATATATTCTTTTAATTCTTTTCTCACCGCATCTTTTATAACTAAATCAACCTTCATACCAAAGAGTTCTTATAAAAAGAATTTCAGGTCCATATAATTATTAAATGTTTTATGGCCTTTTTCAAATTCTACCAGAACATCAATATCACTGGCTTTTTTCTGCTCTGCCCTGACATAAGAACCGAATAAACCAATATCTTTAACCTTGAACCGATTTCGGATAACTTTATTATTATGTTTCAAGGCAGTGATTATTTTTGCTTTTGTTATAGTCTTATAATTACTCATATCTAACCTAATTGTAGAGTATTTATATTATCTGTCAATGTTAAATTATGTTAGACATAAAAAGCCGATAGTTTATATTGACTATCGGCTTAAAGGTTTAGTTTGTTTTACGAGCTTTTGTTCAGGAAATCAGTAATTATTTCTTTTAAATCCGGTTTCGAGATTTCTTTCAAAGAATATTCAACATTTACAATCGGTTTATTAACCTTGAGCACTCGTGATAAATTAATCGGTGTTGCGGTAACTACAATATCGGCTGGAGTATTGTTTATCGTCTCTTCCAGTTCCTGAATCTGAGTCTCGCTGTAACCAAGTGCAGGCAGACATTTTTTCAGGTGCGGATATTTTTCATAAGCATCCAGAATCGTACCGGTCGCGAAAGGCATTGGTTCGATTATTTCACCGGCACCGTATCTTTGTGCGGCAACAATGCCTGCTCCATAAGTCATCTCGCCATGAGTCAGAGTCGGACCGTCTTCAACCACCAATACTCTTTTACCTTTTATCAATTCTGGTTTTGAAACAGTTAGTAAAGAATGCGCTTCTAAAACAATCGCTTTCGGATTATATTTGGCTACATTGTCCTGAATTGTTTTGATTTGTTCGGGTGTTGCTGAATCCATCTTGTTAATAACAATCACCTGCGATGAACGGAACAATACACTGCCTGGATAATAAGTAATTTCATTGCCTGCCCGAAGCGGGTCAGCAACTGTAATTAATAAGTTTGGTTTGTAAAACGAATAATCATTATTACCACCGTCCCATAACACCACATCAAAATCCCGTTCAGCTTCTTCTAAAATCTTCCCATAATCAACCCCGGCAAAAACAGTTGTGCCTTTGACAATATGGGATTCATATTCTTCCCGTTCTTCAATCGTGCATTTGTGTTTATCTAAATCTTCGACTTTTTCAAATCTTTGCACAATCTGCTCTGCCAAATCGCCATATGGCATCGGGTGCCGAACTACACAAACCTTTTTACCCATTTCTCTTAATATTTCGGCAATGCGTCGGGTAGTCTGGCTCTTACCGGCACCGGTTCTCACTGCACAAACCGCAATAACCGGTTTCTTGGATTTGATTTGAGTTGAATGTGGACCCATAAGCCAGTAATCAGCACGGCTTGCCAAAACTTCACTTGCTTTCTGCATAACATACTCGTGCGTGACATCAGAATAGGCAAAAACCACAACTTCAACCCGGTTCTTCTTGATTAAATCGGCTAATTGTGCTTCTGGATAAATCGGAATGCCTTCCGGATATAATTTTCCAGATAAAACTGCCGGATATGCTCTGTTTTCAATATTTGGAATCTGGGTCGCAGTAAAAGCAACAACTTCATAATCCTGATTATCTCTAAAAAATGTGTTGAAATTATGAAAATCTCTGCCTGCCGCACCCATGATTAGAACTCGTCTTCTTTTAGTCGTCATAATTATGTCTACCACTGAGATTCAAAGAACACCGAGAAAAACTCTGTGCCTCTGTGTCTCTGTGGCTAATTCCTTTCTTTACAGTTTCTCTGCGATTGATTTTGCCTGCAGAAATAAACCTAAATAATCTCTGCCGCCGGCTTTAGAATCAGTACCCGACATATTAAATCCACCAAATGGATGCACACCAACCAAAGCGCCGGTACATTTTCGATTCAAATACAGGTTTCCGCAGTGCAATAGTTTCTTGGCTTTTTCCAGCTTTTCCCGGTTGCGTGTATATATCGCACCAGTCAAGCCAAATTCAGTATTATTGGCAATTTCAATCGAATGGTCAAAATCTTTGGCTTTGATTATTGCCAGCACCGGTCCGAAAATCTCTTCCTGGGCAATTCTTGCCTTTGGGTCAATATCTGCAAAAACGGTCGGCTCGATAAAATAACCGTCTTTTGCCAATGGCGATTCTTTACCACCATTTAATAATCTGCCTTCTTTTTTACCGATTTCAATATATTCAGTAATTGACTTGAATGCCGACTCGCCCACGACCGGACCCATATAATTCTCTTGTTTATTGGTCGGTCCAACTTTGATTTTGGAAACACTTTCACCAACCATCTTCACAACCTGGTCATACACATCCTGATGCACAATCAAGCGCGAGCAGGCAGAACATTTTTGTCCCTGAAAACCGTACGCCGCTGCAATCACGCCCGGAATCGCATCTTTAATATCAGCTTCATTATCAATAATAATAAAATCTTTACCACCCATTTCAGCAATCACCCGTTTTATCCAGATTTGACCAGGCATTGTCTTACCAGCTAATTCAACAATTCCCAGACCGACTGGTTTTGAACCGGTAAACGCAATAAATCGTGTTTGCGGATGACCAACCAGATAATTGCCGGCAATCGCGCCTGAGCCGGTCATAAAATTAATCACGCCTTCGGGCAGACCGGCTTCAATCATTACTTCCATAAATTTATAACCAATCAACGGTGCGTCGCTCGATGGTTTGAGAATTACGGTATTACCAGTTACTACTGCCGCAGCGGTCATCCCGCATAAAATTGCCAATGGAAAATTCCAGGGCGGGATAATAATGCCAACGCCAAGCGGAATATATTTTAATTCACCGAATTCGCCCGGATATGGAGTCAATGGCTGGTCAGAGCCGTAGCGAATCGATTCCCACGCATAAAAATCCAGAAAGTCGATTGCTTCAGCAGTATCGCCATCTGCTTCAGCCCAGTTTTTACCGACTTCATAAACCATAGTTGCACTCAGTTCAAACTTACGCTTGCGCATGATATTAGCTGCTCGCATCAGAATCAAAGCCCGCTCTTTGGTCGAGAAAAACCGCCAGGTTTCAAACTTTTTCAATGCTGCCTGCATTGCCAGTTCAGCTTCTTTTTCACCTGCTTTCTGGAAAATACCTACTATTTCATTTTTCTGGGCAGGATTAACCGAATTAATCTTATCTTGGGTCTTAATATATTTACCATCTATTATTAAGTCATACTCTTTACCAAATGCCTGGCTGACTTGAGCCAAGGCATCGGTCATCTTCTTAATATTATCAGGTTTAGTAAAATCAGTTAACGGCTCATTTACAAATTCTTTAATCATTATTGCCTCCAGATTTTAAATTAAATATCATAAAGCATACCAGAAAAAACCCGAAAAGTCAATATTGACCAACCTGCTTGACCTATCTTCAATTGACAGACAGGCACAAAATTGATAAAATTTTACCTTATGGACGAAAAAACCGTCAAAAAAGGGTTGCGCATCTCGATAATTCAGGGATTATTCTCAAACATTCATATCACGCTAACTGGTGGTATGTTTTTAACCGGTTTTGCCCTGTATTTAGGCGCGACTCCGTTTCACATCGGTCTTTTAGCTGCAATTCCGGCTCTTTTAACCAGTTTTGGTTTTGTTTCGGCATATCTGGTCAACCGGCTCGAGCATCGTAAACCTTTAACCATTATAACATCAAGCACAAGCCGTCTGCTCTTTTTTATCCCTGCGCTCTTATTGCTCTTCAATTATAAACCCAGTTTATCACACTTCTTAATTCTGATTGGAATTTTCAATGCACTCTTGACCATTGCTGATAATTCCTGGTTATCCTGGATGAGTGATTTAGTGCCCAGAGAATCACGCGGCCGTTTTTTCGGAATTCGTAACACTGGCATGGGTTTAATCGGTATGATAATGTCATTTTCCGGTGCGCGATTTTTAGACTATTACAAAGCACAAAGTCAAAATAATTTTGGCTTTGGTATTATCTTTTTAGTTGCCAGTATTGCGGCAACCATTGGTACGATTTTGTTAACTCAGCAACCAGAAATAGTCAAACCCCGGGAACGGACCAGCCTTAAAAAAATAGTCACAGCACCGTTTAAAGATACAAATTTCAGAAAATTCCTGAAGTTTGTCGGTTTCTGGAATATTACCAGCGGTATTGCCGGACCATTTTATATTGTCTTTATGCTCCAAAATCTCAAAATGTCCTATTCGACCGTTGCTATATATTCGATTATTGCTAACTCAGTCATTCTCATTTTTCAACCGCTTTGGGGAAAAGCTATTGACCGGTTCAAATCAAAACCAGTACTCTTTATCAATTTCATCTTTATCGGATTTCTGCCTTTATTATGGATATTTCCGACTCCCCTTTTCTTATTTCCGGTCTGGCTTGATGCATTCATCACCGGTGTTTTCTGGCCCGGAGTCAATTTAAGCGTGTTTAATATTGTCTTTTCCCTGTCAGATAACGAAGAGCAGAAAGAAAGTTATTTTGCGATGTACGCTACCTTGGCTGGTATCTGCGGATTTATTTCTGCTTTATTAGGTGGTTATCTGGCTGGCTTATTAAAAGGATTTCACTTGCAAATATTCGGTCTAAACATCGTTAATTATCAGCTCTTTTTTGTCTTTGCCGGACTAACCCGATTTATTGCCTTATTCTTGCTTAAAGGCGTAAGCGAAGCCAAAGCAACTTCACCCAGTTATGCTCTGGGCATAATGACTGACTATGCTTTGCGAAGATTAAATTATGGCAAAGAGTTTATCTTGAATACAATCAGATTTCTCAAACCAAAATAATTTCCGAGTGCCAAACCAAATTCCCTAATCAGCTATCTAATCTGCGATGCAATCGTCTCTCTCAGCCCATCCATACGCTGAAACCTGACTTAAATCTATTTACATTCTAATCAATGTTCTGTATTTTGAACAGAACCATATTCATTATCACATTCCTGTCTCATCTCCATATTTTAACTCACAAGCGACAACATTACCAAACCTATTTATAAATCCTAATTTGAACCCAAGGTCGACTCAGGGGGCTATACCATCAAAATGCAGGTTTTTAGTTGTTAGTTATTGGCTGTTAGATTGATAGAAATAAAAATTGCATGTAAAAAACATTAGTTATAACTAATGTTGGATATAAACCATTGGTTTTATTATCAATAACTTGCGGACATTATTACTATCCTTGCGGTAAAAATAAATCCCTGGTTTTAAATAGGTTGAATTCACTTTCTGCCCCAACGCATTATACATAACGCCTTGGCTGTATTTTATTTGTCCACGATTAGCAATATCGTATTCTTCTATTGCCGGAGCATTGGCAACTGTCACCTGCATTGAACAAACCGAGACATTATCACTCGCATCTGAAGCATAGATTTTAACCCAGTAATCTCCATTTGGAAAATTATTTGTCTGCCAGGAAAATGCGGCATCAGTTGTTTCGACAATACTATCGCCGTCAGTATTTGTGACAATAAAGAAATAATCCCGATAATCATAATTACCTCTGGTTCGGCAGGTATTATCTGATTTATATACAACATTTACTGTATTACTTGGAGGAATTACCTTATCAAAGATAAATGACAACTTCTTTGGTTGAGAAACAGTTTGCCCAATTATCTCATACTCGATTTTTAATGGCGTCAGCCGGTCCCAGATTGTATCACCGGTCGAAACACTAAATTTGTCGTGTATCTTGGCAATAATATCGACATCGCCATTAAGATTTGATGAAGATAAATAAGTAGAAGTATTATTCCGGGTAAAAGCAAATTTTTGGTTAGTTAAAGCATTCTCAAAGCGCGGTGAAATTGTATCCTGGTTGGGCGATAAAGATATTAATGGATTAAACACAAAAGCCCAATCTGCCGCTGTCCAAGTTGCACCGCGGTCGCGGATTTTAGCAAAATGAATATGGTGAAAATGGATACTGTCAACTGGCCAGTACACCAGATAACCAATCAATTCACCAACCTGAACCGTATCACCAATATCTTTATGATATAATGCTGAATCAATATGAGCATAAAGATATGCATTACACGAATCCGTATAACTCAAGGATGAATCAGCAATCGCAAACCGCCAGTATAAATAATTGCCAGTCGAAAGCCATGCTTTAATATAGCCTCTTTTAACTGCATAAACCGGCACATTTGGTATTTCTGGCGAAAGAATATCAACGCCCGGATGATAATAAGACGAACCGCCATAATTCTGAAACTCAGCCCAGCTGTTCCCAATCGGATGCAATGAATCAGTTGGCGCCAATGGCCAGGGAATTGTGTCTTGTTGTAACCACGGATTTAACTGATTAGACGGATTATTCGAAAATCGGTGAGAATCTGTGTAATCTGTGGTTTGTAATAAGGTGTTTTCTTTAACAAACCACTCTCTCAGATGTGTCTTTGCTTTTATACCATCTGGTAAAATTTGAATATCCCCAATCTGCTCGTCATACTGCTGATATTGAAAATTCTCTTCCTGAATAATTTGTCCATTTAGTGATAAAACATAGATCTTACCATTTAAAGATGGCCGGCTTTCTAATGCTAAAATAATCTTATCATTACTAAACTTACAAAATATCAATGGTTCAGTAAACTCTTTGGTCCATAATTTTTGCCGGTCATCCAGACCAATCAAACTAAAATGATTTCTCATCATTACACCGAGATATTGATTATCGCCTGAAAATACCAGTTGTCGTATTGCCGGCGAGATGACTCTTATTTGGAATAGCAATTTACCTTGCTCATACAATCTGATATTGTCATCACTCGCGCAAATCAGATATTGGTCATTTGAAGATACGGCAAACATTCCTTTATCTCGAATTAGACTGACCCGCTGACCTTCGCCGTTATAAACATTTATTCCATCGCTATTAAGAACATATAGATATTGTCCTTCAGGAGCTGTTTTGTAACCATAAAAATCAGGAACAATTAATTCTTTTAGAATTTGACCTTGCTCTAAATAGAACCTGACTTGCGCAATATATTCATTTTGCTGAATATCAATAAGGTTATTCCCTAAATTAAATACACCAATGCTGAAACATAGGAAAACAAATGCGCTCATAATAGTTATATTAACTGTTTATATAAATGCTGTCAATAAAAATACCTTGCAATCCTGTATTTTGCTATTATAATTCCTCAGATGGCGATGCGAAAAAATATACCAGCACTGGTTGCGATTGTAAACCGTAAAAAAGATTGGCATATTATCTGCAATCAGCACTGGTATCGGATTCCAGTCAAGAGCGCGCCCGATATACTAAACAACGCGAAATATATCGCTTTTTATCAAACTAAACTATTTAAACAGGAACAATACTCAGTCAATTATTATGCCAAGATTATGAATATCGAAATCTGCAAGCGCTGCCAATTACTGCCTGATGAACCTGAACACAAACGGGCAAACCAGGATTATTATAAAATTTTAATTGATGATGTAATAAACTTACCAAAACCGATTCCGAGTTTACGCTGGCGTCGCATCACTTTTATTCCAACTACGCTATCAAGATTACTCAAAGCCGAGGAAATCAATGATTTATGGTGCACCAGCTTTATCGAAGATAAATTATACAACGCATTAAAAAAAGAAGACCTTGCTGCGGAACGGCAATTTTTTGTCTATGATGCGGATACACCGTATTGCCTGGATATGGCAATTTTCTGTAAAGACGGTAATCTTAATGTCGAATGCGATGGTGAGAAATATCATTCTGATATCAAAACCATTCGAAAAGACCGTCAAAGAAACAATGACCTGACAACTGCTGGCTGGTCAATTCTCCGTTTTTCTGGCAAAGAGATTAATCAAGATACCCAAAAGTGTGTCAAACAAATTAAACAGACCGTAAAAAGATTAAAAGGCATTAATAGATAACCAGTTTATAGGTTTGTTTATAACCTCTACTCTGTAAAACCCCGAAATAAATTCCGCTTTGCAGTTTTTGCCTGTGCTCGTTTTTACCATCCCAGACGATTCTGTCTTGTCCAGTCAAAGTCCTAAGTAATCTACCTGACACATCATATATTTTAAATCTAAACCTGCCTGCACAATTAATCACAGTTAAATTACGAAACGGGTTTGGTGAAATTTTAACAGTTGATAATACCGTCTGCAGAGCAGATTCCATAACACTGAGCGGTGCGGTCGCATAACAAAAACCGGCTGCAGTTTCATACCACATCCGATAATTCGTGCCGTCAAAAACCACATCTGGCGCCCACGGACCATTCGAATCAACTGCCGGATTATGCGGCGGGGTCAGAGTTGTCAAAACAGGCTCGGGATATTTTGTCCAGTTGACTCCGTCATAAGAAGTTGCAAATCCAATCCGAATCGTATCATACCGACCCGTCGCAATATCTGCTTCAGACAGAGCCGAATACCACATTTCAAAACGATTATTTCTTTTAATCACTGCCGGCACCGCAACCCACATATCATCCCACGAACCCGGTGCGCCAACATCTAAGACCGGATTATTTGGATATTTGGTCCAGACCACACCATCTGGCGAAGTCGCATAACCGATTCTGATGCGCCAGTCATACGGCACACCCGTGTACCACATCTTATAAATACCTTCGTCATACAAAACTGCTGGTGATTCAATCCAGTGTCCTTCCCAGGAAAGACTCTCACCTTTGGTAAAAATCGGATTATTCGGATGCTTGGTCCAGTTAATACCGTTTGCCGATGTTGCCAGACCGATTGCCGCACTATGCGGCGGAAAAGTATCAACAACATCTCCATAATAATATAATTTATAATCAGTCGGAGTACGCACAATCTCTGGTGTATCCAGCCATTTTGAATCCCATTCACCCGCACTGCCGATATTTAATACTATTGCTCCACTCTGATACTTAGTCCAGTTGATGCCATCGACTGAATATGCATACAAAATCCTGCCGCGATGGTCAATCCCGGCTGCGCAATACCACATCTTAAAAGTATCATTCTCCATAATCACGGTCGGTTGTCCAATTGCATAAAACTCGGTAAGGAAATTAGTCTTCACCATAACTGGATTATTCGCATATTTTGTCCAATTGGTTTGGGAAAATAAAAGTGTGATGAATATGATTAATAATTTCGCTGTTTTATAAAACATACTATAAAATATCATAAAATATGCATCCGTCAAGCATATCTATATAGAATAATTTATGGGATTGACATTGATTAAATTAAACTTATAATATTAGATTAGACTTTATAAAGGAAATATGCTATCTGATTTAGAAAAATTAATCTCACAATTAACGAAAATTAAAAAGAAGCTGGACACGCTTGGCGCATTAACACCAGAACAGATAAGTGCCAAACCGTATGAAATTGAAGCACATATCTCAGACATCAGCAGACAGTTAAACACCCCTCCCCTGCCAGAAATGCTCGGCGAGACTAAATTATTTCAGGAACTGAAAAACCTCTACGCGCAAGAACAGGAAAAAATAGATAACTCTAAACAAGAATTTCGTTTTAATATCGGTAATCAATTTAAAGATTTGTTATCCGGATTTGGTGAGTTAAAAGGACAACTACCAGTTCTGCGGGTGAAATTCTATACGATAAAATTCGATTTTAATAATGGTGAAGCAACCATCTGGTGGGGACCAGAAAAAGAATTAATCAAGAAACTGAACTTAGAACCGGTTGCGATTGTTGAAACGCTAAAATCTTTTGACCAAAATCTTACTGTCAAATGGAACCAATACCTGGACTTCTTAAATATTATCAAACAAGCTTATAGTCGTTATCTCAAACTGAACAGTCTCAATTTTGGAGAAAAAGTCAACCTGTTCGATTTATTGACCGAAGTTGTCATATTAATGCAGGGAAAAAGTTTTAAGACCGACCCAACCAAATCTCATTTTACTGACTATTCCCGCATCCAGTACAGTTATGACTTATTCCGGCTGAAAACTGACAGCGCTTTGATGTCAAATATCCAATTATCAGTCGCTACTTTTGCGATTACTGAAGACCGAGCAAAATCGCTCTGGGTGCCGGATAAAGAAACCGGTGACGGCACTTATTATCAAACAATTGCTTTTAGAAAAGATGAACACGAATGACACTAATATACGAATATCACGAATAACCCTTGAAATTTAAAATTCGTGTTATTAGTTTCATTCGTCTTATTCGTGGTTAAAAAATAGATTAAGCATGGATAAACGCGAAGCATTATTAATTATCAACAAACTCGGCAGTACTGGCACGCCGCCGGAAATAGGTATTGAAGAATTTACCATCGGACTCGATAAATATCTCAAAGTAGTCGATTCTGAATACTTAAACGGCATCTTGAAAAACTATCATCTCTCTTCATTCAAAATCGTGATTGGCAATTATGGCGGCGGCAAAACCCATTTTCTTTATTCAATCCGCAATCTTGCTTTTAAAAATAATTATGTGGTTGCTTATGTTGCTTTAAATCCGACTGAATGTCCGTTTGACAAGCTGGAACTGGTTTACAAACAGGTTATCAATAATATTCAGATACCAGCCCCGGATAATGATATTATGACTCCGCCGATTACTGGTATTGAAGCGTTTATCGAGCACTGGTACAACTCGGTCAAAGAAAAAATCAATCACATCGATGCAATTAATGATTACTTAAATGTATTAAAAGGCGTTGAGAGCATCAGTTTCTTGAATGCGGTTAAATCTGCTTTCTTTAATATTGCCAGTGATAATTATGAAGAGTTTCAGGCAGTTTTACAATATCTCAAAGCAGAAGACATTTCCAAAGATATCAAAGCCCGTTACCGTATCTCAGAGCGGGTTGACAAATCGACCGCCTTTCGGATGATAAGAAGTCTGATTCAATGGTTACATCTGATTGGTTACAATGGTGTTATTTTTCTGTTTGATGAAGCTGAGCGCGGCATTTCAATGTCCAGCTCAAAAGACAAGCGCAAAGCTTTGGATAACCTGCGCCAGATTGTTGATGAATGCGGCAACAGCCGGTTGCCTGGCGCAATGTTTTTCTATGCAATCCCAGATGAAAATCTTTTATTAGAAGGTTCGGGCGGCGTGTACGAAGCATTAAAACAGCGCTTGCGCAGTGTCTTTTCCCAGGTCAATCCCTTAGGAGTGAAAATTAATCTGGAAGAACTCGGTATTGCACCTGAAGATTTTCTGATTTCTCTCGGTCAAAAACTGGTCTCTATCTTTGAAACCGCTTACTCGTTCAAACTGGATAAAGATAAAGCACAGGCATTAATTGAGCATATTGCGGACGAATCTGCCAAAGCATTTGCGTATGATATCAGTTATCGCCGGCTCTTTGTGGTCAGTTTGATTGAAACCCTGCAAAGAGTCCGCAATGAACCCGATTCTCTGCAATCAATTTTAACAAGCAGTAAAGAAACCCAGAAAATAATCAAGACTACTGGTAAAAAGCTCGAAACACAAACCAAACAGGAAGTAACCGATTCAGAGTTTTAGTTTGCTAAAGATGTATAAAAAAATTATCCGTGTTCATCTGTGTTAATCCGTGGTTACAAGTATGATAAATAATAAAAAAGTTTCACATCCGGTTTTTGGCGCCGGTGAACTTTTATCAATCCGTAAATCATCAGCCGGTATTCAGACCGAATGTTTAATCCGTTTTGACTCGGGTCTGCAGTTATGGATTCCATCCAATCGGATTCAGGGACTGGAACCAGAATATCACGACCAGGTTCCTGAAAACGGCGTCGTTTTAAGCCAAGAAGAATTAAAAATCAAAGCCCATCGCATGATTGAAGCATTCAGATTAGGAATCGTGCCGACCCAGGATGTCGCGGATTTTACTTTTGGTCGGGAACGCGAAATTAATCTTATCTCGTCTGCTTTAACCAGTCTTACTAATGGCAAAGGCGGCACTATTATTTTTGAAGGTGAATATGGCACGGGTAAATCGCATCTTTTAGAATATATCCGCAGCCAGGCACTCAAAAAGAATTTTCTGGTCTCCTCAGTTGAATTATCAACTGAAGAAACTGCGCCAGCCCGGCCCAAACGAATCTATCGCGAATTGATTGCCAATCTGCGATTTTTATCCAACAACAAACAACCAATAACTGACGCGAAGCGTAGCATTAGCAACAACCACATTGAAGCCGGATTTCGCGACTTAATGCGCGATGCGACTCAGCAGTACACAGAGCCCGATTATCTCGGTATTAAAGAACACATCTTTTTCGCACCAGTATTAAAACGCTTGTCAAAAATCGATGACCAGAGTTTAAAATCTGAAGTCTTCTGGCAGTGGATTGAAGCGGAAAGCACCAAAGAATATGCAGTCGGCACTTCAACAAAAACCGACAAGTATATGTCGCCTTATCGTATTTCTGGCGGTTGGAACATCCCTGCTCTTTATGATTTTTCCACTGCGGCAGATTTTTATTGTTATCTAATATCGGGCTTATCCTATCTGTCCCGAAAACTCAATTATAATGGATTGGTTTTATTACTCGATGAAGTCGAGACCATTGCATTCTTATGGAACAATCTTTTATTTGAGCGGGGAGTCAATTTTCTGGAAAGTATGATTCGGGTCTCGCACAATGACCCGACCTTAAAACATTTCAATAAACAAATGCTGCATAATCAAGTGCGGCCAACTCCTTATATTTATAAAGATGCTTATGTCTTGTTAATCCTGGCTATGACTCCTGAACCAGCTGCCTTACGGCTCAAACAATTATCGCATAATGATATTAATCTTAACCCGCTCAGTGAAGAGCATCTTAATGCTTGTTTTGAGACTCTGGTTAAACACTATAAGATTGCTTTTCCAGATTTGTCTTTAGCAGACTCAACCAAGCAAAAAATATTGACTAATGCTTTGCGCTATCAGGACAACGGCATCCGCTTCTTTCTAAAGTACACTGTCGAAAGCTTGGATGTAATTAGAATAAACCGAAAATTAGCAGTAAATTAATATTCAGTCCATTGTCATTGCGCTGTTGGTGTAAGCCAACCCTGGCAATCTCTAAAATTGGAGATTGCTTCGGGGTTGCTTTCGCAACGCCCTCGCAATGACCAGATAATATGACAAATATCAAAGAACTTCTTCACCGGACCTATTTCCCCTTTTTCAGCCGTTTTGGAAATCTAACTGAAGTGCAGAAACAGGCAATACCTGCAATAATGTCTGGCAAAGATGTCCTGGTTGTTTCACCGGCCGCTTCTGGCAAAACCGAAGCAGTGGTCGCACCCATGATTGAGAGAGCATTAGAACATGGCTCGAATCGTTTTGCAATAATATATATCTCACCAACCCGTGCTTTGGTTAATGATTTATATCGCCGGCTTGTTGACCCTGTAACATATTTAGAATTAAAGATTGATAGGAAAACTGGCGATTATCCGACCATCAACGAAAAAGACCTGCCATTTATCCTTATAACTACTCCCGAATCCTTTGATTCTATGCTCTGCCGTCATCCCAAAATATTTGCCAATCTGTCCGGTGTGATTTTGGATGAACTCCATTTATTAAACAACACGCCCCGCGGCGACCAGTTACGAATCTTACTTACCCGATTAGAACGGTTAAGAAAAAGTATGGGTAAAACTGAGCAGCTTAGTTATTGTGCGCTCTCAGCTACAGTCGATGATTTAACAATGAGTAACTTATATTTTCCCAATCCAGAAAACATTCAGGTCATCTGTGTCAAACTGTCGCGTGAAATCGATTATGAATTAGTGCTTGGTCAGAATGACTATATTCCCAGACTAATCAACCATTTTATCCAAAAAGACTTTCGAAAAATTCTCTGGTTTTTCAATGCCCGCAGTCTAGCTGAAGGATTTTTACAGACCTTGAAACAGAAAAAATGCCCTTATCCGGTCTGGGTTCATCACTCGTCTTTGGCACGAAAAGAACGGGAGCAGATTGAACATCTGATGACCCGTGAACCGCGCGGCATTTTATGTGCGACTTCAACTCTGGAATTGGGCATTGATATTGGTGATGTTGATTGTGTTGTCCAGTACCGTCCGCCCTTTAACATCAGTTCTTTATTGCAACGAATTGGCAGAGGTAATCGTCGCAATCAAAATTATCTCTATGCGGTTGGTATCTATTTATCATTCATTGATAAAATATTATTCGAGCTCTTTTTTGAATGTGCCAAAGCCGGTACTTTATACGAGCACTCGTATTCTGCATCCTTATCCACTCTTCCCCAGCAAATTTTCTCTTATGCGTTTCAGAGACGCCGAATCGGCTTGACGCTTGATGCGATTGATAACATCACAGAAAATTATCTGTCTGAATCGCCTCAACTTAAAAAACAGGTCTTTAATTATCTGGTCGGTCAGGACTATCTGCAACCTGCCAAATCTGGCATCTATTTTCTGACTGACAAACTGGAAAAGAAAGTCGAATACGGCAAAATTCATTCCAATATCCAGGAAAAAAGTTTTGGCTCGTATTCAGTATATAATGCCGAGTCTGGTACTTTTTTAGGACAGGTCTTTTACTTAAGCGAGCGGTTTATTCTGGGCGGCAAATCATATGAACTGATGCGGGTAGAAGAAAAAGAAAAGCGGGCATTTGTCCGGTATTTAAAAGAAACAACCGGTACGACCAGAGTATTTGAAGGCACTGGTACAATCGGTTATCATTATAAATTGATACCATTATTCCTAAAAAAGTTGTTTGCAAAGTATGTTGATTCGATTGACGGCTTTCCCTATTTTATCGAGAATAAGCAAGTTCATATCATCCATTTATTGGGCGGACTTTATACCTATATTATCAAACAGGCACTCAACAAAGAAGACGCCAAAGTAACTGATGTTTCCGGATTAATGTTTATCTTTGCCCAACCCAAAACCGGACCAATCACTTTTCCGATTCCCAGTGAGTCTGCAATCCGTGAAGTGATTGGTGAAAACCTGTTAAAATTTGATGACAATCTTGGCTCGGGCGCATTCTTCAGATTTTTACCCAAAGAACTCCAGATTGAAGACCATTATCGGGCATTGGATATGAACGGTTTGCTCCAATTCCTGCGAATCCAGAAACTGACCCAAATCAAATCAGAAATGTGGCTCGATTTTGAAAACAGTCAGAAAGATACTGAGAAAACCACAGAAAAGACCGAAGACAAAGAATAATTTTAACCACAGATGGACGCGTAGCGTAGCGATAGCAACACAGATTGACACAGATTTATAGTCATTCCCGTGACAACGGGAATCCAGAAAAAGAATTATTTTAACTACAGACAAACACTGATAAACACAGCTTATAATTTTTAATTATTAATTTTTGGATTTTGATATTTCATTTTGATTTTTGATGTTTGATTTTTGATTTTTTAATTACTTGCGGTATGCTTCGCCTTCCCGACAATTAACTAAACTGCTGATTCGGCAGTCAAGCAGATAACCTTCTCAGCAGTCCAGCTGACAGTCTACTCCACAGCCCCCTGACGTGTCCGCTCGACTGCCTTCTATATTGTTTAACTCATTGTCTAATCGATTATTAAGTAGATTATCTACTTAATTGCTGACTCGACTGTCAAGTAGATTGCCTGCTCGATTGCTTATAAGATTGTCTACCGGGTCTGGCAGACCGATTGACTCATAAATTTATTAAAGAGAAGCGTCCCTGTTTTTACAATAGATACTTAATAATCTTATGTGAGATATTATTATTAAACTGTATTTTCAAACATTTATGAAACTGGGCAATATTGTCTAATGTCTTATTAAATGCTGGTCTGAATTTTTTATAGTCAATCTTATGCTTATGTAGATGCAGATTCTGAACCAATAAAGTTTGATTAACCCGGTCTGCTTTTAAGTCAATTAAACCGACCAGTTCACTATGCCATAATACCGGTAAACTGAAATAACCATATTTTCGCTTATGTTTTGGAACATAACACTCTAAAGTATAATCAAAACCGAACAATGCTTTAGTCCGGTTTCTTATGATTATCAAATTATCAAATGGGGACAGAAAATGAACTTGATTACTTGGATTAATTTTATCTTTGTTCAATTTTACTAAATCTTTACTTAAAATATAATACGGATTTTTTAAACCCTCAATCTCAACCGGCTCAATCTCCCCTGTTTTCAGCATCGACTTGATATATGGCGTTAAGTTCTTTTTAATCGAGATATAGTTACGCATATCATATTCGCTCGCAACACCCAGTGCTTTCAAAGCCCGCTTTACAAAAAACTCTTTTTCTTCTTTATCACTCGGCATTGATAAATCCAGTCCTTTTGGCAAAACCCGTTCAGTCAAATCATACACACGCTGAAAACTTCTCCGTTCTTTGACAATCAGAATTCCCTGCCAGAAAAGAATCTCCAGCGCCATTTTTGCCGGTTTCCAGTCCCCCCACGGACCGCGCTTGCGGTTTGGTTCGTCAGAAAAATCACTCGCGCTTAACTCCCCGTCCTTTTCAATCCGGCTTCTGACAATCTTTAAGACTTTCCGGTTTTCTTTTATCCAATTACTAATCCACGAACCATAAACATGCTTTTGTTTCATTCGTGGCAGATAATACCGATAATCTTTCATTGGCACAAATGATGCGGCATGCGCCCAATACTCAAATATCTTTTTATCTTTTGCCTGCAACTCGTGCAGATGATTATGCTTGTATTCTGGGTTACGGGTAAAAAGCACAAGATGATGCGACCGTTCAATCACGCTGATTGTATCAATTTGGACATAACCAAGCTGGTCAATAATTTTATAAGTCCCAGGTTTTCCTATTGGTGTTATATTATCAGCTAATAGTTGTTTCTTAAGAAAAAGTTCCCGCGCTTGTTTACGAGTAATCTTTAAAGGCACAGATTTTAATATATAGATATTCACCTTATTGTCAATATCTTAATAGTAATTATACAACTTGACCAGATGTTTATTTCAGTTTATACTTACTAAATTTAAATGCCACAAATAAAAATGCAGATAACTATGATATTTTATCCGTGTCTATCCGTGGCTTATATCAGGAGGAATAAATGACTGACCCAAGAATTCAGCGTTGGGCTGATGTATTAGTTAACTATTCGCTGGGTATAAAAAAAGGCGATTTATTGCAGATAAAATCAACTGAACTGGCTAACCCATTAATTAAGGAAGTCTATCGTCTGGCATTACAAAAAGGTGCCAATCCTTATGTTACCTATTTTGGCGAAGGTTTAACTGAGATTTTCTTTGAACAAGCGAGTAAAGAACAGCTCGAATATTTAACGCCGATTGAGAAATATGAAATTGAAAAAATCGACCACTACCTCTATATTATTGCCGAATATAACCGCAAAGGATTGTCCAATTTTGACCCGAAAAAATTGAGTTTACGGCGCAAGGCGACTGGTAAACTTCTGGAAAGAAGATTAGACCGGGCTGCCAAAGGTGAATTGCACTGGTCTTTAACCGCATATCCGGACAATGCCCAGGCACAGGATGCGGAAATGTCTTTGAATGATTTTACCGAATTTATCTATGCCGCTGGTTACCTCAATGAAAAAGACCCGATTAAAAAATGGCTGGAAATTGCTAAAGAACAGCACCGATTAATCAAAGACCTGTCCAAAATCAAGAAAATAACAATTAAAACCAAAGGCACTGACTTATCTTTATCAGTCCAGGGCAGAAAATGGATTAGCTGTGAAGGTCATGAAAACTTTCCAGATGGCGAAGTTTTTACCACACCTTTAGAAGATTCAGTTGAAGGTGTTATTACTTATGGTTTCCCTTGTGTTTATCAGGGTCGGGAAGTGAATGATGTTATGCTCAGATTTAAAAAAGGTGAAGTTGTCGAAGTTCAGGCCAGCAAAGGTCTTGATTATTTAAAATCAATGATTGCGATGGACCCTGGTGCCAAACGAATTGGTGAGTTTGCCTTTGGTACTAATTATGGCATAACCAGGCATATTAAAAACATCCTGTTTGATGAAAAAATCGGCGGCACGATTCATCTCGCATTGGGCTCTTGTTATCCCGAGACCGGCGGTAAAAATAAATCGAGTTTGCACTGGGATATGATTTGTGATATGCGTAAAGATGCTGAAGTCCGTGCCGACGGCAAAGTCATCTATAAGAACGGCAAATTCACGATCTAAGAAGAATCGATTGTATTATTGACAGAGTCTATATAAAGAGTAGACTGTATAAACAGAAAGGACTTTTATGCCGATATTTTATTCACCGATTGAAGTAATTGAAATGGCCGTAAAGACCGAAAAGACCGGTCAGGAGTTTTATATCAGTGCCGCCAAAAAGACCAAGTCCAAAGTATTATCCCAGCTGTTTAATTATCTGGCCGGCGAAGAAATCAAGCACGAAAAAACCTATAAGAAATTATATAATATTGTCAAAGATGACCCCCGTGCTTTACCATTTAATTTAGACGAAATGGGTCTTTATTTGCAGGCAATTACTGATTCCAAATTCTTTTTGGGCAGTGATAAAGCATTAAGCTACATCGCCAAAGTTAAAACTCCCAATGCGCTTCTGGACTATGCACTCCAATTTGAAAAAGAGACTATGCTTTTCTATACCGAAATTCTTAATTTAGTAAAAAAGCGATATAAGCCGCTCGTTGATAAAATTATTGTCCAGGAAAAAGAGCATATCCGAAAATTATCGGCAATGAAAGAAAGCATCTAATATGACTTACGACCCAGTTAAAGCTTTAGAGCTTGCGATTAGTTCAGAAAAGACCGGTTTAAAAACATATCTTGATTTCGGCTATAAGACCAAAGACGAATCGGGTAAAAATATGTTTATCCGTCTCGCTTCTGATGAATTCGAACATATGACAATCCTGGAAAAACAGCGGGCGTCGCTGCAGGAAAAAGAATGCTGGATAACGGTAAAACTTGAAAAATCAGACATTGAAAAACTCGTTCCAGAAATCAAATCCAAACAGTCAAAAATCAAAGGTAGTGAAGGCTTGGACCAGATGTCGGCTTTACGCACTGCCCTTGATATGGAAGACCGGGCAATTAAATTCTACCGTGAGCAGGCAAATCTAAGTACTGACTCAAATGCCAAAGAGATGTATGAACGGCTCGTAAAAATGGAAAAAGCCCATTATGAATTAATACAGGCAGAGATTGACTATATTGAAAAAACCGGTTTCTGGTTTAATTTAAGAGAATTTTCTTTGGAGCTCGAATAAAATAGGTTTTGAGTTATGAGTTTTGCGATTTGAGGTAACCACATGTATTCAGAAAAAGTAATGGACCATTTTCGAAGTCCCCGCAATGTCGGTGAGATTGCTGATGCCGACGGTATCGGCGAAATCGGCAATCCGGTCTGCGGTGATATGATGACTTTTTATATTAAAGTTAAAGATAATCGGCTGGTTGATGTAAAATTTAAAACTTTTGGCTGCGGCGCAGCAATTGCCGTATCAAGCATGGTTTCCGAAATGGCAATCGGAAAAACCTTAGACGAAGCAATGAAAATTACCAACAACGATGTTGCGAATGAACTGGGCGGTTTACCCGCGAATAAATTACATTGTTCGAATTTAGGTGCGGATGCACTACACAAGGCGATTGAAAATCACCGTAATAAACAAAAACCTATTACTGAACAAAAACCTGAACCAAAAGTTGAAAAGATTGAAAAATGTGTCTGCCCCTATTGCCACGAACCGATTGCAGACAACGCACCATTTTGCCGGCCCTGTAATCAAAAGATAAGTTGTTGTGTGTCTTGTCAGAAACCGATTATAAAAGATACAAAAGTTTGTCCCTATTGCGGACAAAACCAATAATTACATAAAACTCTGTAGGGGGTAACAATGGCAATTGTTGATATAAGTGTTGTGCCAATTGGTACAAAAAATCCAAGTGTCGGTGAATATGTCCGTAAGAGTATCAAGATAATAAAAAAGAGCGGCTTAAAATATCAGGTCAGCTCAATGGGTACGACGATTGAAGGTGACTTATCAGATATTTTCGAGCTTATTTTACAAATCCACAAAGCCCAGCTAAAAATGGGTGCGAAACGACTGCTGACCACAGTCAAAATCGATGACCGCCGCGATAAAAAACAGACCATTGAAGACAAAATCAAATCTGCAACCAGATAAAAATTGACTAGCGGCAGTTTCTGAAGTATAATATAATTCATGCGTTTTTTGGTAAAGGGTATTTTATTAGTCGGTTTCATTGTCAGCGTAATTCACGCCGACCAGCTAAAAATTTATCAGATTGATGTTAATACTGGTGATGCGGCGTTGATTGTTTCGCCAACAAACCAGTATATCTTGATTGATGCCGGTCATATTCTGGGAAATTATGGCGATACTGTATTAACATTCTTAAGGAATTTGGGAATCACCCATCTCAACCATATCCTCACATCCCATTATCACGAAGACCATATTGGTGGAATGGCGCGGGTAATATATGGTTTAAGCGGAGCGAACAATAACGATTCAATTTTAGGCTGGTGTTATGACCGCGGCGATACTTATACCACCGCAACTTTTCTTGCTTATAAAGCAGCTGTTGGTCTCAAGCGTAAGACTGTAACTTTGGGTGAAACTTTGGATTTGGGTGGCGGTGCGTTTATGTTTTGTGTTGCCCGTAATGGTAAAGTTATGAATGGCGACAGTGTTCTGCCCACTTCTGGTGAAAATTACCGCTCTCTGGCATGGGTGCTTGAATATGGACTCTTTAGATTTTTTACTGCTGGTGATCTGGTTGGTTATAATATTTCTGGCGAACGCGATGTTGAAACTAAAGTTGCCCCTGTTGTCAGAAAAGTTGACGTCTTAAAGGTCAGTCACCATGGCAGTCGTAACAGTTCTAATCCTACTTTTTTAGATTCGCTGCGACCAACCGCAGCTATCATATCTCAAGGCACGGTGCCGAATAATAATGGACATCCGCATCAAGAAGCATTGAACCGCTTAGCCGCACGTAACAGCTATATTTATCAAATGAATGATAATCCTACGGGCGGTCTGATTCCGCCTGGTTCAGGCAGGATTTTAAATACTACTGCAGTAGTTACTGTTAATCAGGCATCTTATACTGTAAATGGTGATGAATATATATTAACCGGTGTTCAACGGGATGCGGCCTGTCTTGAAATTTTATCTCCGCTTGATACGATTACCGAAGCGTCAATAATCACGCCCCATGCTCGGATTAAAAACTTAGGTAATACCACCGAATCATTCAGAGTTAGATTCAGAATCGGAGATAGTTATAATCGAATCCAAACTATCTCTGGTTTGGCGCCAGGTGATACAATGACTGTTGTTTTTGATACGATGTGGTATGCGATGCGCGGTAATTATCTGGTTACCTGCTCGACCGAAGTATATGGTGATACCTCCTCTCTCAATGATAAACAGACCGGTCAACTCACCGTCGCGTTTTATGACAGCGAAGTTCAGAATATTTTAGAACCTGTTTCAGGCGTAATCTACTATTACTATGACACAATCACACCGACTGCAATCATTAAAGACAATTCTGAATATAGTTATCCGACTTCAGTTAAAATTTTCAGCCAACTCAGAAATAACAGCCAAATAATATATCAGGATTCAACTGAGCGAACCTCGATACCGGGCACTATTGATACCGTCATCTTTACTCCTTACCAGATTGCGAGTAATGATGAAGGAACCTATCTCTGTTCAGTCTGGGTGCGCCGTGATAATGACCTGATACTAAATAATAACTATCAGGTCAGTCAATTTACCATATTGAATCCGAATCATATCAGTGAAGAATTATCATCTTTGAATGACAATAATCAAACTTACCGAACTGTTGACATTAAGTTATTCAATGCGGCGGGCCGATTATTACATACGCGGACAATCTACAATCAACCTGCCCGTATAAATTATAATTCTCTAAACTGGATTAACAATTTGCCGCCCGGTATTTATTTTATGCACTCAATTGCGACTCCATCCGAGAATAAACTAAAGCCGGTAAAATCAACCCGAAAAATACTGATCCTACCCCATTAGCACTAAATGAAAATAAGATACTGGATATTCATATTATTAATCTTCTTAAATTTTCTCTGGGCACAAAATCCGCTTAAGATATATTGTATTGATGTCAATCAAGGTAGTTCGACGCTAATTGTTTCCCCAACTAATAAATATGTTTTGATTGATGCTGGAGATTCCCAAGGTAATTACGGCGATTCCGTTTTTCGATTTATCAGAAATTTAGGTATTACTCATCTAGACCATACTATCGCAACTCATTATCACTCCGACCACATCGGTGGTTTTCGAGTTGTTATCTGCTCTTTAAGCGGGGGTGCTGGTCGTAACGATTCCATATTAGGTTTTTGTTATGACCGGGGAGATACCTATACGACCGCTACTTATCTTAATTATAAATCAATCGTAGATTTAAAGCGCAAGACCATTGAATTAGGAGAAACTTTGGATCTGGGTGGCGGTGCTTTTATGATTTGCATTGTCAGTAATGGTAAAGTAATGAATGGGGACAGTGTTCTTCCTAATTCTGGCGAGAATTACCGCTCAATCGGATTGTTGTTAAAATACGGTTTTTTTGAATGCTGGGTTGGTGGGGACTTAACCGGTTCTTCAGCTAATAATGAGCGTGATGTTGAAACCATTGTTGCTCGAGTAGTCGGAGATATTGATCTTTATATTGCAAATCATCATGGCAGTAAACACAGTTCTAACAGCACTTTCTTAGATTCGCTGCGTCCCGAAGTTACAATTTTCTCACAAGGTATCCACCCATTTAACTACGGACATCCACATCAAGATGTTATTAACCGTCTGATTGCCCGTAATTCCTATCTCTACCAATTGAATGCAAATTTAGACAGTAGCGGAATATTTCAGATTCCGGATTCTGGGAAGATCCTCAACACTTCTGCAGTTATTACGGTTGACAATTTTGAATATATTGTTAATGGAGACACCTATCCGATTGACGATGTGCGGCGCGATGGAACCGTTGTCGAAATCGTCTCGCCTAAAGATACGATTTCCGAAGGTACTGTTATTACACCCAGAGCAAAAATTAAAAACCTGGGCAATGTTACCGAAACATTTTCAATAAGATTTAAAATTGGTTCGATTTATAACCAGACCAAAACCATATCCGGACTTGCTCCCAATGACACTATTACCATAAGTTTTGATACAACCTGGACCGCGATAATCGGTAACTATCAAATTACATGTTCTACGCAAACGCCCAGAGATATAAATTCTGCTAATGACAAGAAATCTGCAAATCTAACCGTAATTCCAATAACTTTTGGTTGGCAAAAAAAGAAGGATATTGAAAAATCAGTTAAAGACGGTGGCGCGCTGGTTACTGCGCAAGGAAAAATCTACGCCTTTCCTGGTAACAAGACGCTGGATTTTTACTGTTATGACCCATCCATTGATATCTGGCAAAAGAAAGAATCGATTCCGTTCTGGTATAAATCTGGCAAACCGATAAAAAAATCTGTCAAAAAGGGCGGGGCATTGACTTTTGGTCAGGACAATTTAGGTCGCAGTGTAATATTTGCTATCAAAGGTAATAATACCAAAGAATTCTGGAAATATCTTATTGCCCAGGATAGTTGGATTTTTGAATGTGAACTAACTATTGCTTTCAAGGGTGGTTCTGCGCTGGCTTATGTTTCCCGAGCACAAAATGACAAATCAGTATATGTTTTATGGGGAAATAATAAAGAATATAAATTCAGGGCGTATAATGCTATTGCGGGAACATGGATTGATAAAGACTCTTCTCCCAAAGGCAAAGATAACAAAAAATTCCGAGATGGCAGTTGCATGGTTGCGCTCAGAGATTCAATTTTTGTTTTAAAAGGCGGCGCCAAGTATAATGAATTTTATTGCTATGACATTGTCCGGGACACCTGGGTCGAACTCGAACCATTACCTCAAAATCATCCTGACATCAATCGTAAGAAAAAAGTGAAAGCAGGCGGTGCCATAACTTATGATGCTCATACTAATAAAATATATGCTTTCAAAGGCGGCGGTACTCAGGAATTCTGGAGTTATGACATTGCTCAAAACTCATGGACACCTAAAGAAACAATTCCAAAAGACACATCGGATAGCAAGAAAAGTATTGTCAAAGCAGGCGGCAGTCTGACTGCCCTATCCGGGATTATCTATGCGTTCAAAGGTAATAATCGAACCGAATTCTGGCAATACCGACCAATGCAAACTGAAAAAACTGATATTGTCAACCGCCTTCACTCCCGCTCTGACCAGGCGAGTTATGTTGACCACGCACAACCAACCCCTCAATCCGAAATTAATAATAACAATATTCAGTTACGAAATTTAAAAATCACGATATTTAATATTGCCGGACAGGTTTTGAAAACAGAAAAAATACCTGACCTGCAATCCATAAATCAAGTTAAACAAAATCTAACACCAGGAGTCTATTTTATATCAATTACTCCGCAAGACCAAAACTCAATAAAATTCAGCAAAAAAATAGTCATCCCCCATTAAACCCGGCACCTATTTTCATGCGCAGTAGCGCAAATTTTATCGGTATAAATTAAAACACGCAATCTCAAGAATAGAGCCTGGGTAAATTGCATAGTCCGTCAATATTGACAATATAGCAATCAATAACTAACCTTTCATATGCCTCTTGTCATATTAATTATTGGTGCTTCGGGTATTATTGCTCAGATTGTGCTGATTCGTGAGCTGTTGGTCGTTTTTCAGGGTAATGAGTTATCAATCGGCCTCATTTTAGGCAACTGGCTGATTGCTGAAGCATTGGGCAGTTATCTTTTTCGGCGGCTGAAAATATCCGGCACTGGCTATAAATCTGCAATCTTTACATTTGCCCTGATATTTCCATTATTAATCATATTAACTCGTATCATTAGACCAGTTATGGGTATCCTGCCTGGTGAGATTGTTACGATACCGATAATGTTTGTATCGTCTTTTCTTATCCTGCTGCCAATCGGTTTTCTGCACGGCGCTCTTTTCACTTCTTCGGTATCTTTAATCGTTCAACAACAAACAAAATTTGATTCAAAAATACCCGGGTCAGTATATATCATTGAAAACTTGGGTACGATTATCGGCGGAGTTATTCTGTCCTTTCTTCTGATTCCCTATTTAACCTCGCTCAAAATCGCTTTCCTATTTGGCATAATAAACTTACTGGCAGTATTCATGATTAATAAATACCGCCGCTCTTTAGTCAATTATTTTTCTTTATGTCTGATAATTTTGTTCGGTTTTGGCGTCTTCGCATCTTCTCAAATCGAGCACTGGACCCTGCGAAAAAATTATCCTCATTACAATATTCTGAGTTCAGTCAACACTATTTACAGTAATATTACGGTCATCAATCGTGAAGAGCAACTTATCTTTCTTGTTGACGGCAATCCCACTGTCAGTGTGCCTTATCCAGACCAGTATTTTATCGAAGACTTTGTCAATTTACCTTTATTAAACCATCCCAACCCCAGAAAAATACTCTTAATCGGAGGCGGTGCCGGTGGTGTGATTAACCATATGCTGCAATATAATATGGACCAGATTGTTTATCTCGAATTAGACCCGTTTCTGATCCAGACCATGAAAAAATTTTCGAGCCCGCTCACTCAGCAGGAACTGTCTACCCCAAATGTAAGCATCGTAAATACCGATGCCCGTCATTATCTGGAAAATGAACTAACCCGATACGACCTGATATTTATCAGTTTTATTAACCCCTTATCATTACAGACCAATCGATTCTTTACTCAAGAGTTTTTTCGAATTTGTCGCAGTAAACTAAATCATAACGGCATTCTCGTCACAATCACTCCTGGTTCAAGTACATATCTAAGCCCGACTCTGAATAATGTTATCGCTTCGCATTTTAAGACATTGCGCCGGGTATTCCCCCATGTATCAATGCTCAGCAGTGATTTTAACCTGTTTCTAAGTTTTCAAGACACTACCGCCAAACAATTCAATGCGGAAACGCTATACCACCGTCTTATCACAAGAAATATCAAAACCAGTCTTTTCAGTCCTGGTTATATTCAGTACCGATTACAGCGATTGCATTCTGACCCAGCTGAACAAGAAAACTCGACCGACATCTCCCTGATTAATCAAGACGGCATTCCCCGCGGATTATTTTATAACCTGTATTATAAAAATACGATTGCCAGTCCGTCTTTAAAACCGCTGTTTGATTATGCCCAAAAAACAGATATCCGGATTTTATTAATACCAATAATTATGCTTGTGCTCATATTATTATTGCAGAGAAAGCATCGTCAATCTAATCGCATCGTCTTCACAATATTTACGACTGGTATTGCCGCCATGGTATTTACGCTCGTCTTGTCTTTAGGTTTTCAGATTCGTTACGGCTATCTTTACTATCAAATCAGTATTCTGCTCACCACATTTATAACTGGCAGTGTTGTCGGTGGTTTTGTCGGCAATATAACCAAAAGTGCCAAAAAAACTCTGTTGTTCATATCTGAACTGTGTATTTTAATATTATTAGGTGTCTTATTCCTGTTACTGGAAAACTCAGCATATCCCCGGCTGTTTAATTTTCAGATTGACTTTTTTATCTTTCTTTTTGCGGCTGGGCTATTAGTCGGATTCCAATTTCCGATTGCCAACCGCATACTCCATACCGAACATCAGTCCATAACATCAATTGTTGGTAAATTATATGCCAGCGACCTGTTGGGCGGATTTATCAGTGCAATTGTCGTACCGGTAATGTTGATTCCGATACTCGGTATTGCCAATACTCTGCTCGTCACTGTTATCTTAAAAAGTGCCAGTGCATTGTTGGTATTGACATTAAAGCGGATTTGACTAAAATAAGTCAATGCTGCAATTAATTTTATCCATAGCTTTATTTATACAAATAACCGCACCGATACCCGAAGTTATTGGTGTTGAAGCGCCCATCATTCCTGAGCAGTATATCCTGATGCCGGGCGATGGTCTTTTGGTAAATATTACCGGCAAAACCAATTATTCTTATAGTACGGTTATTACTTATGAAGGCAAACTGACAATCAACCTGCCGGTCGGTTCAATCGTATCTGATAAAGGAGTTTCGATTCCCCGTTATGATGTAGTTGATGCTGTGGTCATATCTGGTCTGACCATGCATTCGGCACAAGATACCCTGACTAAAACTTTCGGTTTATACCTCAAAGATGTTTCGGTAAAACTGACCCTCACCGCCTTGCGCAAAGGGATTGTTTTTGTGACTGGTGAAGTTCAAAATCCCGGGGTTTATAATGCATTCCCGGTTGAGCGGGTATCCCAGATAATTGAAAAAGCAGGCGGGGTCACTCCGATCGGTTCCAAATCCAATATTAAATTGATTCGCAATAATACAGAACGGACCGATATCAATATCGAACAGTTTGAAATGTTTGGCAATCTTGAAAGCAATCCGAGATTAGAATCTGGTGATATCATTTATGTTCCCCAGGTTAAAGGTATTGTTACGGTTAAAGGTGCGTTGTTTGGACGGGGTGAATCCAAATTGCGCACATCGGCTCTCACAACTGAAAAAGAACGAATATCTGAAGGCGTGTATGAGTTAAACCCTCAGAATAAAATCTCGGATATGATTGCCAAGGCGGGTGGTGTCACGCCCTGGGCTGACCTTTCTTTTTCTTATATC
This sequence comes from Candidatus Latescibacterota bacterium, assembly GCA_018335915.1. Classification (GTDB taxonomy): domain Bacteria; phylum Hydrothermota; class Tepidihabitantia; order Tepidihabitantales; family CAIPLT01; genus JAGXRL01. The sequence continues at coordinate 34,142 of JAGXRL010000122.1, forward strand.
GAGCGTCTGGAAAGTGAAAAAGGAAGTCGTTTAAAAATTCCAATTGACTTATACAGAATTCTCTTTGAAAAAGACACAACTGCCGACCTGCTTATGCGTAGCGGCGATATTCTGGTCGTACCGCCCATGAATACACTGGTCTATGTGCAGGGAGAAGTAACCAATCCGGGTGCATTTCTTTTTTCCGCTAACCTCCGCAGCAGTGATTATATCGGCCAGGCCGGCGGACCGACCAATTATGCCAATAACCGCGGTGTTTATATTCGTCGTCTGGGTAAGAAAATTTCGGCAAAAACCAATCCCCTGGTCGAACCTGGTGATATTATTGTGGTGCCGCGGACAACTTTTAAATGGTGGCAGGATTATGCTACAATTATCAGTGCGATTGCGATTCCGATTGCAACTGCACTGCTCTATCTCAGAGTTACTGAATAGATTTTTGCTTTAAGTTAATACTTCTAACTTTTTGATTTGTCTAATTCTGACTGCGTGCCGTTCTTTTAAAAATTTCTCGGTTAGAAATGTCTGTACAATCGCTTTTGCTTTTGGCAAAGATGTAAAATCAGCGGCTAAAACCAGTACATTAGCATTATTATGATTGCGCGCCCGCCTGGCAAATTCCGGAGTCAGGCATAATGCCGCTCGAATCCCTTTCACTTTATTCGCCGCAATCGACATCCCGATACCCGAACCGCAGATAAGTATTCCCATATCAATCTTTGGTGCCTTCGGCTTTTGCGTGGTTTTGATTGACTGGCTTAATTTAAAAGCAACCAGCGGATAATCAGCCCGGTCTTCTGAGAAAACGCCAAAATCATTGACTTTATAACCCTGCATAACCAGAAACAGTCTTAATTTATCCTTGAGCCGGTATCCGCGATGGTCCGAACCAATACCAATCTTCATCATTTATTGCGACACCTTTTTTATTTCTCAAGATTGGAAATCCGAAATTCGAATTTCGAAATTCTAAACAAATTCCAAATTCCAATTCTACGATAATTAAAAATGTTTATAATTTTGGTCATTTAGTATTAGAGATTGTTTCGAATTTAGGATTTAGTGCTTCGGATTTTTCTACGATCATCTGAATCCTATCGATACTTTTTCCTATATATTACTTTATCGGTGTCAACCAACCATATCGGTCTTCTTTTTCTCCATTTATGATTGCGAAGAACTCTTTCTGCAGTTTCTTGGTTATCTCACCAACTCCGCCCTTACCAATCATAATCTTATCAATCGAGCCGATCGGCGTAATTTCTGCGGCGCTGCCCGTGAAAAAGACTTCATCAGAAATATATAAGAACTCGCGTAAGAACTTGGTTTCGTGCAGTTCATATCCTAAATCCCGGGCAATTTTTATGACCGAGTCACGGGTAATACCGGGTAAAACAGTTGCGTGTAGCGGCGGTGTGAAAATCTTGCCGTCTTTCACCACAAAAATATTTTCACCCGAACCCTCACTCACAAAACCATACACATCCAGGGCAATGCCTTCGACAAAACCGTATTTTATCGCTTCCATTTTAATCAACTGCGAATTCATATAATTGGCACAGGTCTTTGCCATTGCCGGGAATGTATTTGGTGCCATTCGGTTCCAGGACGAAACCATCACATCAACACCCTTTTCAGTTGAGCCGCTGCCTAAATAAGCACCCCAGTAAAAAGTCGAGATTGCGACATTAACCGGGCAGTTGAACGGATTCACGCCCAGTTCATTATAACCGCGATAAACCAGCGGTCGGATATAACATTCAGGCAGTTCATTGGCTTTGATAGTTTCCACAACACCCTTATTCACATCGTCTTTTGCAAATGGAATATCCATCCGGTAGATTTTTGCCGAGTTAAAGAGCCGGTCCGTATGCTCTTGCAGGCGGAAAACGACCGAACCTTTTGGTGTTTTATAACAACGCAGACCTTCGAACACACCAGAGCCATAATGAACCACATGAGAATTAATATGTATCTTGGCATCGTCCCATGGAACGAGCTTGCCGTCCATCCAAATATATTTAGCTTTTTGTAAACCCATGAGGGCCTCCTAATTTTTGAACTTTAAAATTTATAATTTCCAATTTACAATTCGATATTCTCTTGAATATCGGAAAGTGGCGGCGAAGGGAGTTGAACCCCTGACCAAGAGATTATGATTCTCCTGCTCTGCCAGGCTGAGCTACACCGCCATAAATCTATTCTACTATATAATTTACGAATGTCAAGAAAATAAGAATATAGAACCTTGAATTTAGAATTTTGAATTTATTTCTGACATCAAACCAGCCGTGCTTGAAAATTATTTCTTATTCTGTATTCTACATTCTTAATTCTATATTCCATCAAATTTTTTATTGACAATCTATGCATTTCATTATAAGGTATATTATGGTCTGGCAGGAATTTTTAGAAGAGTTTTACGCAAAATTTACTCATCCGGAAAAACTCGGTCATCTGCTTTTCAAAATTCTTAATATAATTGTTATCATTGTTGTCATCTTCTTTGCTTTCAAACTCATCACCTGGATATTGAAACGCTATTTAAGAAAACATAAAGAACGCCGCGCTTTGACCATCATCCCGTTAATAAACAGTCTTTTAAGATATCTCGCCTTTTTTATTGCGATTATTGCGGTTTTGCGGGAATTTGGCGTTAATTATGGTGCGATTCTGGCTGGTGCTGGCGTAATTGGTTTGGCGGTCGGTTTTGGTGCCCAGACTCTGATTCGTGACTTTATCTCTGGTTTCTTTATTCTCTTTGAAGACTTAATCAGTGTTGGTGATGTTATCAATGTCGGCAACGAATCCGGCACCGTTGAAAAAATCGGGCTCCGCACAACTCAGTATCGTGAATTTTCCGGTATCCTGCGCACGATTCCCAACGGCGAGCTGACCCGTTTTGGCAATTTTAACCGTGATTTTATGCGCGTGATTGTGCCGATTGACTTTGACTATGATTTTGATATTAACAAAGGGTTCAAAATTATTGAGCAGATTGCCCAAGCATGGGCGAAAGAAAATCAGTCAATAATTATGGAACAACCAATTGTACAAGGAGTGATAGGATTTGGCAAAGCAGGTATAACCCTTCGCATTGTTGCCAAAGTTCAGCCCCAGACTCAATGGCAGGCTGAGCGTGAACTGCGCCTGCTTATCAAAACCACGCTTGACCAACTCGGTATCGGTATTCCTTTTGACCAGCAAACCGTGCATGTCAAACAGGTGAATAAATAATCAACCGGTCGATTCATCCTTTAGAAAAACAAAATTGATTAGATGTAAATAAGATTCTAACTTTGCTTTTGCTTCGCAGACCTGCAGGTCTGCCCTGCAATATAATTTGTCACCCTGAATTTAATTCAGGGTCTCAGATTAAAATTGTAATGCGATACTGCATCAAGTTCAGTATGACATTAATATTATATTCGTAACTATATAGAGCGATGTTATAACCTTGAGTATTTCTAAACCGAACCAATCACAACCAACTTCTTATAAACTTCCATCACTACCTGCTTAATTTTCTCCATCACCCCATCATCCAACCCCATTAACAGCCAGGTCTTTTTAGCTTCGACAAATTTTTGGGTTAAGAGCGACTCGTCTTTAAGATAACACTTTTTCATTGCTTTATAACACATCCGCGCATAGTTTTTATATGCGAGATATAAAGCAAGGTTAACTTGCAATTCATTGAGCAGTTGGTGCACTTCATATTCAATCTGTTCGATGACTTGCCGATACTTAACCAGACCTAAAACCATCTTTTTCTGCTTTTCAGTGGACGGCAGTTTTCTTCTCACCAGTTTTCGCTTTTCAGTTCTGACCGTCTGATACACGATATGCGAAATCTCGCTCAATAAGATTTTTATCATGCCTGGTCTTAACCATAAATTATAATCTAATGGCGGATTATAATCAGGACTCAATGCCCGTTGTAAAATATGCCCGGCAAATTCAAGATAATGCGAAATCAGTTTCACATCAGTCTTGTGGTTAGACAAAAGCATTCTTACTTTTTTCTCAATCTTATCTTTTAAGATTCTCTGATTCAGCTGTTCTGACGGTTTTCTCTGATATTTGACACTGCTCAGATATAAGTTTGCATCCCTTTCGATTTTCTGTTTTAATGTTCTGCCTTTGACTTTCTTACTCAGCGACTCTTCACGCAGTTTGATATTGGATACAATCTCGTCCTGTTCTTGTTTTGCGAGCATCTTATCCAGAACTTGAAAAAACTCCATCCGCTTACCGCCGCAGGCATTAAGATAATCAATAATTGTGCCGATTCTCGGATTTGTTATTTTACCGCTTTCAAGCTGGGCAATATAGCTCTGTCCTGCTTTACCTTTTATTCCCATTCTAATGGCAACATCTTTTTGAGAAAGATTTGCTTTTACTCTCAACATCCTTAATTTGTTAATTAATTCCTTATTTAATACAGTCATCTCACAACATTAGTTTAAACTAATGTTTTTGTCAGCCGAAAATTCTCTCTAACCTTCTAAATTCCATATTCTTAATTCAAAATTCCTCAAAATGATGGTACCGCCCCCTGAGTCGA
>JAGXRL010000123.1 GCA_018335915.1 Candidatus Latescibacterota bacterium
CTGCGCATAAACTCGAGCGTTTTAAAAAAATAATTCTTACCGCTATAAAATCGTCGACCCGCACGCATATCCCCTCTTTACAAAAACCGACTACGCTTGAAAACCTGTTGCCGGCTTTTGCTGATTATGATTTGGTAGTGCTTGCTTACGAAGATGAAAAAAAACTGCGGTTAGCCGATATTATACGCGACCGCATCTATACAAATATTTTGTTGATTATCGGACCGGAAGGCGGTTTTACCAAAAATGAGATTGCTCAAGCGCAGAGTTTTGGTGCGCAACCCATTACTATCGGCGCCCGGCGACTCCGTGCGGAAACTGCAGCAATCGCCGCTTTATCAATACTATTGTATCAATTAAAGGAGATGTAAAATGCTGTCAAATCAACTGATTTTGAAAGGAGGTGCAGATAAACAATGACACAAATCAATGTCAAAGAAGGAGAAAGTTACGAAAGTTTTATTCGTCGTTTCCGCCGTTCTTGTGAAAGAGCCGGCATTCCTAAAGAAGTCAAGCGCCGTGAATATTATGAAAAACCGAGTCAGCGAAAAAAGCGGAAACTGGCTGAAGCGAAACGAAAGGCATGGCGCCGAAATCAGGAAGCTTTAAGTTAACGGTATCTCAGAAATGGATAAAGATGAATTATGAATAGTTGTTATTCATGGTTCAGTATGCAGACGTTATAAAATATGATTGTAACAGGTTTTTGTAAATGGACCAACGAACATTCGAGATTTTAGGTTTTAATCGGGTTATTGAACTTATTGCCAATAAAACCCAGACCGAATTCGGCGTTGAAATGGCAAATGCATTAAAACCCGAAACAAGTATTATCGAATTAGAAAAAGAATTTGACCTTTTACAAGAATCTATGAACCTTGCTGAGGAAATCGGTCTTTATGGCGTAACCGATTTAAGGCCGGACTTACCCGCCAGTGACTCAGAAATTGTTCTGTCTCCAATGCGTCTCCGCGACGCTTTAAAAATACTGGTAACGATAAGAAATACGAAAGATTTTTTTTCTAAAAATAGAACAAAATACCCGAAAATTTATCAATTAGTTAAAATTCTCGTTATCAATGAAACGCTTGAAAAAGCAATCAATACTGCAATTGATGAATATGGTGAAATTAAATCTGACGCTTCGCCAAAACTTAAAAAAATTCGCAGCGAAATTACTAAACAGCGTAATTCCATCATTAATCGACTGCATAAAATTATCCAGAACAAAAGCGAATATCTTCAGGATAGTAATTTTGCGATTCGCCATAATCGGTTCTGTCTGCCCTTGAAAGCAGAAGCCCAAAAGAAGATTAGCGGTATTCTGCATGAGTTCTCCCCTGCCCGCAAAACGGTTTTTATAGAACCGCTTGAACTGGTCGACGAACAGAATGATTTTGCCCGTCTCCTCGATGAAGAGAAAAATGAAATTCAGCGTATCCTTGCTGCGTTATCTAAAGAACTGTATAAAATCAGGGATGAACTATTTAATGCATTTACTATTATCGGTCAGCTCGACCTCTTGTTTGCAAAACGGAGATTTTCATTACAATTTAACTGTCAACGGCCAATAATATCAAATCGAAATCTACTCCAGATAAATAAAGGAATCCATCCATTGCTTAAGTTGACGAAAACAGACATTGTGCCGTTAGAGCTCACAGTTCCCCAAGATGCAAAAATCATCCTCATCTCCGGACCCAATGCAGGAGGTAAGACCGTTGTCATGAAGACAGTCGGACTTTTTGTCTTAATGTTCTTATCCGGGATTTATTTACCGGCATCTCCAGGTACTGAAATTCCATTCTTTACCAAGGTTTTTGCAGATATCGGTGATGAACAGTCCCTGGATTCTAATCTCTCATCATTTTCTGCCCATATTGTGCGGGTTAAACAGATTCTTGAAAACGCCGATTCCGACACTCTTGTTCTGCTCGATGAAATCGGTTCGTCAACTGCGCCGGAAGAAGGTTCGGCTTTGGCAATTGCAATTCTGGAAGCTTTGCGGGATAACGGTGTCTATTGTTTAGCGACCAGCCATTTTAATCCGCTAAAAGCATTTGTTAATGACGCCCAAGGTATGGTTAATGCCGCCATGGAATATTCAGACCGTCCAACTTATCGCTTTACAATCGGTCTACCCGGCACTTCCAGTGCCTTAGAAATATCTAAAGAACTCGGTTTTCCCCTGAGTTTAATCGAACGGGCAAAGAATTTCCTGAATCAGGATTGGTTAAGCCTATCCGAACGGATAAACAGTCTCAATCAAGAACTGGGAAAAAACAGAATTTTAAACGAAAAAATTGAAAAAGAAAAAATCGGTTTGTCAAAAATCCGTGCTGAATATGAATCAAAATTAAATAAATTTAAGAAATTTGAAAATGATGAACGTCAGAAAATTCAAACCGAGCAGCGGAATTATTTGTTAACCCAGCGCCGCCATATTGAAAATCTGATTCGTAATATTAAAGAATCCCATGCCCAGAAAGAGGCAATTGTTAATGCCAAGCATTATGTTCAAGACCAGCTGAGTAAAATAACCAATCAGCAATACTCTGCTCGGTCGGAGACCGATGTCACTGAATTGTATTTAGATATCGGTGATACTGTTTTCAGTAAAACTTTTCAAAAAACCGGCAGGATTGTCGAAATAAATAAAAAGGTAGTTACGGTAGCTTTTGGTAGTATTAAATTTGAAATAAATAATCAAGACCTTGAAAAAGTTGAAGATAAACTAACACCAAGTACTTCTCATCAGAACATCTTACAAGATACCGAACCGCCATATTTTGAACCATTACTTAATATTCGTGGTCTAACTAAGGAAGAAGCAGAAATCGCCTTGCAACAATTTTTAAATCAAGCGGCTGACAATAATTTAAATGAAGTTTCAATAATCCATGGTAAAGGCAAAGGAATTTTAAAAGATATGTTATGGAATTACTTGCAACATGATACACGGATTGAACGATTTTGTTTTGGTGAATCATACGAAGGTGGCGATGGTGTTACAAAAGTAATTTTGAAAAAATAAATCGCATGATTAAAAAAGAGATAATTGACCAGATTAGAGAACAAACCGATATTGTTCAAATAATTGGTGAATATCTGCCCTTGAAAAAAAGCGGCAAACATTTTCGCACGCTGTGTCCGTTTCACACTGAAAAATCGCCATCGTTTTATGTAAATCAAGAACGGCAGATTTATCACTGTTTTGGTTGTGGTGCCGGCGGTTCGGTTATAACATTTCTTATGCAGTATGAGAAACTACCATTTCCAGACGCGATAAAAAAACTGGCGGGTAAGCTCGGTATTATCATTGAAACTGAAGCAACCAGTTATAAATACCAGGCATTATACGATGCCAATGAATTTGCGGCTGATTTTTATACCCGCAATCTGGAAAAATCAAAAGCAGCGTCGGCATATTTAACGCACCGTAAAATAAGTATTGAAACTATAAAACGATTTCGTATCGGTTATGCAACCGGAGGGAATCTCTTATTGCAGAATGCCAAAAAGCAAGGATTAACAGAGGAAGTACTTATCAAAGCCGGTCTGGCTGTAAAAAAGGACGACGGTTATCATGATTGGTTTTACAATCGAATTACTTTCCCGGTCTTTTCGATATCAGGAAAAGTCATTGGATTTAACGCGCGGGGTTTAGACGAAAATTCGCAACCGAAATATATCAACACGCTGGAAACTCCTGTTTTCAAAAAAGGAGAGAATCTTTTCGGTCTGTTCCAGGCAAAAAACTATCTCTATTCAAAAACACCAATCCTTGTTGAAGGAAATTTTGATTTATTATCACTGGTCGAAAATGGCATCAACAATGTTATCGCTCCATTAGGAACTGCTTTAACTCCTCATCAAGCTCAACTTATCCGAAGATATGCTAATCAACTGATAATTGCTTTTGACGGTGATTCTGCTGGTGAAGCGGCAACTTTGCGGACAATCGAAACCCTATTAAAAACCGGTATTGACCCGCATATTGCATTATTACCGACTTCATTCGACCCGGATAAATATATTAAAACCTTTGGTAAAGATAAATTTGACTTGCTTATAAACAATAACCTTGATTTCGTAGATTTTATATTAAAAATTAGCAACACTCAAACTGTCACTGAAAAAAAATTATGCTTAAAACAGATTATTAATCTGGTATCGTTGATTGAGGAAAAAATCGGACAGGAACTATATATTAATAAAATTTCCAATATTTTTCATATTGCCAAAGAAAATTTGTTAAATCAAATCCAAAAAACGAGCACAACCAGTGCTAAAATTAATCAGAAAGCCGACCAGATTCGAACAATGCCCCTATCTTTGCTTGAAGAACAGGTTTTGTCCCTGATCATTTCCAATGCCAACTATGCGTCGATTGCACAGAAAGACTTGCCAATTAAATATTTTAATGCTAATGTCCACGCCGTCGTCCAGACCGCTTATGATATCTGCAATACGGAAAATTTTACATCGGCAAAATTGATTGACTCTCTTGAGCAATCAGAATTAAAGAAGCTGGTTGCTGATTTGTCATTTCATCTGAAAATAGTACCGAAAGAAAATGAATTTTTAAGAAAACTCAATGAATTTAAAGCTGCCTGGCTTTATCAATCAATGAAGGCAGCTCAAGAAAAGGGTGCTAACCAGTTATTAAGAGAATTGACTATCGAGCATTATAACATTAAGAAAAAACTCAATCAGATGAGGAGTAAAAAATAATGAAAGTAAAAAATAAGATTATCAACGATGTTTATAAAAAAATATCAAAATCCAAAACAATCACTTATGATGAACTGGATGATTTATTACCCGATGATATTTTATCTGCCGAAGAAATTGAAGAAATCGTCTCTGGTCTATCAGGAAAAGGTATCCGGGTGCTTGCTGCTAAAGAATTAGCAGTGGTAACAAAACGAAAACCAGTGAAACCGACAATTTTCAAGGTCGAAGACCCAACCAAATCTTATTTTCGTGAATTAGGCCGCTTTTCACTTTTAAATCGTGATGATGAAATAAGATTTTCCAAGATCATGGAAATTGGTTATAAATCAATTACCCAGTATATTTTTGCACCGCCACCGATTGCGGAAAAATTATTAGAAGAATGTTTTACAGTGGAAGAAGGGACCCGATCTTTAGACCAAATTGCCCGGGTTGAATTTGAATGCCTTTTAAATAAAAAGGCACTATGGCGAGACCGTCAAAAATTCATCCGCCGAGTCCGTGCCATTAAACGGGAATTAGAAACCTTAAAAAGTCTTTTTAAACGCAAGCAAAGTACTGCTGTTCAGAAAAAAATTACTAAGATCCAAAAGCGTATTTTTTCTAAAATCCAAGCCCTGTCATTACAACATCATCTATTAAACAACTTCATTCAGGAGTTTAAAACAACTGCTAAAGATTTCATTGAAACTTATTATCGTTTAAAAACCCTGTTAAAAAATAAAAAATCATCAAAAACCGAAATCAAAGCAGTTCGGAAAAAACTGAGTTATTATAAAACCTTTTTTAATCAAAAACCAGAACAACTGAATGAAATTCTAATGCATATTGATACCGAAGAAAGTAAAATTCTTGAAGCGCGCGACCATATGATTGAAGGAAATATTCGGTTAGTAATTTCAATTGCGAAACGCTATGTTAATCGTGGACTGGAATTTGCAGATTTACTTGAAGAAGGAAACGTCGGTTTAATCAAAGCGATTGAAAAATTCAATTATCACAAAGGATTTAAATTTTCCACTTATGCAACCTGGTGGATAAAACAAGCAATAACTCGAGCTATTGCTGATCAATCCCGAACGGTTCGGGTTCCTGCGCACATCTTGGACGCGATAAATAAAATCGCCAAAGTACAAAGAAAATTCATCCAGACCTATGGAAGAGATCCGACTGTCGGTGAATTAGCCCAGCGCCTATCTACTCCTAAAGATAAAATTGAAGCGTTAACAAAAATATCTCAATTCGGTATCTCCTTAGATAAACCGATTGATGATGATGAATCGAGTTTTATCGGTGATTTTATCTACGATGAAAAAACTATTTCGCCGGCACACTCGGCGGGGATTTCCTTGCTTAGAGAAAAATTAGGTGAAGCATTAGGGGTCTTATCAAAACGCGAAGAAAAAGTTTTAAGATTACGATTTGGTTTGAGTGACGGTTATCCGCGTACTTTAGAAGAAGTCGGTCAAATTTTTAACATTACCCGAGAACGGGTGCGTCAGATTGAAGCCAAAGCACTCAAAAAACTCCAGCATCCGGTTCGACTCCGCCGTTTTGCTCAGTTACGAGAGCTTTTGCAATGAAATGAATGAAATAATCGGAGTTATTTCTGATACGCATGATAATATACCGAATATCGAATGCGCTGTAGATATTTTTAACCAATATCAAGTTTCATTAGTAATTCATTGCGGAGATTTTATTGCTCCATTTGCCTTAGTTGCATTTAAAGATTTGAAATGTCCTTTAATTGGTGTCTTTGGGAATTGTGATGGTGAACAAGATTTTTTATTGCATCGCGCTCAAGAATTGAAGTATTCGATTTATCATCCACCCTACACCTCAGAGATATCGGATAAAAAGATACTGATTAGTCATAAACCTGTTATCCCTGACAATAACTTCGATATCATAATATATGGCCATACTCACAAACCGCAGATATCAATTCAGAAAAATCAAAAACCGTATTTAATCATAAATCCCGGTGAGGCTTCCGGATGGTTGTTTCACAAAGCAACGATTGCGATAATGGATTTAAAAACTATTACTGCTCAACTAATACCTCTATAGAATTATTTTTTTACCGCTTTTTTCTTTTGATATAAAACAATCGCTATCAGCCCTAAACAAAATATCGATGTAATCACAGTTATCAAACGACCCAATACATAATATTTTGAATAGTAATAAAATTCAACCGTATGCTTGCCTTGAGTCAGATAAACTGCTCGTAATGTATGATATGCTGGATATACTTTAGTCAATTGACCATCGACCTTACAAAACCAATCCGGATGATAATTTTCACTTAAGACCAAAAATCCACCCTGGTTTTGTTCAGTTTCTAATATAACCCGGTTTGGCATATATTTAGTAATATTACTATGCCACTCGAAATCTTCTGATGTGGTTTGCCCGATGGACAACGACTCAGACAAAATCACATACTGGGCTGGATTAAAATTGGAGTCTTTCAGCATATCAAATATCTGGTTTTTATCTTGAATAACCTTATAATCCGGTGTTATAAAACTACGCGGTAATGCGTAATTATTCTTGTATATAACATTTTTTCTACCGTTGAAAGCAAGTTCAAACTCTGGACGATTAACAAAATTTTTCAAATCCGTAATTATAGCCTGAGTCCGCATATCATAACGAGATATATCGTCAGGTAATGGAACGGTAATTATATATTTTATATTAAGGAGACTTAAAAAGTTAAGATATGCTAAATTCGGAGCAGAAAACATAACGGTCTTTTCGGCGCCTAGAAAATCCTGATAACTCTGCAATGGATTAGGACAGTAACCGCCGACATTATGAATATCATATAAATCCAAAATGCCGTCATTCGAGCGTTCATAGTATAAAGGATGCACTCGATACAATGTCGTGTCGTTTTTTAGATAATTAACCACTTCATCCGCGCTGTAATAAACATTTGGGTGTTCGACTGTTCTTAAAAACAATTTATTAACACGCCATTGGTCGATTACGATTAAAATTGTAAGAATCACGAATACGCTCATTATCTTTATTTTTGCATTCGATATTCGTTGGATTAAAAACAAACAAACTCCAATAAAAATTGCTGCTATAATAACACCTGACCAGAATGATGAGATATTGTTTGTGAAGGCTTGTAATTTACTCTGATTTGAAATTGACGATTGAATACTATTTCTGCTCAATAAGAATCCGATTACAAAAAGTGCAAAAAAGATTACAATAAAATAGATACTGTTACGGAGTTTCCTTTTTGCCTGCTGGTCATATACTTTCTTTTTCTGATTGTAATCAAACAAATATTGTAATCCGATTGTACCAATCACAATAACTGAGAATGCAACCAGATAAAAAGCCATTGACGGACCACGAAATCGTTTGATGCCCGGCAGGACATAATAAACAAGTTTGAAAAAAGGAGTATGATTGCCAAGTGCGATTAGAGCCGCAACAATACTGGTTCCCAAAAAGAAAGCGGTGCGCCGTTCTTTGAATTTGATAAATAAAGCCACTACTGCGAACACCAAGATAATAATTCCAAAATATTCAGAATGGAGTTTAAACATATTTTCACCCCAGTAATTATCAAGAATCCCGCTGAACTGAGGTACGATTAAATCAAATAATTCTTTAGCCGGCAATGCCCAGGAAGCAGCAAATTCATACCCTCTTACCTCACCGCGCGCGCCATATGCGAGATTAGCTAAAAATGGCAGATAATTAACTGCCAATATTGCTAACGCAACAATGACGCTTATTCCAGCATAAAAAACCAGTTTGAGACTATTTCGAAGTCGATTCTCTTTTCTATTAAGTATTAAATGCACAACCAAATAGGCTAACGCAACCCACAAACCATAATAGGTTAATTGAAAATGACCATGAGTAAAACTAATACCGACGATCGCGCCTGCACATATGAACCAGTATAATTTATGTGTAATAATTCCTTTATTCCAAAAAAAGAAAGCCAATGGAAAAAATGCTGCGGCCAACAATCGCCCCTCGTGACCGGCATAAGTAGTTGATAATAAATTTCCGGCAAACATATAAGCAACTGCGCCAAGCAATGAAACCGAATTAGAAATATCTATAGACTTTAAGAAAAGATACATCCCAATCCCAGCAATCATCACGCCGAAAACAAACAGATAAGTCCAGAATATATGGGTTGGGATAACTAAACGGATAAAAGGATAAATCGAAGCCATATCGCCATACGGACCAGTAACGGTCGGCAAACCGTTGAAGATGAAATTATACCACATTGGAATTTCCTTAAAATGCGAAATCTGTCGGGTGATAACTTCCCTTGCCGGATAACCACCTAAAAGCCAATCCGAACCATACATCATTTTGTCACCGGTCAGAAGACCCGGGCTGAAAATTATAAAATAGACGATTGGTAACAATAATAAAATAATTATTGCGGTTTTATCAGTCAGATTATACGATTTTTGAATACCGGCGGTTTTAATATTTTTAACTTTTTTCATATTAACTGAACTCCTTTAATACTTTATGATACATTTCATTATATTCTCGACCCATTTTTTCTAAATTGAAATGTTCTACGATTCGTTGACGGTTACGAACACCCATCTCTTCACGCATCTGTTTATTATCAGCCAACAAATTTATCTTGTCAACAAAATCTGCAACATCGTCAATTTTGCATAAAAACCCGTTCACGCCATTTATTACAATTTCTGGTAATGAAGAACAATCTGTCGCAACAACCGGTTTCTGGCTTGCCATTGCTTCAGCAACTGTATATCCAAATCCTTCGAGACGGCTTGGCAATAAACAAATATCGCATAAATTATACCAGTAAACCAATTCAGCAAGTTGTAAACTGCCGACCGGAATCATTCGATTGTCACTGAACACTCTTTTAGCAGTGCGCATGCCCGTCGTGTAAAATAAAATGAAACGATTATCTAACTTTGCCATTATTTGCGGTAACAAATCGACGCCTTTTCTTTTGGTCAAGTTACCGACAAACAATAATTTTATCTTGCCTGGATACAGGTTATTTTCGATTCTTATCGGGTTAAAAAGTTGAGTATCAATTCCGCAGTAGATCGTCTGAATATTTTTAACATCATAAATATTCTTAACTTGAGCTTGACTCGATTTGCTGATCGCGATTACATAATCGGCCCGTTTAATCGAATGCTTTATTAATTGAAGAATCCTGCGGTAATATAATTTTTGGGTTACACTATAATATTTTTCAAGGAACTCTTCTGTCACGATATGCAGGCAAGAAACAATGAGCGGTTTTTTCTTTGCCTCAAATGCAAAACCATATTCAATATTAGAATGAATAATATCATGTGAATTACCGACTTTAATAAATCGGGATAATAAATTTGGACATATTGACCACATTCTATGATATGATAATTGCGTAGTTGTATTGTTCATTTTTTTTTGGGTCTGTTGCAGTTGATTAAAATAAACATCTCCCCCAGATTTACCGCTCAAAGTTACATAGGCAATTTTCATAATCTTTACAGGTATTTTTTTAATTTTGCTGAATAGATAAGAAAATATAATAGTTCACCGATTGTTCCCCAGATCCGAACTATTAAAGCACCCAATACCGATACGCCTGAAGGTAAAACAGTAGTTAAAAAATAACTGAAAATACCTTCTTTAACACCCAAGCCGGCCGGTGTAATAATGCTTAAAAATCCGACAACCCAAGAAAAAGCGTGCATTCCTGGTATCACTAATAACGACTTAATGCTAATTGGATAAAATGAATTAATTAGAAAAAAAACACCAATGCCCTGTAAAATCCAGCTTAATGTATATAATAATAAAAGCACTAAAATTTGAGTGTAAGTCGGGATAAAATCAATTATTGGGCGTTTGAATATTTTAAGAAAAAAATTAGTAATTCTGATAAGAATAGGCGGATAAATAATAATAAAACAGATTGGTATTACCAGTAAATAATATAAATATGGAATCCGCCCTTTTAAGAGCGATGCCGCGGTTATCAGAAATAAGATTATTCCGCCTAATAAATAAAGAATCGTTTCCAGACTGATCGTGATAATACAGTTATGTTCGGAAATATTTTCTTTCTTGGCAACATACACCTTACCGATAATTCCCCAGACTTTACCTGGCGCATATTTAGGTAATGTTGCGATTGCATTGATTCGTAGTGCTGCGGATAAACAGATATTTTCATTAAGCATTGCCAAACTCTTTTTCCAGGTATATGCAATCAGTACAAAAGTCGCGAACATAAACAGATATGACAATATTAGAAAATGAATTTGGAATTTTAATTTTGCTTCGACAATACTGTGCCAGTTATGATATAATGACCTGCCGATAAAATAGAAAAATATGACAATAACAATTATGCCGAGAACTCTTTTAATACTTGTTTTTTTCAAAACTTAGACCTTCTGAGCGAGTATAAAAACGAAACGGGCTAAAGCACCGCGGGTGCGGCCAAATCGGCTTGAATCTATTTTGGCTTTAACTAAGGCCTGGAATATCCAATATAAACAGTTATTGTAAATCCAACCGAAAAGACTTAGAAACCATTGCCGCCAACCTGTCTGTCCGCCCGCTAGATATCTACTGAAAACGATTTTATAACTTGCATCTGTCAAAAGCATTTTGACTCGGTTCTGGGTTGTCACGAAAGAGTGAGTATAATCGCTGTCATAAAAAAACGAATGGGAATGCAGATAATCAGGAGCAATAATACAGAGATATCCACCTGGTTTTAAAACACGGTTGATTTCACTGACCAGTTCCAATGCTTTCGTGCTTGATTGCATATGTTCAATCAGGTGCGATAAATGGACATAGTCATAAATATTGTCATTTAACGGAATTGGCGGTACCAAGGCAGATATAACTTTAGCACCAATTGACGTCAGTTTATTTTTATACTCTTCGTTGACTTCAACCGCGGTATAAACAAAATTATTTTTTAAGCAACGCTCAGCAAATTCGCCATTGCCGGCTCCGATATCAAGAATATGAAAATCTTTTTGTAAATATGGTCTGACGGTTTTAAAAACTTTATTAGTTACCTGTTCAACAATTTTCTGACCGATTGCAGTTCTGGGAGTTTTACTTTTAAAATCGTAGAATGGCATACTAATTATTGGCTAATCAGGCATTCACCTGACTTTTAAAAAACCAAATATCAACGATTGATATTTTTTCGACAAGTTATTTCTTACGCATTAATTTTGACTTGATTCTGGCCGCGGTGTTTTTATGCAGAATTCCCCTTTTTACCGATTTGTCAATCAACTTTTGTACATCTGGTAAAGACTTCTGCAATGTTTCTGGTTCTTTAACTGATTTAATCTTTTTAAGCTCTTTACGCAACTTAAACTTTTTAGTTTTATTAACCATCCGCCGTTTTGCGGCTTGCCGTGTTCTTTTAATAACTGATAAAGACTTCTTTGCCAAGTTGCCTCCATGTTAGTTAATATATAATAATTTTAAAATGCCGGGGGGCGGAATCGAACCGCCCACACCGGGATTTTCAGTCCCGTGCTCTACCTACTGAGCTACCCCGGCAAACTGTATTTATTCTATCTGAAAATTTATATTTGTCAATGTTAAAATGTTTATAAATGTTTCTTTAAAACCGCCTTCCTTTTCTCTCTACCTTCCCACCCACCTATCCGCCTCAAGCTCCATCTTTTTACATGTGGTATTATTCTAAACATATATTAACCTCTGAGCCAATAACATTTTCCTATCCCGACTCAAATCCATTCTTATATCTTATCAATTCTCTGATTTGTGCTTTTTATCTGTATTTTTGCGTAACTCATCACCCGTATTTACAACCGACTCACCCCGCCTTACCCCCTTGTTATAAAAAAAAACATATAACAATATATAAAATAGAGGGTTAGATGAAAAAAATAAGTTACGAGACAGTTGACATTTTGTTCTCATTTAGTAATCATAAATTCATCATTAATTTATAGACCTTATTCGAGTATTACATCAAAACAAATAATGCTTGACATTCGCATTTATATCCATAAAAATATATTCAGTGACCAAAACACAAGCGAAAAAAGTAATCGAAAAAATACGCAAAGAGATTAATCTGCATAATTACCGATATTATATCTTAAATGAACCGATTCTGTCTGATTTTGAATATGACGAACTCTATCAACAATTAGTTGATTTCGAAAATCAGTTTCCTGATTTAATTACACCAGACTCACCGACTCAAAGAGTTGGTGGAGAACCATTAAAAGAATTTCAATCCGTAACTCATTCTCCTTTAATGCTCAGTCTGGACAATACTTATACTTACGATGAATTGAAAGAGTTTGACACAAGGGTCAGAAAAATCGCACCTAAGGTCAGTTATATTGTCGAACAAAAGGTTGATGGTGTTGCGGTATCTTTAAAATACCAAGACGGTAAATTTATTCAAGGTGCAACCCGTGGTGACGGCGTTACGGGTGATGATATCACCATAAACTTAAAGACTATTATCAGTATTCCGTTGCAAATTTTGACAAAGGACAAATCACTAAATACCTTTGAAATCCGCGGCGAGGTATTTCTAACCAAAAAACAGTTCGCAAAATTGAATCAGGAGCGCGAAGAACAAGGAGAATCCCTGTTTGCCAATCCGCGCAATGCCGCCGCAGGCAGTTTAAAACTATTAGACCCGCGTATAGTTGCCCAGAGAAAACTTGATATTTTTGTACATACGATTCCCAGACCTCTGTCCCAAGCATTTACCTCAGATAGTCAAACTTTGAAAATACTGCAAAAAGCCGGTTTTAAAATCATACTCCATTCTGATTTATTTGAGTCAATCGAACAGGTAATTGAATATTGTGAACAATGGAAAGAAGCTCGCCATAAACTACCGTACGAAGTAGATGGTATGGTAATTAAAGTTGATGACTATCAAGCTCGGCTAAAACTGGGCGACACCCAGAAAAGTCCGCGCTGGGCAGTTGCCTATAAATATCCTCCAATGCAAGCAACTACTAAGATTACGAATATTATTTTCAGTGTTGGCAGAACTGGCGTTGTAACACCGGTCGCAAAAATGACACCGGTCTTTTTATCTGGCTCAACTATTTCCCATTCGACCCTGCATAATTTTGACGAAATCAAAAGAAAAGATATTCGGGTTAATGATACGGTAATTATTGAAAAAGCCGGTGAGGTAATACCACAGGTAGTTAAGGTCATCACTGATAAGCGAACAGGTAAAGAGAAAAAACAACCATTACCAACAAGATGTCCAGTCTGTCACAGTAAATTGTTTCGCGAAGCTGAGGAAGTCGCTTTAAGATGTGTTAATGCCTCCTGTCCAGCACAGATCAAAGGTCGTCTCTTTCATTTTGCTTCCCGTTCGGCAATGGATATTGAAGGTTTTGGTTGGGTAATGGTCAACACCCTGGTCGATAAAAAATTGGTTAAAGATTTTGCTGATATCTATCATCTTAAATATGACGATTTGATAAAATTAGAGCGGATGGGCGACAAGTCAGTCAATAATCTGCTTCAGGCAATCAATAACAGCAAAACTAAACCATATAGTAAAGTCCTTTTTGCTTTTGGTATCAGGCATATCGGCATTCACGCAGCTCGGCTTCTGGTCTTTAACTTCCCATCAATTGATAAATTGAGCAAAGCACCTTTTGACTCAATCTCAAGTATTAAAGGTATTGGCTCTGCTGTTGCCGAAAGCATTACCAACTTTTTCAGGGATAAAGAAAATATTGAACTGGTAAACCGCTTAAAACAAATCGGTCTTAATTTTACTGAAACATCCACTACTCCGGTCAAATCTGTTTTCGCGGGTAAGACTTTTGTCTTAACCGGTGCTTTAAAAAATTATACCCGTGAAAAAGCAACCGAACTCATCAGCCAGCTTGGTGGCAATGTCTCGTCGTCGGTTTCGAAAAAAACCGATTATGTTCTGGCTGGCACTGAACCCGGCTCCAAATACACAAAAGCAAAATCACTCGGTGTAAAAATCATCACTGAGACTGATTTTGATAAAATGGTAAAACCACAATGAAGGAATTTTTATTTATGCTACAAATAATAACACCAATCTTTGTAATATTTGTATTACTCGGTTGTGGTGGTCGTAACGCTAAGCATAAAGACGATTATGCACAAACGCGTAAAACAATGGTCAAAACCCAGATTGCGAGCCGGGGCGTTTCTGACCCGCGCGTGCTCAAAGCAATGGAAAAAGTTCCCCGTCATCTGTTCATACCAAAACATTTAATCGACGAAGCATACTCTGATTATCCTTTACCGATTAGCGAAGGCCAGACCATATCCCAGCCGTATATTGTTGCGCGTATGACCGAACTTGCCCAATTAAAAGGTGATGAAAAAGTGCTCGAAATCGGTACTGGTTCTGGTTATCAGGCAGCGGTTCTTTCATTACTGTGTAAAGAAGTATATACGATTGAAATCGTGGAAAAACTGGCAAATTTTGCCGAGCAGAAATTAAAAGAATTGAATTATCACAATGTTTATGTGCGTTACGGTGATGGTTATCTGGGCTGGACTCAAGCCCAGCCATTTGATGTTATTCTGATTACATGCGCACCGCCAACTCTGCCCGAGTCACTCATTGTCCAGCTAAAAAATGGCGGTCGGATTGTCGCACCGATCGGTGAAGAATATGCCACACAAATTCTAACTGTCTTTGAGAAAATCGACAATAAATTAGTTAAAACCGAACACGAGCCAGTCCGTTTTGTACCAATGAAAGGATTAATTGAACAGGATAAATAAGATTCCTTCTCAATCTGTGACTAAGAATAAAACAGCATATAAAACCGGCCTTGCTTTACCGATTCAGTATCTAAAAAATATTGGTCCAAAACGGGCATTATATTTAAAACGAATCGGAGTTGAGACCATCGAAGACTTCTTATTTTTAGTGCCCCGGCGCTATATTGACCGGACCAAAATTTCCAAGATTCGTGAACTAACCACTGGTCAGCATGGAAGTGTGTATGGCAAAATCATTGCCACTGGCACAAGAAAAACAAAAGCTAAAGGCAATATTGTCCGGATTGTTGTTACCGACCAGACTGATATCCTTGAAGCAGTCTGGTTTAATCGTCCTGACTTAAAAAGCGGATTTAAAACAAATCAACCGGTTATTTTATCTGGTAATGTAACATACTATGAACGAAAACAGATGGTCAATCCGTTTTATGAAATCATAACCGAAGATTCAGATAGTGATAAGTCTTTTGTTTATACCGGCAGTATTATTCCAATCTATCCCTTAACCGAAGGATTATCTAACTGGGAAATCCGTCGTCCCATGCAGAATGCAATCAACTCCTATCTCCATCTCATTCCCGAGTCTCTATCGCATTCAATTTTGAATCAGTACTCATTTCCAACGATTAAAAATACGATTACAAATCTCCATTTTCCGAAAAATTTAATTGATGCGCAAATTGGTCAGGAGCGGTTAAAATTCGAGGAGTTCTTTTATCTGGAATTGATTCTTGCTTTGCGAAAACTTGCTCAATCTTGCCAGCAAAAAGGATATACTCTCCCTGAAAAAGGATTCATTACCAGTAAATTTCTCAAACTTCTCCCCTTTCAGTTAACACAAGGTCAAAATAAAGTATTGTCTCAAATCAAAGCCGATATGGCAAAACCAACCAGTATGAACCGTTTATTACAGGGCGATGTCGGCTCAGGTAAAACCGTGATTGCAGTGTATGCGATGCTGATTGCGATTGAAAACGCTTTTCAGGCGGCATTAATGGCGCCAACCGAAATTTTGGCAGAACAGCATTATCTGGTCTGGCATGATAAACTCAAAGAGCTCGGCATCGATTCCTGCTTACTGACCAGCAGCACCAAAACCGCGCAAAGAAAATCGTATTTAGCCGATATCCAAACCAATAAGATTAAAATCATCTTCGGCACCCATGCCTTAATCGAACAGGATATTAAATTCCATAAACTCGGCTTGGCGATTATTGACGAACAGCATCGGTTCGGGGTTATGCAAAGAGCGGCTTTAATCAACAAAGGAATCAATCCCGATTTTTTAGTGATGACCGCGACTCCGATTCCCCGCACCCTGCAGATGACTTTATACGGCGATTTGGAAATATCTGTCCTGGCAGAAAAACCGCCCGGCCGTAAAAGAATCATAACCCGTCTGACTACTGATAAAGAACGGGATAAGATCTATAAATTTATCCAAGACAAGATAACCGAAGTAAGGCAGGTCTATATTGTCTGTCCTTTAATCGAAGAATCAGAAAAACTCGATTTAAAAGCGGCAATAAAAACCTATGAACAAACCAGCAAAATATTCGCCCAATTCCGGGTCGGCTTGGTGCACGGCAAACTCAAGAGCAGCGAACGGATTAATATAATGGAGCAGTTCCGCCGGCACGAGCTTGATATTCTGGTAACCACGACCGTCATCGAAGTCGGTGTTGACATTGCCAACGCGACCGTGATGGTGATTGAACATCCGGAGCGGTTCGGGTTGGCCCAGCTCCACCAGTTGCGCGGACGGATTGGCCGGGGTCAAGAGACATCTTATTGTATTTTAATCGGTCCGGATTCGAGTTTTGCTCCGGCTATGCATCGTCTCAAATTCTTTGAGCAGAACGATGACGGATTTTTATTAGCCGAAAAAGATTTAGAAATCCGCGGGCCCGGTCAGCTGCTCGGCACCCGCCAGCATGGATTACCTGATTTACGCTTTGCTGATTTAACCGAAGACCGCGCTCTGCTCTTCAAAGCCCGAGATGAAGCATTTGCTTTGATTGACGCTGACCCTAATTTATCAAAACCAGAAAACCAGATAATCCGTTCGACCTTTTTGAGTAAATTCAAAGACCGAACCGAATTATTAAGAGTAGGATAAAAAATGGCGAAAACAAAAAATATTATTTTAATTTTGATTATTTCCATGTTATCTCTTGCGCTTACCTGTTCCAGAGACTTGCCTTCGTCAATCGGAAGAGTTCGTCAGATTATTGTGCTCAGTAATTTTAAAACCGAAATTGAAAAAGAAATCACTTATACCTTGCAAAGAAATTTCTATACAATCCAGCCCGAACCTGAATTTCTAATCCGCTACGAACCGTTATCACGCTTTAATGATTTCGTGAAATTTCGCCTCATCTTTATCATCGGTCTGATTAAAGAAGAACCGATTCAAACTCTTTTAAGTCAATATCAGGAAAAAATTAGTCAAGACACTTTTGGGCTGTACTCTTTTACCAATCCCTGGGCTTCAAACCAGAAAGTACTGGTCTTTGCGACTACCGATATTAAATTTCTTGACGCCGGTCTCAAGCGTTATGAACAGCGTATCCGCAAAGAATACGGCGACTATATTTTGCAGTATATGCATGATGTTACCTATGCCCGCGGCTATAAAAAACAGGTTTCTGAACAACTCGCAGAAAAATATAATTTTTCAGTTAAAGTCCCGAATAGTTTTTTCTTAAACGAGAAATTTGCCGAGCACCACTTTGTCTATCTGGTTGCGCATAATCCGACCCGCAGTCTTTTTATCTATTCCCAGCCCGCTCATAAAGAATTAGACCCGGCATCTTTAATTGCAATGCGCGACAGTCTGACCAATCTCTTCTACGACAAAGATTTCGTGTATCAGGAATTGACTTATGCCGAAACTACATCTTTTAATAATATGCCGGCACTCAAAATAGTCGGCGCCTGGCAGAACAACCAGCTGGTTGCCGGCGGTCCGTTTGTGTCTTACTGTTTTAATAAAAACGGCCGTTTTTATTTTCTCGATGGCATGGTATTTAATCCGGGTAAGCGTAAACTTGATAATTTAAAACAACTCGATGCGGTCTTAAATACTTTTAAAATCTCTGAATAATATTTATTTAAATGACCCCGGCTTTTTTGCCGACTTTTTTAAAGATATCCAACGCCTCGTCTAAATCTTCATCAGTATGGGTTGCCATATAACTGGTACGGATTAAACTCCGGCCGGGCGGCACTGCCGGCGGAATAACCGGATTGGCAAATATTCCTGCTTCATACAAATCATGCCAGAAATTGATTGCCCGGTTAAATTCACCAATGTGCAAAGGTATGACCGGCGTGCAGCTCGTTTCCGTATTATAGCCCATCTCTTTAAAAGCTTTAAGCATCTTATTCGTATTATCCCATAGTTTCTGCCGTCTTTCCGGTTCATTCTTAACGATTTCCAGAGCTGCCAGGACGGTCGCGACTGCTGGCGGCGGAATACTCGCTGAGAACATCAACGAGCGTGCCTGATGCCGGATATAAGTGATGACTTTATGGTTTCCCGCGACATAACCGCCGATTGTCGCAAATGATTTGGAAAATGTGCCCATTATCAAATCAACCTGGTCTTCTAAATTAAAATAATCAGCCGCACCGGCTCCCCGCGCACCCAAAACACCGACCGAATGCGCATCATCAACCATTATTTTCGCATTGTATTTCTTGCCGATTTTCACGACATTGGGCAGGTCGATAATGTCGCCTTCCATTGAAAAAATTCCGTCCACCACAATAAGTTTACCGCAATCCCGCTCCAGCCCGGCTAAAACTTTATCCAGATTTTCCATATCATTATGTCTAAAACGGACTGATTCGCCAAATGACATCTGGCAGCCGTCAAGAATCGAAGCGTGGTCAAGTTTATCAACAATTGCAAAGTCGCCTTTGCGTACCAATGAAGAAATAACACCGAGATTGGTCTGATAGCCGGTTGAAAAAACGATACAGTCTTCTTGCTTTAAAAACTCGGCGAGTTTTATCTCAAGCTCTTCGTGTATGTCTAAGGTGCCGTTAAGAAACCTGGAACCTGTGCAGCCCGTGCCAAACCTCTCAATTGCCTTGATTGCCGCTTGTTTGACTTTGGGATGCGTGGTCAAACCTAAGTAGTTATTTGAACCGAGCATGATTAATTCTTTGCCTTTAATCATTACCCGCCGGTCTGGTTCAGTGTCTAAAGCTCGAAAATAAGGATAAAAACCGGTCCGCTTCGCTTCTTCAACAATCGGGTAATATTCAATACATTTATCAAATAAATCCATAAAAAAATTCTACTCTATTTTTTTTAGTTGTCAATAATCATATAAAGAAAATATAAATATCTGCGACCAGACACTGAGCCCTTTTGAGAAAACATAAACAAACATCTCTGTGTTCTTCGTGCCTGTGTGGCAATGATAACTCTGTCCGCGTGCTCGATAAATTATTCGTTCAAAAATTAACCTGCAGTTTTGTTGAGAAGTTGTGTTCTGGTTTGCGGTCCGGATATTTGAGAAAAGCGTAATAAGCATTCAACAAAACCTGATTAAACGAAGCGCTGTCAAAAATACGGTCAAAACTAATTCTTATTTGCGGAGTGATTCCTTTTGGCTCATTCAGATTAAGGTCATATGGCAGTTGCGCAATCAAAGCGCTCCGAAATGCCGCTGAAAAATTAGTATTAAGATTTGACCACTTGTCAATCTGCCAGTTTTTATCGACTGCCAGTTCCCATTTATTTAATTTAAACTCACCCAATTGGCTGTAATTTAAGGGCTTTGAGATTAAAGCACGGGCATAAATCAGCAAGACTTCAAAATCCAGGTTAAATCCGATTTTCGGCTTTATTGAAAAAATCTGGTCTTGTCTTTTTTGGTCAATACCTTGGTCAGTCTTTTCGATAAGCTGATTATTATGTTCGTATGATACGACTAATGGTATCTGGTCGATTTTTTGTATATTCATTTCAATCCGGTTATTATTGATTGTACGGATTGCCGCATACGCAAGAAACTGGTCATCTTTGGCATAATCACCATAATTAGTTATTTTTACTGAAAACGATTTTTGAAAAGGCAGTACGGAAAAATTTAAGAACCGGTTAGTTCTGGTATTTTGCAAACTTGCCTGCCCCCGGTTTTCAAAATCAAGCGCATAATACCCGTCAAAATTTACCAGCGGCCATTTATAAAAATCCCAGTTTGCCTGAAGTTTGCGAAAGTCATTTATGACAAAATTACCCGATGGAATCATTTGCTGTACATAATCACCGTTCGGGTCATAATAATATTGATTCGTTTCCGGGTTTTGCTTGTAATTGCCCAGACCGGTTCCGACCCAGAGGTAATTCAATTCCACTGTCTGCATTTCGCTCTGTTGTTGTAAATAATCTGCCGTAATGTCGAGTCCTGGCATCGGCTTGATTCGGCTGAAAATATTTGCAAACCACGCTCCGTTTTCTAAGATATTATCCGACCGATTAATCTGATAACCTGCGATTGAGTTTAAGCTGATAATATTTTTATTAAGACTGGCTTGGATTTTATAAACCTGATGTTCTTTTACTACCGGCTGCCTTGTTTCTTTAAAGTCGGCTTCGATTCTAAAATCGATTTCTTCATTATATTTAATCCTTAAACTTGGTTTCAGATATCGGTGCGAAGAATCTTTCTGGTCCTGAAAAAAGACTTCAAACCCGGGATAGAAGATTTTATAGCGCGGGGTCAGATTCAGATAATAGCGGTTTTCTGTTTGCGGGTAATGAGTTATCTTCCATTCCAGCACTGAATACTCCTGACGCGTAAAAAATTTCCCGCCGTAAAAATACTGTTCATACTTGCTATGAATAAATGTATTCAACCAGCCGGCTCCGCCGCTCAAAAGCATAAAATCAAATGGTCTGATTTCAAAATCGAGCTGGTCTTTCTGCTTTAATGATTCTGGTCTGATACCCTGCCAATTATAAGTAAAATCAGTCTCGTCACCGGCATACGGAAAATAGAATCTTTTTTCAATCTCCCGCCTCTGGTATCTGATATTGTATTTTTCTTTCTCATAACTGGTTGTGATATTATAAGCCAGTCCATTATTGAAGCCGTTTTCGGAAAACAGATTCTGTTTTCTTTGCGACCAGAACCCCTGCAAATCAATATTTATACCAAACGGCGTCTGCCATTTAAAATCAGCATTATAAATACGGTTCTGCTCCGGCAATTGAACCAGGACTCTGCTCACATATTTTCCCTGATTTACACCGGCATATCTGAACCCGGCAATCGAGTTGTCATATTCATAATCACCAAGATTAGCGCCAACATAACTGAACCTGATATCATAATCACCCGAATCAATGCCGGCAAACACAAAATAATTATTTTCCAGAATATAATCGCCATTACCAGCACCGACAAATTTCACGCCCGACAACCAGACCCGGCTCGACTCACTGCTCACCAGGCTCAAGGATTCGATATCACTCGGGCTCAAATCATATGACAAATTCCTGAACTTATCATCATTCTCAGATAATGCACCGATTTTCATACTAAAGTTCCTGTTCAATTTCCACTCGTGATTTGCTAAAATCAGATACCGGTTATACTCTTCGGTTGCGTATTCAAAATCAATTTCAATTCTTGAAAACGAGTTAATTATGTTCTGGTTGGTAAAAGTAATCGAACCGCTTGCATAATCAACCGTGTAATCCTCATTCTGACCCCGCACCAATCTTTTGGCATTGAGATAGACATTTTCCGTACCGGGCACGATTGGTGCATTATTCATATCTTTGGTCAGATAATAAGGTCCCTGCTTATTATTCTGTCCGTAAAACCCTGTTTTTTTATACACGCCTTTTGATTTGGCATAACCAAGATTAGTCGTATTATTGCCAAAATTAAGGTCAAACAGAACCCCGGTCAGTTTTTTATTGATTGTGCCGATATTGCCCAATGACTGCACATAGTCATTATCACCATAATAGCCAATGAATTTTTCTGCCTGCACTTTAATCTGTATCTTATCAAACTCGGCTAATTCTTTGGTCGTGCCTTCGGCTGGAATCGGATTACCCGCATCAGACAGCATTGCCCAAACATTAACGCCCTGTAAATTACCTTTAATATCGATTCTGGTTGCCTGACCCAGACCCAATCCCTGTTTACTTGAGAGGTCAACTGAAATCGTCTTGGAACCGATCATTTCCAAATCTCCTTCTCGTATTCTGCTTATCGAATCCGTGATTATTTTTTGTTCGGAAATCGTCAAATCGGCTGAATCCGCTTTGACTACTACCTGCTGATAATACTTTTCCTGAATCGAAAAAGGAATCGGTCTAAACTTCACAATAACTAAAATCGAGTCGGCAATAATCTCTTTGAATGTTACCAGACTCTGATTATAATCAATCGCATACTTTTCGCGGTCAACTAAAACATCACCCACAAAAACGCTGTCTGTGCCGATAAAAATCGGGTTATCGCTGATCTTATACGGACCAGCCGAATAATTGCCATAAAACCAGACCTGGCTCAGATATATTTGAAATAATAAATTAAAAAAAACCAAACCGCTTGAAAACATTCTTTTATTTATCTATCTGATACAAATACATACCATTTGGTTTTAAAATCAGCATCAAACTGTCGTAAATAAAAAAATTCAGGATATTTTTCTGACCCGGTATAAAGTATTCAATCATTGACTGGTCTTGAATTCGGCTGATTTGACTGTTCATTTTATTAAAAACATAAATATCTGGCTCAGCAATAAAAATCCGGTTAAATTGTGCGCTCGGCAGTTTTACAATCTTGTCAATATTACCGTTCTTCAAATACGCTTCAATCTGTTGCTGGGCTCGGTTAATAATCCATAACCGGTTCTTCGCGTCGTCAAAATAAATACCCGATGGTATGAGCAATGATTTCAATGACAAACTA
>JAGXRL010000124.1 GCA_018335915.1 Candidatus Latescibacterota bacterium
TGGATATGAAGCCAAGCCATATCGCCAGCGCGTGTATCGTGTTTCTCAAATTGATACTGACTTATTTCAAAGCCGGATTTATAAAATACCCGAACCTTTGCGCTTTGCCAGTGCCTGGCAGGAGAAAAATCCGTTAGCAAATTTAACCCCCGAATCTTTGGAATACAAGCCCGGCACCCTGATTATTCTGATGAGCAAACCGGATGGTTCGTTTGTCGGCAGTACGATTGGCAAAGAATGCCCGAGCGAACTGCACGGTGCGGTTTATACTTCAACTCAGGTCATGATTAATGCTGAAGGACTCGATACCTGGGATCGCGGTTATGACCAAAATGACGAGCAGGTCTGGGGACCAGAAAAGAGCGGCTATATTTTTAAAAAGATTGAAAATTTTCCACTCGAATAAAACCAATGTGAATAAACTGGCTGGTAAAAAACTATTGCTCATGGATAACAAGCATTATAAAGCAGTAAAATTGCCCGACGAAATAAAAGAAAAAATCGACCAGGCAATCAGAAAAAAGATGAACATAATTGTCGGTGAAGCGCCCGGTTCGTGCTGGTTATTTCAGGATTATCTAAAATTAAAAAATTATCAAAAAGTGATTATCGGGCATGCTAAAAGTATTCGTTATAATGCCGGCAACTGGCAAACCAGGCAATATGGATTTAGTGTTATTGAACGGGAACAGAATATGATTGACCAATGTGACTCGGCAATCATTATCTGGACTGATAAAAGTGGTGTTATTGCTGAAAACATAGAGCTCTTAAAACGGCTGAGAAAACCGGTATTTCTCTATGAATACACGACCAAGACTAAAAAGGGCATTGCCGACTGGCTTGACAGAACCCGAGTTTTCGATGCTTATTATGACTGGAAAAATCTGCAGAGAAAATACAAATATCGGAAAAGATGAAAATGATAAATGCCGCATTCCAAAAAATCACGATCTATTTCATGATTTCCTGGGTGCTGGTGCAAGGGTGTATTTGTTGAAGAATAAGGAATTTCTTGAGGGAGTGTCCCATAAGTGAACACTTTTGGAGGGTAGATTTTAAAAAGAAATCGAGAAAGAGATAATATTATTAAGAATAGAATTATCTTATTCAACTCAAAATAATCAATACATATTGACAACACGTTAATACGAGTTAGAATTTTTAAGGATTACTAAAATGGCATCTATAAATGGAGATTGGTTTCACTCAAGAAGTAGTTCGAACCTCGAAGAACTTCTGGCTGTAAGGCAATTAGTTCTTGAAAGTCGAAAACTGGAATACACAGGTTTTAATTGGTCTGGAGGAAGAGAAGGAAATAAAAAGATGTATAAATTTGCCTCAACCATTAATGTTGAACCTTCGACAATGCAGACAAAAATACGAGCAATGATAAGATATGGATTTATTAAAGATGAGAACCAATGTCCGTTAATTTGGACAAAAATGGGCAACTTATGGAATGATCTCTATACCATAGGAGACTTCGCCGCCGCAAAAGAGGTTTATCAATTAACACTAACAATATCATTAGTCATTTTTGCTTTTAACAACACAATGGAGCAGTACAGCGTTAATCCAGGTAAGGGCGATATGCCATTAAAATTTCTGGTAAATAATCTTGATATAAACCATGCGATTTCTCTGAAAGAATTTGAGGCTCTAGTGGACGGAAACACTAAGAGGGTTGGTGCTAATATCTCTTATTGGAAGGCAGATCTCATTAATTCAAGTTTATTTCAGGAGGTGCAAGAAAATCTTATTTACACTGGCAAATATCCAGAATTGATCAGAGAGATTAAAACTTTTGAGCCAAATCCGCTATTAATAGACGAGGATTGGAAAGCCATAAGAGATAATCCGCTAATCGAAATGTCACCATTTAATAAGTCTATCCGTACAATTTTTGAAGTTATTAGCCAAAAAGAAGGTGTTGAGGAACAATTTGCAGAAGATATTACAACATTCCCATTAATAAATGCAATTTCAGAACAGGAAGAAATTCATATACCAGAAATTGATATTTTAAATACAGATACTCGCTTTACCACAAACACAAGGCGCGTTAGAAATGCAACGTGGTCCATTAGGATTAAAAAGAAATACAATTACCTCTGTGCGGTTACAAATTGTGATGTTGTTGGACAGATATTCGTTGAAGCAATACACATTAAACCCGATAATACTCCAGACGGTAAAATACCACACAGAACTCATATTCTAAATGGTCTTTGTTTATGTAAACATTGTCATGTTGCTTTTGACCACGGCTACTTCTCATTAACTGACGACCACAAAATTATTTCCTCCGAGAAATTTAATAAAATTGCTGAACAGAATTTAAAAAAAGTAATTCTATCCAGTGTAAATCTTAAAATTAAAAAAAGAACAGATGATAGATGGCCTTTAGTTGACTTTATTCAGTATCATAGAAACAATATATTTAAAGAGTAAGTTTGTATGATAAAACCTGAGATAGAATACAAAACTTCCTTTGGGGAATTTGAAGTTTCTAGTTTAGTCGCGGAGTCGGCGGTTAACTATTCACTTTTTGAAATAGGTGTAAAACATACGTACGCCGAACAACTAAAAGTGTTTAATAAACTTAATAGTGGACTCAATTTATCAAACGGAAAATCATTTGCAAATCAAGTGCATTTTCAAAATGCATACCAAATCCCCGTTCAACGGTGGTTTCCCTATCGTGAAGGATTTTCTGTAAAGCTAGTAAATACTTTTATAAAAGAATTAGGTATCTCCGGTAACATTTTTGACCCATTTTCAGGTAGCGGAACAACTCTTTTGGCATCAAGATTGAACAACTTAAATGCATTCGGACTTGATGTAAATCCAATATCCATCTTAGTCGCTCGCGTCGAAAACGAACAATATAGTTTAGAAAATATAAAACAAATTGAATATGAAATAAAACAGTTAAATGCAATCACAAAGTCGTCAATAATATACAAAACAATATTTAATTTGGCTGATAAGATTTTTAATCAAGAAATATTAAAGTATCTTTTGCAATTTAAAGAATACATAAAATCTGTTAAAAACGATAAGATTAAAAACTTATTTTTAGTTGCATGGTTATCAATCATCGAAGAGGCTTCAAATATAAAAAAGGAGGGGAATGGAATTAAATACAAGAACCGCAAGCGGACTGCGACAGGATACATTACAATTGAAAAAGAAATATGGGAAAGGGAGAATTTTCCAGAAGATAAATTTGAATTTGTAAAACACAAGCTTTTAAACAAACTAGAAACAATTTTATCGGACATAAATTTTAATTATGGGGATTCCGGAAAAAAACCAAATATTTATAAAGGTAGCTGTTTAGAATTTTACAAATTCTTCCCCGAAGAAATTGAGCTTTCTTTTTTTTCGCCACCTTATTGCAACTGTTTTGATTATTTTGAAATACATAAAGTCGAATTATGGTTAGGAGATTTTGTTTCTGATAAAGACCAATACAGAAGGTTACGAAACACAGGTTTCCGTTCAAATACAAATGCATTGAATAATAAACCGATAATATATAAAAATAACAACGTAGAAAAACTAATTAAATTATTTGAACCGGAGAAATTATGGAACAAAAAAATCCCTAATGTCGTAAGAGGATACTTTGATGATATGCACACACTATTAAATCAACTCTATCAACAAACAACAAAACCAGGATTTATTGGTATTGTTGTTGGTAATTCTGCTTATTCGACGGTAATTATCCCGACAGACATCTTAATTGTTGATATAGCTAAAGAAATTGGTTTTAAAACGAAGAATGTTTTTGTGACAAGATACCTAACAACGAGCTCTCAACAAAAATGCGAGTTAGAATATTTGAAAGGCTATTTAAGAGAGAGCATTGTATTGCTTGAAAAATAAGAGAAATGCAAGAATATATTTTTGTTAAAGATATAATACCATATGAAATTCCACGGGGAACAATTTTAAATATCGTTACAAATAGTGTAACTCCATACACGCATGGCTTTCATAAATATCCGGGGAAATTCATTCCACATATCCCAAAATGGGCAATTGGTAAATATTTGGGTGAACAAAAAAATAAAACTATCTTAGATCCTTTCTGTGGCTCAGGAACAACATTAGTAGAAGGGATCATAACGGGACATAATGTAATTGGCATAGATGTCGACCCGTT
This sequence comes from Candidatus Latescibacterota bacterium, assembly GCA_018335915.1. Lineage (GTDB taxonomy): Bacteria > Hydrothermota > Tepidihabitantia > Tepidihabitantales > CAIPLT01 > JAGXRL01. Next base: position 4,178 of record JAGXRL010000124.1, read on the forward strand.
ATCTGTATTGATTTCAAAAGTTAAAACAACACCAGTGAACACATTGAAATTAATCAAACTTTCCGAGTGGATTTATAAAGAAATTAGAAGAAAAAAGAAAGGAAAATTTAAACCAGAATGTCAATCAATTGAACACTGGTTTAGCAAAGAGACATTCAATAAGCTTTCTGTTATTAGAACTTTGATAGATCGGATTCCTGAAGTATTTGGAGGTGATAGAGAAATCAAAGATATCCAAAATCTCTTGCTGATTTGTTTTTCATCTATTATTAGATACGTTTCTAACGCAGATAATGAATCACAAAAAACTTACGTTTCACACACAAAAATAAAAATCCCAAAAGAGCCATATGAGTTGTTTTCATATCAACTCGAGTATGTCAGCGATAGAATTAAAAAGTTTTCGGAGTATATTAACCCGAAATTAAAAAGTCAAATTATTTGCTCTTCGAGCACTCAATTATTAGAGGAAAAGCTAAAAGGAAATAAAATTGATTTAGTAATTACTTCCCCACCATACATTAAAGCTATTGATTATATATATAACCAAATGGTCGAATTATTTTGGATAGGCGACTTGTTCGAATTGCAGACACAGACGAAACAGAATAAAAAAAAGATTAAGTATATTGGTACAAAGCATTTGTCTAAAAAAGAATATGCTGATTACACGCCTTTTAACACTACTTTAAGAATTAAAGAGTTAGATGAAAAACTTCAGACAATATTTACTGCGGATAGAAAAAATGGGTATAAGCACGCTTATATTACGCATAAATACTTTACAGATATGGAAATGCACTTTGCGGAAATCGCCTCGTGCTTAGAGAGAAACACACATTACATAATGGTGGTAGGCGATAGTATGGTCAGTGGTATTGTTTTTAATACAGCTGATTTTTTAATACAAATAGCTAACAGAAATGGTTTTAAATTCACAAATAAGTGGGGTTACAAAATTAAAAACCGCTTTATGAGATTTGACAGGAAAGGTCGGGGAGGAATAATTGAAATTGATTGGGTTTTAGATTTTATAAGAAAGTAATATTTTGGGCAAAGCAATTGGGGGTGGTCTTTTTTTCTCCTGTTTTTGAAATTTTACATTACCGAAATTATTTAAAAACTCTACCCGCAGGTAGAATAAAATATTAGTTACAACTAATACTTTTTTTAAGCCTAAATCTTTTTTCATTCTTCAATACTGCAACATAATAGACAAAAAGTATACATATATAACAACCAGCAATCGAGCTGTTTTTCTCTCTAATCCTATGTTCTGTATACTATTATACTATTTTCTTGCTGCCAAGGGGAGCCACCCCCTGCCTCAGGCAGAGAAGCACGGATTTGGTGACTTGGAATTTAAGATTAGGAATAAATAAAAGAGTCAAGGCAAATACGAGTTAAAGACTGAATAAAACAATGAAGTCAGGTTTTTAGACGATTTTATAACCGGATTTATGAGTGGAAGTGACTCAGGAAGTGAGAACGGAGTTCACTCCGAATATGAGGAAATACGTCAGGCCGGACGCGAGGAAGCGAATCAGGTAATTTCAGAAATAAAAAAAGACTGGTCTCTATTTTTCTCTTAACTTCTTTAGATTTTCCGCGGCATTTTTATTGCTCGGGTCAAGCGCCAAAGATTTTTCATAATTTTCGATCGCAAGTTCGGTGTTGCCCGCAAGCATATATGCTTCTCCCAAACTGTCATATGTATTAGCCGATTTTGGATATAAATAGACATTAAGACGAAAAACATCGATTGCAGAAGCAATATTTTTTTGACCGAGCAAGGCATAGCCCCGTTGATTTACTGTCTGTTCCGGTATCTGCCCTTTGTTTTTATTCTTCAGATATAGTTTTACCGCCGATTCATAGCCATTTGCTACCGCATCATCCAATATCATTTTAGTAAATTTGCGATTTCTGGTAAGCTGGGTTTCTCCGACCAGCTGTTCTTCGATATATAAACTGACATCTCTGGAACCATTGTCAAAATTTGACAACACTACTACTGTATAACCAAGTCTGGGTATCATTCCTAAATAACCCGAAATTCCGGGAGCTGAACCGGCATGACCAATTATCTGATACCCATTTTCAGTTTTATCAGTAAATCCATATCCATATTTAACATTGGCTTCAGCATCTACTTTTCCGGTAATTGCCATGTTGGTATGTTTTTTCGAGCAGTTTATTGCTTAACAATGCATTGCTGAACCGAAGCAAATCTTCGACTGTTGAATACGCGCCGCCGGCTGGTCCGCCCTTAACCAGGTGCATAAATAAATTATTTTTAACTTCGCCCGGTCTTGCCGAAAGTGCGGTATAACCAATTGCCAAATTCGGTACAACATAATCGTTTTCGTAGGCATCGGTATTTACCATGCCGGCTGGCTGGTAGATATGTTCTTTAACATAATCAAAGTAACTCTGTCCACTTACTTTCTCAATGATTAATCCTAAAACCATATATCCAGAAGTACTATATGAATATTTGCTACCCGGCTTGAATGAGAGTGACTCATTGCTAAACAAGGGCAGGTAGTCCTCTACTTTTCGCAATAGGTCTTTGGAAATTCTGTTAAACTCTTCCATTCTGGGTTCACCAAGCCCAGATGTATGTGTAAGCAGCTGATGAATTGTAACCTCATTTGCCGCTTTCTGATTAGTATAATCCGGAATATATTTTATAATTTTATCATTAAGTGATATTTTCCCTGCTTCAACCAGTTGCAGAATGGCAACCGAAGTAAACATCTTATTTATCGATGCGAGATTAAATTTAGTATCTATCTGGTTCGGCACATTAAATGAACGATTTGCCAGACCATAGGCTTTGGTGAAAATCGGCACACCATCTTTGGCAATGAGCATAGCTCCGGTAAACTTATTTTGTACATTTAGTGTTTCTAAAAAAGCAGTCGTGTTCTCGACAACTTTTTCAGAATCGACTGCATAAGCGATGCCGGATAGCGACACAACGGTAATAAATAGTGTTAATAATACTTTAGAGATTTTGTTTATCATATACTTTTTCCTTTCGTGTAAATGCATATTTTTTCTCCACTATATATTTATACGTATTTAGAACTAACAAGGTTTCATATATTATTACAGAAAATGGACTCATAATGAAACTTCTTAATCTTGACTGCGTATAAATATATAGTATAGTTAAAAGTAAAGGAACATATATATGATAAATAATTTACCAGTTGATTTACAAAATTTAAGAGCTTTTCTGCCCGAAATCGTTGCCGCAATGCGACCGCGTGTGCCTTATGCTTCTGCGCTGGTTACGCAATTGGGTGGAACTTTTATGGCAAAATCTCGCAGCGAAGACCGCATCAATCCAATTCAGCCCCGGCGTGGTATCCGCATCTCGGTTTGGGACGGCGCAACTTTTCACAGCACTGCGACCAGTAATATTAATGACCGTGATTATCTGATTCGCCTGGCAAAAGAACTGGCTAATTCGGTTTCAATCAAAAGTAAACGAGTTCCCGAAGCCGGTCCGAGTCTGGACAAACATTTTGAAAGCACTTATCAAATCGACCCATATCAGATTTCATCAGCAGAACGCAAACAAAAGCTCATTCATATTTTTGATTACTGCACCCAGCATGATAAACGGATTGTTGAAACCCGCGCAATCAGTCAGTTTAACCAGGAATACCGGTTATTTTGCAATGGCGAGCGGCTTTTGTCTTCAGTTACGACCCGCACCAATCTTTATGTCGTAATGATTGCAGTAGAAGCCGGCAAACAGGTTATGAATTTCAAATTTTTAACCGGCGCTGGCTATGAGCACGAACAGGTATCAGACGATGAGCTCCGCGCGCTCGCTGACCAGACCTTGGCTTGTCTTTCGGCCGAGCGGATAACACCAGGTGAATACCGGGTTATCTTAACTCCGAGCATCACTGGTCTGCTTGCTCACGAGTCATTTGGCCATGGCTGCGAACTCGATACTATGATTCGCGGCGCGGCACGCGCGGCATTGTATATCGGTAAACGGGTCGGTTCAGACATTGTTAATATTTCTGATTTTGGAGGGTTTCCGAACAAGCACGGCTCGATTTTCTTTTCTGATGACGGCGTGCTCTCAACCGAACCAGTAGTCCTGGTCAAAGACGGTATTTTACAGCCGACCATGATGACTGACCTGTATTCTTATACAATGATGCATGACCGGCTGCCCGGCTTAAAGCTTTCTGCTAATGGCAGATTAGAAGCCTGGGACCATCCGATTTATGCCCGGATGACCAATACTTATTTTGAAGCTCTGCCCCGGGAAAAAGGCGGTATGACCAAAGACGAGTTAATCGCAGATATGGGTGACGGCGTGATGGTTGATAGATTTACCAGCGGTATGGAAGACCCGCTCGGCTGGGGCGTGCAATTGCAGGCTTTGTTAGGACACGAAATTAAAAAAGGTAAAATGACCAGCAAATTATATTATCAGGTCGGCATGACCGGCTATGTGCCAGATGTGCTGCAAAGCATTGACGGCATCAGTCCTGACTTCTGGATTGATTCGACCGGTACCTGCGGCAAAGGTCATAAAGAATATGTCCGGGCTGCTGACGGCGGGCCTTATGTCCGCTGCCGTATGAAACTGGGGTGAAATATGAACATTGAAAAGATTAAAAAAGTATTGGAAAAAACTGAGGGGATTTACGGATGGCTTATATTTAAACAGGAAGTCCAGGGCACCTCAGTTCTGCACATGCCCAATCTGTATACCGCCGAGAACGGAAAATTCACCAGCACGGTCAATCCCGATCCGCGCGAAGTTATCTCTTTGCCAAGTGAAGAAATAAGAATTACGGTCTATGCCCGGTTTAATACTGATAAAGAAGAATTTATGGGCGAAGCATCTGACCAGATTTTATCTGATGACGAGTCAGCACTCAAAGTTCAGATTCAGAAACTGGTCGCGGCTGCCCAGACTCAGCATAATAAACCTTATTCTCTGCCGGATAAATCTTTAACTTATAAAACCGATGTATTAATGACTGACCCGAAGATAACTGAATCAGATAAAGTACAACTGCTCGAACAGATCAATAAATTCAATAAGGCAATCCTTGACCAAACCGAAAAAGAAGAATCGGTCGACCTATCCAATATCGAACTTTTTATCAAGAATTTTCATAATATTTTGATAACCAGCACTGATGTAAATGTCCAGTTTGATTCAACCCGGGCTGATACTGAATTATGCTTTATTGCCCGCTTCAACGATGACCGGGTCGCCGAAGCAACCGCAAGGATATCTTCCCGCCGGATTAGTGATTTAAATCCTCAAGAACTGGTTAAGAATTATGCCGGTTATGCCCGCAGTATTGCCCTATCAAAACCACCAATCCAATATCAGGGACCGGTAATTGTCAGCGGTGAAGCACTGGCTGAAATGTTAAACATCGATACCAATGTTATTAGTTTTCATGCTAATGCCGCTAATGTGTATAACAAAATAGCACGGTATGAGCAGGGTAAACCAATAACCGGCGACCTTGAGATACAAGGCGACCGGGTCACGATTATTTCTGACCCGCATATTCCGTATGGTCCGAATTCGCAGGTTTATTCTGCAGTTGACGGGTCTCCGTCACGCATTGTAACACTT
>JAGXRL010000125.1 GCA_018335915.1 Candidatus Latescibacterota bacterium
TGATTTGCAAAAAAGCGGTGGCAATGCCATGCAGGCCATCGCCCGTAATCGTGTGCATCGGTCTTAATGCCGCACCCAGCTGGTCCGGCACATACTCGTCAAAAATTGATGTGCCTTCGATATAATCCTCGGCACAGGTTACAAAAGTATCGACATCTATGCGCGGATTAATCCCGCAGTCATCATATGCTTTGACCGCGGCTTCAAACATCAATTCTTTATACGAGACATCCGGCGAAATCGAACGGAACTGAGTTGCACCAATCCCAATAATCGCAACTCTGTCACTCATTATGCCTCCATTTCTAATTTTGAGAACACAGACAAATATTGTAAAAAATCTGCGTTCTGTTTATTTTAAAAATTTTCTGTGTTGAAAATCTATGATGATAAAGCTCGTTTGTATTTGCACTAAAGAGCTCAGGAGATTCCATTCAATACATATTAACCAAAACAAATCAAGTGTCAAGACATACAAATAGAGAGCTCGGAAAAACTCGCTCTCTTGATTATACAGATTTTGAGAGATTTCACAGATACCCATTTTTATTGGTTTTAATCTGTGTAATCTTGTTTTTAATCGGTGTAATCAGGACTTCTTCAGAAGTCTCCAAATAAACCACAGATTTACCCCGCGCCTGTTTCAAATGCCCCCGCTATAAATATAAAAATATCTGAATTGTACTATACAATCTCAAAAATAGGCGCAAGAGCAAAGATGCGATTATAACTTAATGCCGATAAATCCCGGTATTTTCTCTTTGAAAAAATCCTTTTCAATAACTTTGAATCCGGTCTTTCTTAGTAATTTTAACCAGACATTATAGCTAAAAAGACCGAGTATGTGATAGTCGGTTTCGATTGTCAGGCTGCCCTTTTTACGGATAAGATAAACAAACGCTGATTCGAAAAGCGTATCGTCGGGAATGGCATCATATAAATTTTCTATTAAAGTTATCTCGGTGTTGCCCTGCTTGTGGGTTGTAGTATAAATAGAGTTGTGTTTAAATCGTTCTTTTGTCTCTTCCGCATATGTCGCAAATACTCCGCCCGGTTTAAGATGATTAAATGCGGTTTTAAACGTTTTTTGTAAATCTCTTTCGTTTAACATATAACTAATCGAGTCGGCAATTATCACCGCATCAAATTCGTTCCTTAACTTTAAATTACGCATATCGCCGATAAGATAATTAACCTCTGGATTAAGTTTCCTTGCCAGACCGAGCATGCCTGGACTGATATCTACGCCAGAAACTTTAAAATATTTCTTAAAAGTATAATCAAAATGTCCGCCGCCGCACCCCAGATGTAATAATGTTTTAGTTTTGATTAAAGAACTGTCTTTTATCATCGCAACGAATTCTTTTGCCGGTTTAATGTAATCTTCTTTGGGGCTAATAATTGGCCAGGTCCAGACAAGCTCAGAGTACATCCGTCGTTGTTCTTTCTCCTGCTTTAAACGCGTTGCCATATTATTAATAACTTATTATGATTACTATCTAAATTATATTTTCGTTTTCGCAACCACGTAAATATACCGTAATGGTTTTTTACTGGTGTTTATTACATTATGCTCGGTTTGTGGCGGGTTGTAAACTGCAATCCCAGGTTTGGCTTTAATCAGTTTTTGTCCTTTAACTTTTACTATGCCATTACCTTCTAAGATTATAATTAGTTCTTCATAATCTTTGGTGCTGTGTTCGCCAACCGAATCGCCTGGTTTTAAACTCACAAGTCCAGAACACATTGTTACGCTCTGGGGTGAGCCGGCAAGAATTGAAAAATGCTTGCCTTTGGTTTTATTAAGATTAATGACTTTAGGTTTAATTTTCTTTTTCATATTCGGTTATTATTACTCTAAAAATACTATTATGTCAATCCTACTCATTACTCAAACTGTGTTTTAATTGATAATTTATTGCTTAATAATTCATTGTAAATTGATAATTGAAAATTTCAATGTTTGTCATTTTGAATTTTGATATGTCATTTTGATTTTTGACTTTTGATTTTTGAATTTGTAAACCCTTCTTCCTTCCCGCCTTTCCTCCCGTTTTTCTTCGCGTTGCCTGACCCTATTTCCCTTCTGACATCATCCGATTTTCTCTTGGACGTAACTTGTCTGTTAACTCGCCTGTTATATTTTCACGCTTCTTGCCTCACTTCTTACCAAATTCGGATTTTAACCCATAACTCTCAACTCTTTAACGCCACAACCTTCATTTCTGCCCTGACCCCCTACGCCCTACCCCCTTGAAACCAGTTTTTAGATGTTAGTTGTTGGTTGTTAGTATATTAGATGAAAAAATCGGGTAAAAATAATATGCAGATTAGTTGACATTTTGTTCTCTGTTGTTAATGTTTTCTCTGTGGTTAAATCTTTCTCTTGCCCTTATGAATTAACATAAACTCCTTCGCCCTTTTCCCAATTTTCCTCGCGACATCTTCAGATAAATGCACTTTTTCAATTGCTTCCTTCGGAATTCCTTTACTGCTTCTAAATGTCGCTTCGATTATTGCTAAATCAACACCTTTAACCAAGGATTCCAAATCACCATCAGTTCCGGTATCACCACTAATTGCAATCGATTCGTTTTTATATGTAATTCGATAACCTAAAGCAGGAACTGGTGCCAAAATCATTTCTTTTCCATCTGGTCCTTTCACGCTACCGCAATGAACCATCTTATATGCTCTAATTTTCATACCAGCAAGAGTAAAATTGTCTTTGGGGTTAACTTCTTTGATATTAATCTTAAATGGAATCGATTTTTGATAATGCTTGATATATGCCTTTAGAATCAGCGTCGGTTCGGCGCAATCTTTGGGCAGATAAATTGGCAAGGATTTGGTTCTTCGCTTCATTCTCAAATACCCGAGCAGAGAATAAAGCCCGCCAATATGGTCAAAATGGCCGTGTGTAAAAACAATTCCTTTGATTTTCCTGTAGTCGAGTTTTTTCTTTAAAAGGTCGCGTAAAGTTCCATCGCCCGCATCAAATAAAATCGAACCGGTTTTATGCTCAACCCAAATCTGCTGGGCAACTCCTGCTCCGCTGAATAAAATATGCGCTGTTAAATTTTTACCCTGCCAATAAATCGGGTATTGATCCGTGTTCATCCGTGGCTATCTTTGGCTTATTTTGTAGGTTAGCCACGCATATCCTTTGCCGACATTTTTACACGACTTTAATTGAAGCTTAACTTTGGCTCTTAAAGTCTCAAACACATTCAAGTCTTTTTTACCGACAACCACCGGCACGACCAATAAACTGATTTCGTTAGCCAACCCTTTTTCAAGTAATATACTGTTCAGGGTCGGCCCGGCATCGCTTAAAATAGTTTTGGCACGGTATTTCTTTTGCAGGATTGTAAATGCTTTTTTAAAATCAACTTTAAAATCACCGGCAACCAGATAAGTGTAATTCCGTTCTTTTAAGTATTTGAGATAATATTTCGGAGTCGTTTTGCAAACCAGAATTGCTATGTCTTTGCAATATTCTGACCTACGCAGGATATGCAATAAACCTCGTAAGCTTCCCCGTGAATCGACAATTACCCAGTACGGTCTTTTATCGCCGCGCTTAATTTCGGCTTTGTAAAAATCCTGTTCGGTCTCTTTAGGAGTCTCGCCGACAAATTGTTTAATCCCCTGTTTAAAAGTCTGCGAACCAACTAGGTGAATATCCGGTTTAAATGTTCCTGCGATTTTGTAATGCAAGCCCAGGTCCACATCAAAACCCCGAATTTCACCATCAACACTTACCGCGTTATGAATTATTACTTTTGGCTTCATGGTTAAATATTTACTTTAAAACGACAAAGATTATAACCTTGTTTGATTGATTTTTCAAGCGTTACTTTTACTGGTTTGCCAAGTGAGGATTTAAATAATTCTTTTATCCACCCCTGAGAGCAATTAAACCGTGAGTTGGGTAATTCGCCTTTATGCGATGCAACAATCGGATAATAGCAGTGTGGATATTCACCAAAAATATCTTTGCTCTTCAATTTTAAATAACCCGTTTTCGAATCTTTCATAGACGAATTTTTACTGTTGTATTTTTTGTGGCAAAATAAAAAGGATGTTTGCCAAAGGAATTGCGGCCTCCTGCTGTTTGGTTCCGCTCGGCGGAAAAGTCGTCTCTTTAAATGTCGCGCCGATGGTTTTGGCACAGCCATCTTTAATCGTATATCCCTCGCATTCCAAATACCCGCCTGATTTTAAGTAAATTATAGGCAAGGAAACTCCTTTTTCTTTTCTTTATCAAATCCGAACACGAATTACACTAATAAACGAATAACACGAATATTTTCTTGGTTTTTTTATTCGCGGTATTAGTAAATGCACTTCGCGGGTTCTTTGAACGCGTCTTATTCGTGTTCCCTCTTGTCTCGGGGACAAAGAGACTACAGAGTTTTCCTCTGTGTCTCCGTGCCTCTGTGGTTAAATTATTCTTCCGGTATCGGTAGATTGCATCGGGTCGGTTTGTCAACCCGGTAACCGAGCGCATAGTCTGCCTGCATCAGTTTGTGAATTTCACGCGAACCTTCATAAATCACAGCGCCTTTGCAGTTGCGGTAGAACCGCTCGACCGGATATTCATCGCAGTATCCGTAAGCACCATAAATCTGGACCGCATGGGATGCGGCTTTTTCTGATGCATCGCAGGCATACATTTTTGCGAGCGAGGTTTCTCTGGTGCTGCGCATACCTTTATTCTTGCACCAACCTGCTTTCAGATGTAATAGTTTAGCACACTCATAACCAGCGACCATATCGTGAATCATTTCTTTAATCAGCTGATGTTTACCGATCGGCTCGCCAAAGGTTTTTCTTTCATTAGCATATTTTATCGAGTGGTCTAAGCATGCTTTTACCAACCCGGTCGCACCAAATCCAACCGTATATCTTCCCTGGTCTAAGGCGAACATTGCGATTTTAAAGCCTTCGCCTTCCTGGCCGAGCATATTTTCTTTGGGCACGCGCACATCTGACATTGAAATCGACCCGGTATTGCCAGCTCGAATACCAAGTTTGCCGTGAATCGTGCCAGTAGTAAGACCGGGCATCCCCCGTTCAACAATAAAACAACTCAACCCTGAGTGGTCACGCTTCTTTCGTTTTTCCATATCGGTCCAGGCAAAAATCAGGAAATTATCTGCGACATCAGCCAGAGAAATCCACATCTTCTCGCCATTCAAAATCCAATGGTCGCCGTCTTTTTTGGCCTTGGTTTCTAAAGCTACCACGTCGCTGCCGGCATTGGGTTCAGTCAAGCCAAATGTAGCAATCTTTTTACCCTGCGCCTGCGGCACCAAATATTTCTGCTTTTGCTCTTCAGTACCCCAGGATAAGACGGTTAAGCTGTTTAAGCCGATGTGAACCGACAGAATAACACGCAAAGACGTATCAACATACTCAAGTTCTTCGCAGGCAAGACCTAAAGATATATAATCACCGCCACTACCGCCATATTGGGTCGGGATGGAAAGACCTAAAATACCGAGCTCACCCATTTTGGTTAAGATGCTGCGGTCAAATTCAGCTTTCTGGTCTTGTTCTTTTATTTTTGGTGCGACTTCTTTCTGGGCAAAGTCGCGGGCAAGTTTCTGTATCATTACTTGCTCTTCAGTTAATGCAAAATCAATCATTTTGCTCCTCTCTTTCGAATTCTCCGCGGAATGAATTTGCGGTTAAATTCGTTTATAAATAAAATTAATATTTTCTTTAAGTCTTTGCCACGAAAACAAATTACTGATTTCTTTTACTGTAAACACCTTCTTAATTTCTGCGTCTTTAAGCACAATCTTGCTTAAATATTCGTCTTTTTCTTTGGCTTCAAATGCAAGGCGCTGGGTAATCTTATATGCTTTGTCCCGGTCAATGCCTTTTTTTATCATTGCGACCATTAAGCTTTGTGAAAAGAACTGCTCCTTAGATTTATCAATATTCTCTTTCATTTTGTCTTTATTAACAACCAGTCCCTGCATCACCTTGTTTAGCTTCAGTGTCATATAATGGATTAAGCTCATTGACCAAGGGATTATTATCCGCTCATTGGCTGAGTTGGTCAAATCGCGTTCGTGCCACTGCACAATGTTTTCTAACCCAACCTGGGCAAAGCTTCTTACTACCCTTGCCAAACTTCCAATCCGTTCGCAGACTATCGGATTCTTTTTATGGGGCATTGCCGATGAACCGCGCTGGGTTTTTCCAAACGGTTCGGACAGCTCTCCGATTTCAGTCCGCTGCAGGTTTCGTATTTCAGTCGTGATGCGCTCCATACCTGAGGCAAGGATTGCCAGAACTGTTAATAACTCGGCATAACGGTCACGCGGTATTATCTGGGTTGAAACCGGCTCGGGTTTTAATCCCAGTCGCTTTAATGCCATGACTTCGACTTTCGGATTAATCTCAGTATAAGCACCGACCGCACCTGATATCTTGCCAAATCCGAGATTTTTCTGGGCGTTTTGTAATCTTAATATACTGCGGATAATTTCTTCGTACCAGGAAAGGCATTTTAAGCCAAAACTAATTGGCTGAGCGTGAACACCGTGGGTTCGACCCATCATTAAAGTGTACTTATGTTTCTGGGCAAGTTTTTTAATAGTAGCGGCAAGGTTTTTTAAAGAAGACAAAATATAAACACAGGCAATCAGACACCGCAATGCCAAGGCTGTATCTACGACATCATAAGAAGTCAAACCGAAGTGCAAGAACTTGGCGTCTTTACCCAGTTGTTTTTCTGTGCTTTTTAAGAATGCAATCACATCGTGCTGTAAGACCTCTTCGATTTGCTCAATCTCCTTAATATTAACTTTTGCTTTGTTCAGTTTTAAAGCCAACGACTTAGGAACGATGCCCATTTTACCCTGCGCCCAGGCGATCGACTCTTCTACCAAGAGCCAGTATTTAAACTTGGTCTCTTCTTTCCATAAATCCGACATTACGGGGGTCGAGTAACGGTTTATCACAAGGTTATTATAAGATGATTCTATTAAAAGTCAATGCCGCAACCATTTTAAAGGTCACTCGAACTGGATGTTTTGCTGTTTTTATCGAGCCGCCATGAGAACGAAGTTAAAGCAGAGATGTGAAGCTTATGGGGTTGACAAACTTACTGTTTTATGGCAATATAAAGCAGTGATGCGAATAAAAGGGATGGCAATTAAAACACCTCTGTGCTATCTCAATGTATCTTCAAGAAAGGAGAAGACATGGAACTAAATATAATACATATAATCTTAATCGTCGTAATTGCACTCCTGCAGATTGTTGGCTTGTGGAAAATTTTTTCCAAAGCGGGTAAAGCCGGCTGGAAAAGTCTGATTCCGATTTATAATATAATCGTCTGGCTTCAAATTATCGGGAAACCCTGGTGGTGGATGCTGCTTTTATTGTTCGTACCAATCGCCGACATCATAATTATGATTTTAATGTATCATGGATTATCTAAATCATTTGGTAAAGGCGCCGGGTTCACTGTTGGGCTGGTTCTTTTAGGGTTTATTTTTGTCCCTATTTTAGGTTTTGGTCGTGCTCAATATATCGGCCCGGGCGGAGCGCCAAAGACTGCATAAGCAAAAGACTTTATAAAACAGGTTTACAAAAACCTGACAAACCTTAAACAGCTTATAGAAACTAATAAAAAAGTTGCCATAAGCTGTTTTCTGTTAAATACAACGGATTACCGTTGATTAGAACCGGTAATAGATTCTAATCTGCTCGCCTTTGCGGTCAATTATTATTTCCAGCTGGCTTTTTATATTCTCAGTAAGATTAACTAAATCGGCGACATTTTTAGGTCGGTTCGTTCTTATAATCTTCTTAGTCTTTTATAATGTTTGGCGTAATAATGATTATAATATCGCTTTCTTCCACCAGCTTTTTATTGTGTCTAAAGAAATAACCTAAAATCGGAATACTGCCTAAAATTGGGATTTTGGTTTGAACAACCCTTTCGTTCTTTGACCGCAGTCCGCCAATAACAATTTTCTCGCCATCTTTAACCCTGATTTGGGTTTTGGCGGTTCGTTTGCTCAGAACCGGTAAATCGCCCAACCCTTTACCAATAAAATCGCTTACTTCCGGTTCAACCTCAACAGTTATCTCGTCTTTATCAGATATATAGGGTGTGATATTAAGCGAAGTACCATATTTAACAACTTCTAACCGCACATACGGATATTGCGGTTGACCAGTAACTATCTGATAATATTGCTCTTTGCCAACCATGATACTTGCTTGCTGTCCGTCAAAGGTTACAATCTTGGGGTTTGCTTTGATTTGTGCTTTTCCTTTTTGCACCAGCGCCTGTAACGACGGTAGAAGAAAAGTATATGACCAATCTCCGGTTATACCTTTAGTTATGGTTCGATATATTAGGTCTAAGGAGGGTTTTTCGGTTCTGGTTAAATCAGTAATTATAGACAATGAGTCATTGCCCTTGCTAAGGGTCCCACTCCAGTTTATACCCAATTCCTTTAAAGCGTCGGTTGAAATTTCGGTAACTAAGGCTTCGATCATAATCTGTCTTGGCGGTTTATCAATGCTGGTTAAGTCCTGTTTAAACTTTTCAATAATATGATTAGGCGCGGTTATAGCAAATATGTTTATGTTGGGGTTAACTTTTAAGTATGGACGATAAAAATCGGAAATCAATTTATCGAGGTCGGCTGCTTTCAGATAATTTGGCCTAATAATCTCGGTTGCTGAAAGCAAGGCAAAAGAAGCGTGTTCAATTTTCCCAGAACCAACCAGATAATAACTGTCAATCTTTTTGTAAGAATACCCCAAAGGAAAGAGAATCCGTTGCAAGCACTCTTCAAGGGGTAAATCATTAATTTCCATTGTGATTGTGCCGGTCACGGTTCCGTCCGTATTAATCGGCACTCCGGTTTGCTCAGATATGTCCTGAAGCGCTTCTAATAAATCGGTCTCATAAAATACATTAGTCACCGTGGGTTCAGAACCCGTGTTTTCTTCGGGGGTAAACAAAACTTGCTTAAACTCGCCAGTGCCAACCAGATAATAGCCGTCGCTCTTTTGATATGAATAACCCAAAGGTAAGAGAATTTGTGATAGACACTCTTCAAGGGGCAGGTTTTTTATATCCATTGTTATGGCGCCGGTTATGGTTCCGTCTGAATAAATCGGTACACCGGTTTGTTTCGAAATATCGTTTAAAGCTGCTAATAAATCTGTGTTTTGAAAGTTTACGGTTACCATTGGCTGAGAAACAATCGCTGTGGTTTCTGTTTTCTTTTGTATTAGAGTTCCTGACTCGACGGTTTTTAATGATTCTGGTGTTTCTAATTGTGATTTATCCCAGATTTGTTCGGTCGGTATAAATTCCGGCGGAACTTCTGAATTGGCAAATCCTAATGACGGTGGCAGGGTTATGAAACAGAGCGCCAACATAACAAATGAAAACCTTTTACTGATTTTTTGCATACATTCCTCCAATTAATATATTCATAGTTTGTTTTAAATTCTTATTTCCTTTGCAAACGTGGAAAATTTTCTTTCCCCGTATTCAATTTCAACTTTTACATTATATCTGCCTTTTGCCAGCCGGGCTGGTCCTTCTGCTTCCATTTGTAAAATCTGGTCGGGCAGCACATAATCTTTTATTTCTTTAAGCGGATATTCTCCGACTTTTACAATGTTTTCCCCGGCGAATGATGGCGATGTTGTTATGCTTTCTAAGATGATTTTCCCGGTCGGCTTTAACCGGACATCGCCAATATTACTGATAAAAACATTAAAGGTTGCCGGCGCAATATTCGTTATTTCAACCTTGTCTATTTTTATCGCTTCCGTAAAATTCTGTGGATATTTAAGAAAGACCGGTACTAAAAACGGTGTTGCCAAACGGTCTTTGGCGCCGACATTAAAAATGATTTGTGCATACCTTTCACCTTGACTGGCTTCTGAGGGTATTTGGAATTTTGCTTTAATTGATTTGCGTTCGTTTGGTTTTAGCACAAGTTCTTTGGGTTCAATTTGAATCCAATTTGCGCATGTCCACTTGTCATTGTCGGCATCGCTTGTAATTAGTTCTCCGCTTAAATCATTGGCTAAGCTTTGTATTTCTGAACTGACCTTTATCTCGGTCTGTTCTTCGTTGTGTAATATTATTGTTCTGGTCCTGAAAGCATTGGGCGCGATATTTGATTCGATGATGTCTGGTTTAACAGTTAAGGCTACCGGCGTCGTGGCGCTTAATTTTCCCCTTGAGGCGACTTTTTTGGCTGCGATCGTAAATGGCATAACTGCTTTGGCTGGACTGGGGCTGCCGAATCTGACGATTGCTTCGGCAAGGTATTCGCCGGTTGGCGGCTCTTTAATAACCGATGTCATATCTACAGTTGTGTTCGGTAAAATTATTCCCCGCCCTGCCCCTAATGGATATTCTTTAAATTTACCGCCGTTTTTGTGTCGTAAAATCAAGGTTCCTTTTGCGGTAATATGTGCTTCTCCTTCGTTTTTTACTGACACTGCTATTGCCAGGGCATCTTTGAATGGTCCGGCAAACATAAATTGCTTTAATTTTTCTGGCGGTTCTATTTTTATGTTGGTTATTATCGCTTTAGCTTTTACAGTTGGTTGTATGGCAATTTGAATAATTACTGACGTTCTGGTCCGGTATTGTTTTGAATTAGGCGGCAGCTTGGTTTCAATCGCAATTGCTCCGTAGCCCCCGCCCCGAGCATTTTTGGGCACCTCAATACTTCCAACTACCTCAACTCCGGAATCGGGCGGTAAAAATATTTCTTTATCTTTTTCTTTTAATCTTATCCAGCTGGCACAAGAAGCGGTGCCCTTGCCCGGTTCTACGGTTTGATAATAACCTTGCTCGGTTTCAATAATGTCGCTTGGATATAAAACAAGGGTCGCGGCTTCCCATTTTGATTCGTTGACAATTGAGAACGCAAATTGTTTTCTTGCCCCGGGCGCAAGCTTTTGTTCAATCAGCATTGGCGAAACCGATACCTGTGTTTGTGCGAAAAGAAGGCTGGTTATGATAAGAACAGTCATTCTATTTAATTAATTTAATAATTATTTCATTTATAATCAATTTCATATTCCAGAATCCTCGGGTCAATCCACCTCTCCATTGCGACAACATTAATAATAATTGTTGAACCCGCCGGGTCTTCATATTCGCAGGCGGTGTTTTGGTCAGATACAACAATTTTCTCCCATAACACTCGATAAGTACCGCCCGTTGCATTAATCGGTATCGTTGTTGTATTTAAATTCGTTGCCGATATCCAGTCGCCAGATGCAATTTGGGTTGGATTGTTTATGGTTGTTGGTTGAATTGCATAATATTTGGGAATGGTCTGGGTTGGGTCGCCAATTTTTACTAAGTTTTCAAATCCAGCAAAAGTTAAGCTAAGATTATAATTGCTGCGTAAAAATATTGTCGGACCGACTCCGGCAAAAGTGCCGGGCTTACGAACAATGTCTAATACCTTATTCCCGGTAATGCTCCAAACAAAATTGGGTATTACTGAAACCACTCTTACCGCAGACAACTCATAAACCTGTATATCCCAGTTTTGACTGTTTTGCGGTTGCTTGGCGCCAACCAGTAAATTATAGGTTCCAAGTGTTACCGGGGCTGTGATATTTATGGATAATTGTGCATAGTAATTTCCGCCAACTAAAGACCAGGTTGCGGGGTCAAATGTTTGTTGAAACGGATAGTTATAATTAATTGGCAGAGTTGTCGCAGTGGAAATCTCTTCGCCAACCCTAACATTATTCTGATTTTGATTAACATAAACATCTATAACTACTGTAACAATTCCGCCGGGTAATACATATACTGGGTTGGCTTGAGTTGGCGAAACAATAACCAAATTTACGACATTCGCGGTCGCGATTTGTAATATAATTAATAGCAATATTATTACGGCAATTTTTCTCATTTTTAAAATTTGTTTAAATTATCCCAGGTCTGGCAGGGAGGGTTACTGTTTTATGCTCTATATGATTTAGTTATTGTGTTGGCGGTGGAACATAAGCAGGGGGAACGCCCGTGTATTGTCCTGTCGCAGGATCAATCCAGGGCTTCATCACTGTAAGATTGAGGTTGATAATTGCACCTGCAGGATCTTCGTATTCACACGCAAGATTAACATCTGAGACAACGATCTTTTCCCACATTCTTCGTAGCGCCGGACCACCGACCACTCCAGTAATCGGAATATTGGATGTGTTCATATCTGCTGCGGCAATCCATTGAGTTACGTCTCCAGGGTTAGTTGTTGTAGTTGGCATAAATGAATAATATTTAGGTATTATCTGTGTTACGTCGTCGATTTTTACTAAGTCTTCAAATCCGCTAAATGTCATATAGATGGCTTCATTGCTTTTAACTGACAACACCGGTCCGAGGCCAGCAAATGTTCCTGGTTTACGGACTAAGTCTAATACTTTATTGCCAGTAATGGTCCATTCAATCCATTGGGCAAGCGAAAGCGAGTCTTTAAAAGGAATTACCCATTGCTCCTGATTGCAAGAATCACCATTTGGGTTATACAATAAGAACTTGCGACAACGGGCAGTGGCAGAGCCGGTTTGCACATTCCAAGTGCCAGCCGGAAACTCAAACCAGCAATCTTGTTCAATCCATGCTGGCTGCGATGTAGCAATTATAACGATCGTCACGAGTAGAAAAATAATTTTTTTCATATTATCACCTCCTTTTCTTTTTTATATTTTTTGTTCATAAAAATTGTTTGTTTAAACATATCTCCCTGCCAGAATGGAGATAATCCAAAAAAAATATGCGAATAACTTCTTCATTATTCTGCATGTCTGCATTATACCCCCCCCCCC
>JAGXRL010000126.1 GCA_018335915.1 Candidatus Latescibacterota bacterium
ACGATATCAATCGGTTTGTCTTCCAGTAATTCAACCTTCATTTTCATACCCGGGGTCATAAAACTGGTAAAATTACCGAGCCGTTCTTTGGTAAATGAAAACTGCTCATAAGTCTGCGGGTGCATAAAATAATAATCATTGCCGTCGTGATAAATATATTCCATACTGACGGTTTCCATTTCGATATTTTCAACCCGTTCTTCCGGATGCAGTCTTTGCTCAGTAAAAGTATGGGTTTCGATATTGCGCAGTTTTAAATGGACCGAGCTCTGCATTTTTGCAGTGCCGGCTTTATGTTCGGCAGAAATTACCTTGTAGAGATTGTCATTAATTTTTATCGTGTTACCATTCCTAATCTCGGATGCTAAAACCATTGTATAAGGATAATATTTAGAAATGGTATTGTCAAGAATAAAATACGAGAGCTCGGAAAAACTCGCTCTCTTGATTACACAGATTACAGCAAGATTACGCAGATAAATATTAATTTTGAACCCCGCACCGTAATGTTTAAGAGTTGAGTGTTGCAGAAATGAAGTGTTTCACCCTGCACCTATTCTTGAGATTGTGTTTATGTAGTTTTATACTATATGATTATCTGCACTGCATTTGAGAATAGGTGCGGGGTGAACCCCAAAACCCTCAAAATCCAAAATTTTTAAATGAGAATATTTTGATTGGATAGTAATTATTATCTGAGCGGAAGGATTTTATTTCTCGGTAATTGAGATTGGTTAATGATTCGGGTGAAATGCCATACTGATTCTGCATAAAGATTGAGTCCCAGATAATGATTGAGTTATCAAGATGCATTCTTATCGAATCAAGATGGGGATAGGGATAATTCGGGAAATCATATCGGTCAAAGTCAGAGATGTAAAAGAAATAGTTATAGGCACAGACCAGCGGTGCATCTGATTGTAAACTCTTGTAATATGCGTGAACTTCGTGCAAAAGCTGATGGTCTGAATTTAGATTTCTTGGCTGAATTTTTAAGACGCTTGAGATTGATGTGATGACCAGCATGATTGAGAAAACTGATAAAATAATTAATGAATATTTTCGCTGTAACCAGGCAGTAAGAAAGTTATATCCAGATAAGCCAATAATTGCGATAACCGGTGCAATCGAGACAAAATACCGGGCATAACCAGCACTTTTGAACAGGCCGTATTTCCAGAGTATTGTATGCAGGATAAAAAAATACGCAAAAACACTGATTAAGAAGAATTTTTTCCGCTTGATTAGATAGACCAATCCGATAATAAAAAAAGGCAATATAAACCATCCGGTAATTTTTGGCAGTAAATCAAAATAATGAGAAAAATCGCCCGAGCCGTAAAATGCCGTTTGTCCTGACCAGGGAAAATTGTGATAGAGCCAAAGTATTTGGCCGGTACGGATAAAACTTAACAGGTTCCAGATAGTTAATCCTACGCCCAGAAACAGAATCAGTTTCCATTTCTTCTTTATAATTAACAAAATAAACCAAAATAAGAGCAAGAAAAATCCCTCAGGCCGAATTAGCGGTAATAACGAACAGCAGATGGCTGAAGCAAGATAACGGTTTTGTAAAAAGAGGAGCACGGTGACGATTAAAAAGGTCGCGAAGAAAATTTCAGTTAAGGGATTAACAGATAACAATAAAAAATAAGGTTGAAAAATAAGAAAAGGAACTGCAAATTCAGCGTGCTCTATTTTATATATTTGCGCTGTTTTATAAGTGAAAAAAGCGCAGATAAGACTGATAATGACTGTCAGGATTTTGGCTGGTATAATTCCGAATGGAGCAGCGAAAGAAAGAAACAGAGTCGGAATTGGTCGTGCCCAGATATCAATAAACAGACGGGGATGACTCCACGCATATTTTGCCAATAAGTAATGGGCATAACTGTCTTCCTGATATAGTTCTTGATAAGAAAGGGCAAGGATAACCATAATTATCAGCGCGCTGAGTAATAATAAAAAAAGCAGAGTTAAATTGCTTTTCGGGTTAGATGTCGGTTCGGTCATTTTTAATTCATTATCTGTTTGTCAAATCAAAACGAACTTAAATATTTTTCAAATTCCAGACCGACTCTTTTCACGGTCTGGTCAAGCGTGGAGAATTCAATCCATCTGACCCCTTCGATTTTTTTAAACCAGGTCAGCTGGCGCTTGGCATATTGTCGGGAGCGGTTTTTCGCCAAATAAATTGCCTGCATTAAAGATATTTCTTGATTAAGGAATCTAATGATTTCAAAGTAACCAATACCATTTAAGGCATTATGTGCAGTTGTATATCCTGATTTAAGAAGGTTTTTTGCTTCATCTACCAATCCGTCTTGTATCATCTGGTCAAAGCGCTGGTTAATTTTTTCATACAAGTTGTTTCGTGCCATATTCAGTCCGACATAATAAGGAGTGAAATCGCTCTGTCGTGTCTGCTCAATATGCTGCGACATTGGTTTTCGGGTCTGCTCGTATATTTCCAATGCCCGCACAATTCTTTGCCGGTCTTGCGGTTTAATGCGCTGGGCAGAGCCAGGGTCAACCAGTTGCAATCGCTCATATAATTTATTAATGTCTTCATCGGCTAATTTTTTACGGAGTTTCAGGTCTCGCGCCGGTGCGTCGAAAAACGGTTCGAATAAAGCTTTCAGATATAAGCCAGAACCGCCGACCAATATAAAGCGTCGCTTGTTTTGGTTTAATCTCATAATCACTTTTTGACAATCTCGGGCAAAATCTGCCGCAGAATACAATATGTCAGGCGTAATAATATCAATGAGATGAAAGGTCACGCGGTCGCGAATCGGCACACGCGGTTTGGCAGTGCCGATATCCATATATTTATAAATCTGGCGCGAGTCGGCAGAGATAACATCCAAACTGAATTGTTTGGCAAGTCGAATCGCAATATCGGTTTTGCCAATACCAGTAGGACCAACCAGACAAAACAGTTTCATAGGTGATGGTGATGTTGAGGATGGCAGTATGGTTGAAGTTTAAGCCCACGGTCGACTTTACCCTTAAACCAAACATGCATCTTTACCCCCAACCTGAGTCATTTTCTAACGCCCGAATTTCTTGTCTAATTCGTCTCGGGTCATTTTAATAATCGTGGGGCGTCCGTGCGGGCAGAAATACGGGTCTTTGCAGGCAAAGAGTTTATTGATGAGCGCTTCCATTTCTGGTTGGGATAACCGCTGATTGGCTTTAATCGCGCCTTTGCAGGCAATCTGCTTGGCAATCTCTTCTTTATGGGACAACTGCTCTTTATCAATCTTAGTTAGTTCGACAAAAAACTCTTTGATATCTTGTTTATTCAGGGCGGTGCTCGCGGGAATCGTTTCACAGACAACACTGCGTCCGCTGAAGACTTTGGTTTCAATACCCAGAGCAGACAGGGTTTCTTTAGTTTCTTCATAAACGCTGAATTCTTCTGGAGTGAGTTCAATGACGATTGGAAAAAGCAGCCCCTGAGTATTAACTTTTTCGTCTTTTTTCAAGACATCTTCAAAAATAATGCGCTCGGCAGCGGCATGCTGGTCAATAATGCAATAACCAGACTGAATCTGGGCAAAAATATAAGACGAATGGAGCTGCCAGAAACCGGTGCCGATTTCTTCGGTGTCCATAAGACTGCGCTGGAATAGCATGGTATCTTCGGATATTTCAGCCCGTTTCTGCACGCCCAGGGTTTTGCGAATCGCTTCAGACACAAAATCGAAAAGAAACCGTTCGTCAGTAAATTTTACTTCGTTTTTAGTCGGGTGAATATTGACATCGAGATTTTGGGGATTGGTTTCCAGAAATACGACAAAATTGGGATTACGACCCATAAGCGTGCCCGAATATCCATCGTAAATCGCTTTGACAACCGTGCGGTTGCGGACCGGGCGTAAATTAAAGAAGACTTGCTGTAATTCGTAGAAAGTTTTCGCAGTTTCCGGTGCCGAGATAAACCCAAAGAACGATAACATCGGATTCGAATAACGGAATTCAAAAAGATTTAAAAAGACCGATTTGTCTAAAAATAGTTTAAGCCGTTCTTTGGATGATTCGGTTCGGGCGAGATTGAGAATTTCTTTGCCGTCAGCAATCACAGTAAAGTGAATAGCAGGATAAGCAATGGCATAAGCCGAGACGGTTTCCAGAATCAGTTTGTTTTCATAGGAATCAGATTTGAGAAATCCGCGCCGCACCGGCAGATTATAAAACAAGGTCTGGACTGATATCGTAGTGCCGCGGGCACGACCGATTTCTTTGATTTCTTTGATTTCGCCATCTTCAGCTGACAAGGCAGTACCAGCCATTTTATCATCGTGATTGGTCTCGATTTTCAGACGGGAAACCGCAGCAATACTCGATAGCGCTTCACCCCGAAATCCATAAGATTTGAGGGTATTGAGGTCGTCAATCGTCTCGAGCTTGCTGGTTGCGTGGCGCTGGATTGCTAATCTGACATCGTCGCGTGACATGCCGATGCCATCGTCAATAATCTTAATCAGGTTTTTACCGCCCTGCTTGAGTTCAATGGTAATTTTCTGGCTCTGGGCGT
This sequence comes from Candidatus Latescibacterota bacterium, assembly GCA_018335915.1. Classification (GTDB taxonomy): domain Bacteria; phylum Hydrothermota; class Tepidihabitantia; order Tepidihabitantales; family CAIPLT01; genus JAGXRL01. Next base: position 4,544 of record JAGXRL010000126.1, read on the forward strand.
CGATTGAGTTTTCCAGGAGTTCTTTGACAACTGAAGCGGGCCGGTTAATAACTTCACCCGCCGCAATTTTTCGGACAGTATCTTCGGCTAATAATTTTATTTTATTCATGCGTGTTCAGATATATTATACTTCATACCGTCTTGTGCGGCAATAACTTTTATGCCGGTCGCATTGGTCAGCTCTTGGGCCAGCTGCCATGGTCTGGCTTTGAGCATGGTCATGCCAAAATGGGTGAGAATCGCGGTTTTCGGTTTTGCTTTGAGGATGATGGTTTTGACATCTTCTAATGATAAATGTTCAAGGTCAGAATGAAGCAGACGAATCACGCTGAATATCATTATATCTGCTTTATAAATCCGCTCCAATTCAGGAAAATATTTGGTGTCTACCACATAAGAAATCTTGAGTTTGCCGGCATTGAAAATAAACCCATATACTTGACCCGGATGATGCTGTTGGATTGGGGTTGAAAAAACAACGTTGTTAATTTTGTATTTTCCGCCTTCGGTTAAAACAGTAATCTCCTGGATGTAATTTTTTAAATAAGGCAGGATTACCCGTTCGTCACCAACAAGCGCATCCTGAGGGCAGAAAAGAGCGCCACGATGAATAGTGCCGCCAGTAGTAATCGCTTCAATCATAATATTGATATCACCGGAATGGTCGAGATGTTTGTGCGATAAGAGAATCGCATCGAGTTTGGTCGGGTCAAGACCATGCTTGGATGAAGTCATTCTGACCAAAGAGCCAGGACCAGGGTCAACAATAAAATTGGTATGGTCTAAAGAAAACCAGATACCGCCAGTTGCGCGCAATTGTTTGGCAACTACAATCCGTGCGCCACCCGTGCCAAGAAAACAGATGAAGTCAGTGGAATTCGCAACTTGTTTTAATTTTTTCACAGTAAATTAAGATATAAGAAATTTTTCAGAAGTCAATAATAAATTTAATGCGATTAAACTTATCATAATATTTTCCGTCTAATATTATGTATGAAAAAAAGATTACAATCCATACAGAAAGCGAGGATAGTATGAGTAAACTGCCCAGAAAACTGACCAGCTTAATAATCGTATTATTAGGTTTGCTCATAACAGCGCCAAGTTTATTTGCCGATGGAAGACCCGTAAATCGCAACAGAACAAGTCCCCAGCAATCAACCCGACACCAGCAATATCGCAGAAATAGAATCGGTTCATTTCGACACAATCTGTTTCGAAATGTGATGAAACGGCGATTCAAACACCAGATGCGAAGGAATATCCGACGCAAAATAGCCCGAAATATGAGACACAAGGAGAGATGCCGACACCAATGCTACCAATATCATCATAGAGGTTGCATTCGACCGTAATCTTTAATACAATACATAAGGGGTACTTTGCAATAGTAGAGTACCCCGAAAAAAAGATTTTTTAAGCAAAGCAGAAAATGTTTTTAATTTGTTTAAACATGTTGATTGATGTTATCAAACACCGAAATCAAAAAGCGAAGGAGAAGATAGCGTGATGAGTAAAATTAGTCTGGCTTTTTTCTTTTTTATATTTGTCAATATTGGATGGGCACAGTCACTGACTCTGGATGACTGCGCGAATTTAGCCAAAGAAAACAATCTGGCACTGCAGCAGTCGAAAATGAATATCGAACAGGCGCGCTCGGCTCTGACTGAAGCCAACGCGTCATTTTATCCGAGTCTGAATTTATCAAGCAATTACCGGACCAGCGGCGATTTTGAAGACCAAATATCTGATAGTTATTCTACCGGACTGAGTACCCAATACACTCTGTACAAAGGCAACTCGATTCGGGCGGGCGCAAAGATTGCCCAAACCCGAGTGCAGATTGCCGAAGAGAGTTTTCGTCAGAAACAAGCCGAAGTCGTGCTTGCCGTGCAGCAAGCGTTTTATAAAATCCTGCAAATCGAAGAGCAGATGACTTTGATTAACGATGTTTTGAAAAGACGGCAGGAAAATCTCACTTTATTAAGACTCAATTACAGTGTGGGTCGGGAAAACCAGACCAATGTCGAGCAAGCCGAAGTAAATGTCAGCCAGACCGAGTATGATTTGCTGAGAGCAGAACAGAATCTGGCTTTGGCAAAATTGAAATTGAGCCAGTTAATCGGATTAGCTCTTGACGATATTTTAATCACTTATCAAGACAAACCAGTCGAATTTCCCCTGCTTGATACCTTGACCCTAATTGCCAAGAACGAACGGCCAGAAGTTATCATTGAAAAAGCAAACCGGGTTATTTTAGAATCACAGGTAAGCCAGGCAAAGAGCAGTTATCTGCCGTCGGTTTCAGTGTCTTCTTCCTATGGTTTGCAGGGAGACCAGTTTTTACAACAGTCGAGCTCGTGGAGCGCGGGCATTGGATTGTCATTGCCTTTGTTTAACGGTTTTTCAACCCGGGCACGAGTGAACCAGTCACAAGTTTCGGTCAAACAGAATATTCTGAAATTCGAGGATTTACTGCAGAGCATTGAAACCGAAATTAAACAGGCATATATTGACTGGCAGATGGCGCAAAAAAATCTGGAAGTGAGCCAAAAAAATCTGCAGGCAACCCGCAATGCGTATCAGCTGACCAAGCTTCAGTATGAGCAGGGACGGACATCGTATTTCTTTGTGCAGCAAAAAGAGAGCGAACTCTCGAATGCGGAAAACGGTTATGTCAATGCTATGTTTAATCTGCGCAGTTCAGTCGTAAGCTTGGAAAAGACAATCGGAAGGAGCAATTAACATGAAAAAGTTATTAATCGCAATTATTGTCATCGTAATTTTAGTCGCCGGATTTTTTATCGTGCGCAAACTGTTAACGAAAAAAACGAGCCAGGTGCAATTCACAACCGTCGAAGTCAAGAAGGGTAATATCGAAGTCAAGGTGCTTTCGACCGGCACGATTCAACCCTATACCCGGGTTGCGGTCAATTCACCGGTGAGCGGCAGAATCGAGCAGGTCTTGGTTGATGAGGGCGAGCGAGTCAAACCGCGCGATATCCTTGCCTGGATTTCGTCAGAAGACCGGATTGCTTTGTTAGACGCAGCGCGGTCGGCGCTGGAATCAGCGCAAAAACAGAACGACCCGCAGGCATTGAGCCAAGCCCAAGAAGCTTATCAGATAGCCGAAAAAGCATACAAACTAGTGCCACTCACGAATTCGATTGCCGGTGAAGTGATCATGCGCAGTGCTGAGCCGGGTCAAAATGTCAATCCCCAGACCACGATTTTCGTGATTTCAGACCGTTTGCTTGCCAATGTTACAGTTGATGAAGCCGATATCGGTAAAATAGCATTAAACCAGCAAGCGGTAATTACGCTCGATGCTTATCCAAACGAAGGAGTCCCGGCAAAAGTCACCAAGATTTCCCGTGAAGGACAGACTGTTTCCAATATCGTGGTTTATAATGTGATGGTCGAGCCGGCAAAAGTGCCGTCATACTGGGCATCAGGCATGACTGCCAATGTCGAGTTTATTATCGTCAAAAAAGACGATGTACTGGTTTTACCTTTAAGTGTAATCAAACAAAAGAACGGCAAAAAGACCGTGCTCGTACCCAAGGGTAAAGAACACGAGACCCGGGTAATCGAGACTGGTGAGACTGACGGTAAATCGATTGAGATTAAGAGCGGTTTGAATCTGGGTGATGTTGTGCTGGTGAGCGCAAGCCAGAATCCCGGTCTGCCCGGTTCGGACAGTGACAGCGAACGGAGAATGCGGCAGATGATGCGGGGCATTAGATGATTGAGTTGAGAAATCTGAGCAAGATTTACCGGATGGGCGAAATCGATGTGCCGGCT
>JAGXRL010000127.1 GCA_018335915.1 Candidatus Latescibacterota bacterium
GCAACGCGGCAATCTCCCTTGATATATTCTAAGCAAGGAGATTGCTTCGCCTACGGCTCGCAAAGACAAACAAGTAGAGTAATACACAAAAGCATTAATTATAAAATTGTATAATGTTTGAATTTTTCATTGCCCGGCGCTATCTCCGTTCTAAGGGCGGTCGGTTTTTTTCGTCCGGTGCCCTGTCTGCGATTGCTGGTATTTTTATCGGAGTCGCCGCAATCATCATTGTCTTGTCAGTAATGAACGGATTTCATCAGGAGCTGAAAGTCCGGATTCTCGGTTTGACTCCGCATATTATCATTGCGAAATATTCTTATGACAATATTGAAAATTATGATTCGTTGTTAATCGCGGTGCGCAATTATCCGGGCGTGATTTCAGCCGAACCATTTATCTATACTAAAACCATTATCCGCAAACAGAATACTTCTGATGGCATTATTGTGCGGGGTATTGTTGCTGACGCAGAAAGTGAAATTATCAGTCTTAAAAAAGATATTGTGCAGGGTACTTTTGATTTATCTGATAATAATGTTATTCTGGGCATTGATTTGGCTCGAAGTATTGGTGCCCGGGTTGGTGATGAAATATCTTTGGTCGCACCGTTTGCCGGAGAAGCCACGCCGTTCGGAGTTCTGCCCCGTCTGAAAAATTATACGGTCACGGCAATCTTTGATGCGGGTATGTATGATTATAATACCAGTTTTGTTTATACTGGACTTAAAAGTCTGCAGGATTTTTTAGGTATTGGCGATGCGGTTTCTGGTATTGAACTAAAAGTCAAGAATATCAATGCCACTGATAAAATTGTAAAACAAATAAGGGCTGACTTGGGTTTTCCGTATCGGGTATCAGACTGGATGAGCATGAATCGGAATATTTTTACTGCGCTCAGATTGGAAAAAGTCGTTACATTTATTGTGCTGGTTCTGATTGTGCTGGTGGCTGCGTTTGGCATTATCGGGCTTTTAGTTATGATGGTTATCCGAAAGACTAAAGAAATCGGCATTCTCACTGCAATGGGTGCGAAAAAGAAGAGCATTGTTAAGATTTTTATGCTCACCGGATTTATGATTGGTTTAATCGGCACTATTTCCGGTACAATTTTTGGCGTGGCCGTCTCTTTTATTCTGGATAAATACCGTATTATCAATCTGCCGGGTGATGTCTATTTTATCAAAAACCTGCCGGTTCAGGTTGCCCTGACCGATGTCTTATTAGTTTTGCTGATTGCTCTTGCTATCTCGTTTTTCTCGACGATTTATCCGGCATACAAAGCGGCAAATCTCATACCGGTTGAAGCGATTCGTAATGAATAGTAGCTAATATATTGACGATAGTTAATAGAATTCTTATAATAATATAACAAATGGAAAATACGATTCTTAAAGCAGAAAACATAACCAAGACTTTTATTTCCGGTAACGAGCGACTGGAAGTACTGAAAAATGTTGACCTGGAAGTGAAAGCGGGTGAATGGGTCTGCATTCTTGGACCTTCCGGCACTGGTAAAAGTACGCTTTTGCATATTTTAGGCGGTTTAGACTTGCCTGATGCCGGTTCGGTTATGGTCAATCATACTAATCTGCAGAGCATTAATCACCAACAATTATCTGATATCCGTAATAAGCATATCGGTTTTGTGTTTCAGTTTCATCATCTCTTGCCCGAATTCAATGTCCTGGAAAATGTTGCCATGCCGTTATTCATTGCTGGTTTAAATCATCAACAGGCATTTACGCAGGCTGAACACGCTTTACAAGATATCGGATTTTGGGAGCGGAGATTTTCCCGTACCACAGAACTGTCGGGCGGTGAAAAACAAAAAGTTGCTCTAGCCCGAGCTCTGGTCACCAACCCGATTATTGTGCTGGCTGATGAACCGACCGGTAATCTCGATGTCACGAATACTGAATCACTCTTAGTAACCTTACAGCGCATCAATCAGGAGAAAAAAGTAACGATTCTTACGGTTACCCATAATCAGCATGTTGTTGATTATGCAACCAGAAAATTTTGGCTCAAGAATGGAAAACTGAGCGAAAACTCAAAATAAATTTATGAAACAGTGCAGTCTCTGTCAAAAACCTGAAGTGAGTGTTGTCATAACCACCATTGATAAGGACGGCAAAGCGTGTGAACTTGCTCTCTGTAAAGAATGCGCGTCAAAAAAAGGTGTCGGCGAAATCAAGAAAACCATTCTTGCCCCCCAGGAAATTTTGGCTGAATTGCACGATAAAATTTCGGCTGACGACCACAAATTAATCTGTTCGAGTTGCGGGCTTTCTTATGCCGCTTTCACAAAAGCAGGACGGCTTGGCTGTGAAACTTGTTATGAAACATTTGGCAATAAATTAGAAGCGGTCATCAAACGCATTCATGGCACCACTACTCATATCGGTAAAAGCACGACCAATAGTAAAAAGAAGATTACCGAAAAATTCGTCATCAAAAAACTGCAGGCATCAATGAAAAATGCGATTGCCGGTGAAGATTATGAAAAAGCCGCTTCGATCCGTGACCGGATTCGCAAAATCAAAGAGCAAAGTAAATAATCAAAACTATGAAAAACATACCACTCTCGTTAATCAATGAACTGATACCGTCCTGGCTTGATAACAAAACCGCCGATTCTTCGATTGTCTTATCAAGTCGGGTTCGTTATGCCCGTAACCTTTCTGGATACCCTTTCCCGAATCGGGCAAGTCAATCTGAATTACAACAGGTATTTGAAATGATTAACCAGGCGATCCACGACCAAAAAAATTTGCGGTCTATTCTGTCTGAATCAGCACCGGTCTCGATTGATAAACTGACCGAACTTCAGGCTGAATTTCTTTTAGAACGGCATCTCATATCACCTGACTTTGTTCAAAAATCAGCCAGTCGTAAAAATCTTAAATCAACTAAAGAAGTCCGAGTCCGGGGCGTATTTATAAATGTGGGTGAAACCATCAGTGTCATGATTAACGAAGAAGACCACCTGCGCATGCAGGTTATTATGCCCGGTTTCAATTTCAAGCAGGGGTTTGAACAGTTAAACCAATTGGACAATAATCTGGAATCTATGCTTTGCTATGCTTACTCGCCGCGCTATGGATATCTCACGGCTTGTCCCAGTAATATCGGTACTGGCTTACGAGCGTCGGTTTTGATTCACCTGCCTGCCCTGGTATTAACCCGAGAAATCGAAAAAGTATTAAGAGCAGTCTGGCAGATACATTTTATGGTGCGCGGGCTTTATGGTGAAGGCACTGAAACCAAAGGTTATTTTTTCCAGGTCTCTAATACCCTTAGTCTGGGACAATCTGAAGACGAAATCATCGAAGGCATTGAAAAAATCACGCAGGAATTAATCGCATACGAAGAAAAATCACGCGACTATCTCCTCACCAATATGAAATCGGAAATTGAAGACAAGATTTTCCGCGCTTATGCGCTCTTAAATTCAGCCCGTTTGTTAACCAGTGAAGAAGCGCTCAATCTATTGGCAACGGTCCGGCTCGGCGTCGCTACTCAAATCATTCGCGAAACTTCTTTGAACACCCTCAATAAAATCATGATTCTCTTACGGCCGGCTAATCTGCAGATTTTCTACAATCAGAAAATGACACCCGGCGAACGTGATGAAAAACGCGCCTCCTTAATCCGTCAAATTTTATCCGAGCAGAAAAACTAATACAAATTCCCTCTTGACAAATATGGATATTATGGTAACCTTTTGCCGATACAGATGAAAAAATACGAACTGTATAGTATTGATTAATCGGTATGATTTTCGATTTTGCGAATGCTAAGCTAAAAAAAGCACAGACAGTGATTCTGGGTATTCCTTTTGACCGTTCCAGTTCCTATGTGCCGGGTAACCGTTTTGGTGCATCATTTGCCCGTATCGGTTCTTGTAATGTCGAATCATATAGTCCGTATTTTAATCAAGACCTGAGTAATTATAAAATTCATGATGCCGGTGACCTTGCCTTACCGTATTCGAGCGTTATAAAAACTTTCCGTCAAATTCAGAAAACAGTTCGCAAATATACTAAACTTGGCAAGCATATATTATCTATCGGTGGTGAACATACGGTCACCATCCCGATTGTCAAAGAATTAGTAACTCATTATCCAGAACTGCGCATTATCCAATTCGATGCCCATTCTGATACCCGTGACCAATTATTGGGCGATAAATATTCCCACGCTACGGTTATCAAACGAATCAGCGAATTTATCCCGGCTGACCGAATTTATCAACTCGGACTTCGCTCGATTACCCGACCCGTTGAAAATCAGAACCAATATCTTTTTTCCGTACTCAAATATCTTGATCAGGTAAAAAATCGTATCGGTCATCATCCTTGTTATCTGACTCTGGATATCGATGTCTTGGATTGTGGTATTTTTCCAGCCGTACAAACACCGGTCCCCAATGGCATCTCTTATCAGGAACTTTTTGCTTCAATTGTAAAATTAAGTGAACTCGATATGGTTGGATGTGATATTGTTGAGTATAACCCAACTACTTCAGCAAATTTAACTTATGCCTCGGTTGTTGCCGAAATTATCCGCGAATTGATTTTGATGATGAATCAAGTGGAAACCCCCAAAATATAACACAATAATTAATGTGTCGCAATAAAAAAACACTAAATCAGGAGGATTTTAAAATATGTGTTGTCATGCTTGTTCGGGCTATGATATCTGTCAAAGCAAAGCCCAGTTGCGGGATGATTGTTGTCCGCAATGCAAATACTTTACATCATGTATGGATTTACCAGAAGAAGAAAGAGAACGCCCCAAACCAAACATCTCCAAAAAAAGATTTACGAAATAATGAAATGATTCAAAAATATAGGATAGGGAAAAAATATAAGCGAGAAAAATTTGCATTATCTCGAACAGGAGGTATCAATGTGTTGTGACATCTGTCCCTATTATGACGAATGTAAAGACCTGGACAATTTAAATGAAAATTGCTGTCCCGAATGTCCGGACTATAAGGATTGCATTGGTGAAAAAGAGTACCAGGAACAAGAAGATTTTGAAGAAACTGACGAGTTTTAATTAATAATCGCGAATTTAACAACCTGCCGTTTCCCATCCGCAACAATCAAAGCAAGATAAACACCCGAAGGCATATTTGAGGGAGTCCACCTTGCTCCGGGAAAATTTGTATTTGGCGTAAGTTCACAGATTAACTCTCCCACCAGATTATATATACTTATCTTGGCATCGGCTGGTAGACTGTCAAAAGTTATTGCGCTGTGCTGTGATTTGATAAACGGATTAGGATATGCTCTAATTTGCGATAACACTGATGGTGGCGTTATGCGATAATGGAATTGACTGATACCTTCTTTGGTTGCGACCAGCAAAAATCCATTAGCCTGGTCAATAAACAACCATTGATAAAATTTATCATCATTGTCTTCATTGGCAATTATACCGCTGTTATTTGCTGTGTAATGCCCCCATTGTTTGGTGAATATATCATACCGGGATAAGCCTTGTGAACTCAATATCCAGACCCCGCCCCAATCATCGGCTTTGATGCGATTTATCCTATTCGATAAAATTTGTGAGTTAGCGGTATTATAAATACGAAAAGTATCTCTCTCCACAACCGTGGCGCCCTGGTCAGTTGCACACCAGATATTATTTTTGGCATCGACTGCGGCTGAGATTACTTCGTGATACGCAAAAATTTGCGTTGACAAATTAGACAGATTATCATATTTAAAGCGTACTAATCCACCTGACCAGCATAGCCAGCCCTGATTATCTTTATCAAAAACTATCTCGTAACCGTGCTTTTCCGGTCGGGAAAGACCGGGAATTGTGAACTCATAAATACTATCTTGTGCATAGGCAATAATCGTATTATTCTGATTATGAAACCATATCACATCATTGTTGTCAATTCCCATTGCGCCGACCACACCTTTAAGACCGGTCCAGGTCTGTGCTGACCACACTTGATTTGTCGGGTCATAACAACTCAGACCGCCGTTAAGCAGCCAATGACCAAACCAGACACATTTATTTTGATCAACCAGACCAACATAACTATTAGCAATCGTATCATAGATAAATTGCCATTGGTCATCAATCAATTTCTTACTGATCGCCTTATAACTGACCGGATAGTGCATTGCATAGATGTTACCGTCTTTATCTGTAATCGCGCAAGAGACAATATTCGCGGCAATACTATTGGTCAAAAAACTTTGCCAATCATTATTTTGATTCAATTTAAGCCCGCTGCCAAACCAAACCCATCCGCCAAGCCCGACCCATAAACCGTCTGCATTCAGAATCGCTCGGGTATCTTCATAAAGAATAAACCATAAATTTGAACCGTCGAACTGTAATAATCCGCTGGTAGTCGCTACATAAAATTTATCATTAAAGTATTTTAAATCAAAGACCGGATAACGCTCTGCAAATAACACAACGGTTTCAAAGACAATTCCATTATACCGGCCAATCCCCTGTTCACTGGCAATGTACAAAGAATCGTTAACAACAGTCATTGCTTTAACTGAATCACCAAACGGATGGAGCATTACCGAAAAATTCTGCAAATCGCGATTCAATCTGACCAATCCCGGACAGGCACTAATCCAGAAATCATCATGCACGCCCAGTGCAAAAACCCGACACGAAACCTGGGTCGGCAGCATCCGGGAAATTATCCGGTCATCGCTGATTGTTCCGGTACCTCGGGTGTCAATCACAATTAGCCCGTTTTGCGTGCCGACTAATATCGTGTCACCGCTGCTTGCCAGGCAATTGATATAATTCTGCTCGACTGAACCTAAATCATGATATCGGGTTAGACTTTTCAGATGCGGGTTATATATAGCCAGACCGCGGTTCGTGCCGACCCAGAGTTGCTCGTGTGTATCAAATAAAAGACAATTAACCCGGTTAGAAGGCAATCCATGCACATTAGTATAAATATCAGTAAAAATACTGTCCCTTTTTGAAAATATGGTCAAACCACCCCGTGTTGCACAATAAATATGATTACTGTCTGCAACAATATCATTAACAAAATTGGTGTTTGTATAAGTCTTCCATTCACTTGCCAATACCGAAGAATATAAAATTAATATCGCAATAAAAAGAAAACTTTTGACTTTTGACTCTTGACTCTTGACTTTCATTTAATATGCCCCTTCGGTCTTGAACAAGACCTTTGCTGTTTTGAACATAATCACTGAATCCAACCACACACTCCAGTTTTTCACATAGTACTCATCAAGTCGCATCCGCTCAGCAAATGTCAATCGGCTCCGTCCTGATACTTGCCACAAACCGGTAATACCGGGCAGCACTTTTGTGATAATCGTGATTTTGTGATTTAAATTTTCGACTTCATGCGGCAGATATGGTCTGGGTCCGACCAGACTCATATCTCCTTTGATAACATTCCATAATTGTGGTAATTCATCAAGACTGCTCCGACGCAAGAATTTTCCTACTGAAAAAACTCTTGGGTCATCAGTAATTTTCAAGTATTTTTCCCAATCTGATTTTGCTTGCGGCGAGTTTTTTAGGAAATTTTCGAGCCGGGTTGGTGCATCAAGATACATTGTCCGAAACTTGTAACATTTAAAAAGCTTATTATTCTTACCTAAGCGTTCCTGAATATGCAGAATCGAACCCTTGTCGGATAATTTTACAATAAGGGAAATAATTAAAAATAATGGGATACTAACAATCATTGCCACGCCGGCAATCAGTAAGTCAAATATACGCTTTACGATTCTGCTTTCGGTCCGCAGCAGGTTATAATGATATTTCATTAAAAGCACATCTTCCAGCTGCTCGATTTGGACACCGGTTGTCTGTAATTGCGATAAAGCCGGTATCACGAAAAAATCCTGTACTTTTCCCTCGGCATTTTCGTACAGTTCCAGCACCTGTTTGGGTTCGACCTTATCACTGTCAATGATAACTCCATCAATCTTTCTACTTAATAACGATTTATAGACCAGCTCGCGGTTCTGTTTGAAAACATCGCTTTCAATATGGTGTGCGACCCTGTAACCCAAGGTATCGTGTTTGGCAAATCGTTGCTGCAACCGTTCTGCAGTTTCTGTTGACCCGATTACTAGAATATTTTTGGACCAAAGACTTACTGTAAATAAAATTTTCTTAATGACATTCCTTTGGATTGGTAATAAAATTAAATTCAAAACAAAGGCAATAATGACAATCGCCCGGGAAACGATAAAACTCTGCGTAACAAACAGAATTATCATAATCATTGCCGTAGCAATAAAATTGCTCTTCCATAACAATCGGGTCTCCTGCCAGAAATCAAAGCGCCGATGGTATAACCCTTCATACCCAAAAATCAAAATAAAAGGAATCACTAAATAAAACCTTGAAATAAATATCTGAAATGGTAATGCCGCGCTCACTTCTTTGAAAAACAAAGACAGGATATGGGTCCGCAAAAAATATGCGGCCAGGTAAGAGACGATTATTGTTAAAACATCTAATAACAATAATACGACAAATGATAAAAGTTTTTTATAGTTCATATCAATTAGCCAACGGCTAATCAATAACTTTTAATCGACTGTATCAGCTTCCTCTGTTTATCGAAAATATTTATTTCGAGTTTTAAAGTTCCCAGACTATGTGAAGCACAGCCGAAGCAAGGGTCATAGGCACGAAAGAACATTTCTACGGTATTTAAGATACCTTCGTTCCAATTTGCCTTACCATCCTTGCTTTTAATCAGTTCTCGTGCTGCATTACGAATCGACATATTAATCACCCCATTATTATTGGTCGTTGCCACTATCATATTTACGCTTTTGACCAACCGGTCATCCGTCAATTCATAATGATGAAACAAGGTCCCTCGTGCCGCTTCAACTACACCAATACCGGTTGCTTGATGTTTGAAGTCCATATTGCGGATTTTAGTATCAGTAATTTGCGGGTCTTTGATTAATTCCAAAGCCCGTTCGCATGCATACAGCAGTTCAATCAATCTTGCCCAGTGAAAAGCGAGCGTACTCGTAACCGGTTTGGCTTTAAAAGTATTGTACATCACTTCATATTCTTGCTGTGCTTTTGGTGTTGCCATACCGTCTGACGCGTTCAACCGTCCTAATGGCCCGACCCGATAAAGACCCGAATCCATACCATCAATCAATCCTTTAAATCCGACTTTTTTCAAATACGGAATCTTCACATATGACCATTCAACCACTTCTTCACCCAGATGCTCTAAATAATCTTGGGCTTTGAACTTGATAAACTCTTTTCCCTGTGGGTCGGTAACTCGAATCATGCCGTCATAAAAATTAAGTTTATTGTTCTGGTCAACCGTACCCATATTAAAAACATTAAGTGAAAATGCCGGATTGGTAATGAGACTCATATACTGCGGATTTTCGAGCACTACTTTGTGGAAAATATCTAAGGTTTTTAATGCAAATGTCTGGCACGATTGCGCCATCTCTTTAATCTGGTCTCGTTCTTCTTTGTTAATACTTTTAGTTGCTCCACCCGGAA
>JAGXRL010000128.1 GCA_018335915.1 Candidatus Latescibacterota bacterium
TATCAATTTGAGAAACACGATACACGCGCTGGCGATATGGCTTGGCTTCATATCCAGCCACCGCCTGTTCAACATATAACCAATAACCGTCAGTGCGGTTTTGCCAGACCCGCTGCATTCGTAAGCGGATATCAAAATAGTCAGTGTCAGCAAGTGCCTGTGCCTCACTCGAAAAATAACCGGTCATATAGTCTGCCAATCTTTGTAAATCAGGGCCAGGTTTGAATTTTTCTTTGGCAAAACAAAAATCGGCAAGACAAAATGTGAGCGCGCACAGCAATAATATTTTTTTCATTTCTGCTCCTTTGGATTAATTATTAATTGATTATAATTATTCTGTCAGACATGTCAAATAGAATTTGCTTATTATATTCTTTACAATATTAGTTTTATTCGTGCATTCGCTGCGCGGGTTCTTCGAACGCGTGTCATTCGTGGTTATTTTTTTCTTGTCTTTGGTTTATGCTTGACAAATCGCATTCCACCAATAGAATAATAAATTGACTAAGCACACAAATTTGATTCAGAAAATTGTAAATATTTCGAGGAGGAAGAATGGATTTAGAATATAAGATATTAAAGCATACGGCAAAAGTCGGAATTATCGGTATGGGTTATGTCGGCTTGCCCTTGGGCGTAGAAATGGCAAAAGTCGGCTATCAGGTTTATGGCGTGGATGTTGATAAAACTAAAATCCGTTTGATTAACTCAGGCAAGAGTTTTATCGAGGATGTCACTTCAGAAGAACTGGCACCATTAGTCCGCTCAAAAATGATTGTCTGTTATGAGGATTATAAGATTTGCAAGAAGTGCGATATCATTAATATCTGCGTGCCGACACCGTTCACTAAATCCAAAGACCCGGATGTGTCTTTTATTATTGATTCTGGTAAAGAGATTAGCAAGTATTTGAAAAAGGGACAGCTGATTATTCTGCGTTCAACCACTTATCCTGAGACCACGGAAAAAGTATTGCTGCCAATATTAGAGAAAACAGGTTTGAAAGCAGGTAAGGATTTTTATCTCTCATTTGCGCCGGAGCGGATTGACCCGGGCAATAAAGTGTTTACTACCAAAACCACGCCGGTCGTGGTCGGCGGGCTGACTAAAACCTGCACTGATTTATCAGCAAAGTTTTATCGCGAGTTTGTTGACAAGGTCGTACCAGTATCAAATCCGCGAGTTGCCGAGATGTCCAAACTCCTCGAAAATATTTTCCGGAGCGTGAATATTGCTTTGGTTAATGAACTTGCTCTGATGTGCGAGCGGATGGGTAATCTCGATGTCTGGGAAGTAATCGAAGCGGCAAAGAGTAAACCGTTCGGATTTATGCCGTTTTATCCAGGACCAGGAATTGGCGGGCATTGTATTCTGATTGACCCGTATTATTTAGCCTGGAAAGCACGCGAGTATGATTTTCATTCTAATTTCATTGAACTGGCAGCACAGGTTAATGAGAATATGCCGTTTAAAGTAGTTGACCGGTTATTTGAGATATTCGGCGAGAATGGTATTGGCTCCAAGACCGCATCACTATTTATTATCGGCGCCGCGTTTAAGAAAAATGTCGGCGACACCAGACACTCACCGGCAATCAAGGTAATGGGGCTGATTGCGAATAAGGTTAAAAAGATTGCTTACAATGACCCGTTTGTGCCATCGCTTAAGATTAATGGCAAGACTTACCGTTCAGTCAAGCTGAGCGCTGAGGCGTTAAAAAAAGCAGACTGCGTTTTAGTGCTGACTAATCATGATTTGTATGACGCCAAGTTCATCTTAAAACACAGCCGATTAATCTTAGATACCCGTAATCTTATTAAGCCGCGCGGACAGAAAAAAGTTTATACTTTAGGATTAAAATAAAAAACGAATACGAATACCACGGATTGTACCTAAAGTTTTTATTCGTGTAATTCGTTCATTCGTGAGATTCGTGGTTAAAGTTTTATGAAAAATATCTGGCGGATTGAGATTTGTAAAAAGGGAGTCAATCCTGAAGCCGAGGTTTTAAAGCATAGTATAAGAGAGTTTGGGATTAAAGGGTTAAAAGACCTCCAAATAATCTATATCTATTATCTCCAGGCAGACCTGTCTGAAAAAGAAGTTTATAAGATTACACAGCAATATATTTATGACCCGGTGTCAGAGGATTCTAAAATTCTAAGATTAGAAGATTCCAAGATTGAAAGAAAAAGAAATTCAATAGAAGTTATTTATCGACCGGGTGTAATGGACCCGACCGCGGAAAATGTGATGACTGCTTTGGCAGATTTAGGATATCAGGATTGTCAGGTCAGAACTGCCAAACAATATATTTTTTCGGGTCAGCTTACCCAAAAGCAGATTAAAAATATTGCCGAGAATCTTCTATATAATCCGTTAGTTCAGGAAACACTCAGAGATTCCAAGATTCTAAGATTAGAAGATTCCAAGATTAAGAAAACCGATGTTCAGGTTCAGTATATTGATATAATAAATAAGACAACCAGCGAATTAATGGATATTTCCAAATCACGGCTTTTAGCATTAAATGCAAAAGAGATGCAGGTAATTCAAAAGTATTATCAAAAACTTGGCCGTAATCCGACTGATATCGAACTCGAGACTTTTGCCCAGACCTGGTCTGAACATTGCAAGCATAAGACATTTTCCACAGATATTACTTTTAAAGACGGGAAAAAGAAACAGGTTATCAAGGGACTCTTAAAATCTTATATCAAGAAAGTCACTCAAGAATTAGACAGGAAATGGTGTTTGTCTGTATTTGAAGATAATTCAGGCGTGGTGGAGTTTGACCACAAATATGGCATATCATTTAAAGTCGAGACTCATAATCATCCGTCTGCTTTAGAGCCGTATGGCGGAGCCGCAACCGGCATTGGCGGAGTGATTCGTGATTGTTTAGGAACTGGGTTGGGCGCCAAACCGATTATGAATACAGATGTATTCTGTTTTGCGCCGCCAGATATGCCGAAGCATAAAGTACCAAAAGGTGTTTTGGCGCCAAAACGGATTATTAAAGGTGTGGTTGCCGGAGTTCGTGATTATGGTAATCGGATGGGAATTCCGACTGCATCTGGTGCGGTCTATTTTAATGAAGGTTTTGTTGCCAATCCTCTGGTTTATTGCGGTACGGTCGGCATTATTCCCAGAAATAAGATAAACAAGAAAATTGTTAATGGTGACCTGATTGTTCTGATTGGCGGCAGAACCGGTCGGGACGGTATTCACGGCGTAACTTTTGCTTCACTTGAATTAGATGGTGAGTCAAAACATGTCTCATCTGGAGCAGTGCAGATTGGCAATCCGATTGAAGAGAAAAAAGTTACCGACCTAATGCTCGATGCGCGGGACCAGAATCTATTCAATGCGACGACTGACTGCGGCGGCGGCGGGTTGTCATCCGCAATCGGCGAGCTTGGGAAAACCGGCGCCGTGGTAAAGCTCGAAAAAGTGCCGTTAAAATATGCCGGGCTCTCTTATACCGAAATCTGGATATCAGAAGCACAGGAGCGAATGATTCTGTTCGTGCCGAAAAAGAAACTTACCGCATTTCTCAAACTGAGTAAAATGCATAATGTTGAAACGAGCGTGATTGGCGAGGTGAATTTCTCAAACCGCCTGATTCTGAAATATTATGGTAAAAAAGTCGGGGATATTGATATGCGGTTTTTGCACGACGGATTACCGAAAAAAGAGATGAACGCAGAGCAGACTCAGACCGCAGAGACTATCCATGCGAAAAACGGAAAGCGAAAAACGAGCACCGATTACAATCAAACTATTTTAAAACTGCTATCCAGTTATAACATCGCGAGCAAAGAATGGGTAGTCAGGCAGTATGATTTTGAGGTGCAGGGGAAAACCAGTATCAAACCGTTTGTCGGCAAGAAAAATAACGGACCGTCAGATGCGTGTGTGATTAAACCAATTGCTGATTCGAACAAGGCAGTTGTAATCAGCTGTGGCGTGTGTCCCCAATACCAAAAAGATGCATATTGGATGGCGGCATCAGCAATTGATGAAGCAGTCAGAAACATTGTCGCGGTCGGCGGCGACCCGGATAAAACTGCAGTGCTGGATAATTTCTGCTGGGGCAATCCGGAAAAACCCGAGATATTAGCCGGATTGGTCAAAGCGTGCCAGGCGTGTTATGATATCGGTAAGGTTTACGGCACCCCGTTTATCTCAGGAAAAGACAGTTTGTATAATGAGTATAAGTCAATCGAAGGCGAGACCTTATCAATCCCATCAACTCTGTTAATCTCAGCAGTCAGTATAATTCCTGATATAAACAAGACCATAACTATGGATTTTAAACGACCGGATGAATTGATTTATCTGATTGGAAAAATGCCATTGTCATTGCGAGGGAGCAAAAGCGACCGAAGCAATCTCCGGGGATTGCCACACTCCTTGCAGTCGTTCGCAATGACAGCAGAAGAAATATTGAAATTTAACCCAAGACTAAGTATCAAGATTTTCCGAGCATTGCATAGAGCAATAAAATCGGGTTTGGTTTCTGCTTGTCATGATTTGTCAGAAGGTGGTTTGGCAATTGCCTTGGCAGAGATGTGCTTTGCTGGCGGTATCGGCGCAGAAGTGTTTTTAAAGAATACCACAGAGGCACAAAGGCACAGAGAAAAAACGAGAAAAGACTCTGTGTCTTCTGAAACTCTGTGTCTCGATGGTGAATCTGTTCTTCTCTTTTCAGAATCGAATACGCGATTTCTGGTCTCGGTTCCTAAAGAGCATAAATCAAGGTTTGAATCATTAATGAAAAATGTGCCTTATACAGAAATCGGTAAAACGATTTTATCCGACAGGATGAAAATATATGGGGTTAAGGGTAAATCAATCGTTAATTTAGAATTAAAGAAGATGGAAAAAGTCTGGTCTAATTCTTTAAGTTCAGCAATGCAGTAAATCAAATATTAAAATCTTCTGACAGGATTAACAGGATAAGGAAAAGAGAACCGTCCCCAAATGTTCTCTATCGATTTGCATTTAGTATTATTTTGTAACTCATTAACAAAAAAACACTTGACAAATATAACTCTTATTGTATAATTTTGCAAATGGGTTAGAGTAATAGGATGTACTTATGTTTTTTTGCGTGGGAGAAGCGGAGAACTGGTTGGATTAATTGCAATACTTTATTAACATTTTTTCAAAACACATTTAAAAGAGGATACGCTATGCCAATGTGCGTGCAAGCGTTAAATATTGAGGCATACTAATCTCAACGACTTTCTTTTAATGACGGAAAAAGAAAGTATGAAAAAACAGTCCGTCACCAAGGAGGCTAAAATGATGAGAAGAGTCATTTTAGTGGCAACCATTCTCTGTGCAATGATATTTGCAGCAGGGAATACATCTGTACCAAGCATCACAACAAGTGGTGCCAAAACAATCACACAAAAAATCAACTATCAGGGTTATCTAACTGACAATTCATCCAATCCGATAACCAACCCTTCGCTTTCCATTACATTTAAAATCTATGACGATGAATTTACCGGTTCAGTGCAGTGGGAAGCAACCAAAACAGTCGCGGTTGAGAACGGCGTATTCAGCGAATTACTGGATGTAACATCTGATGTATTTACACCAGGCAATCCGCGCTGGATGGAACTCGTAATTGACGCGGTCGCATTAACACCCAGAACTGAGCTAACCGCAGTTGGTTATTCCTATAAGACGATTGATGCGGATAAAATACAGGGATTAGCACCATCAGATTTAGTTAAGAGTGGTGATGGTGCGGGTGGTGATTTAACTGGTACTTACCCCAATCCGACGATTGCGGATAATGCAGTAACATCATCAAAGATATCAAATAATACCATACAAAGAGAAGATGTAATATCAACATTCAAATCACCGTATGCTGATTCCGCTGATTATTTAAGAAATTATCAAGCAAGTCAATGGACGACTATTGGAAACGATATTTATTATAACACTGGAAAGGTTGGTATTGGAACCGCAACTCCTTCAAAGAAACTTGAAGTGCAAGGCAGTGTTAAAATATCAGATACACTTTTTGCAAGTAAAATATCAAGTAATAGCCCATTGAGTTTACAAACCGCTGGAATAACAAGAATGTATATTGATGATGTATTAGGTCTTGTTGGTATTGGAACAACGAATCCTGGATATGACTTACATATAAAAGATTCATTGGATTATGCTACCCTTATGTGTGAAAATACAACTACACATCTAGGTAATACAATACATAACAAAGCTGGAAATGTCATGACATATTTTAATACTTTTCCACAAAGTTATCCATCCTCGGGATGATATAAAGCTTCATCAGGAATGATGGAGACTGATGGAATAAATGGGTTATCTTTTGCAACAATCAACAATGCGCCAATTGATTTTTATACTAATGGCAATAATCACAGAATGACAATTACTGGTTCTGGTAATGTCGGAATCGGGACAATAAGCCCTAACTTTGCTCTTGATGTGAAGACTGGGACAAAACCAGTTATAGCGGCTTGGGGCAGTATTGTCGACCGAACTTATACGGGTTCATCGCCAGATGAGCCGGCGTTTGCAACATATAGTTATGGTGGTACCAAATTTGGAATAGGCCATAGTTGGGGTGCATTAAGTCTTTTGGCATATGATATAGATACATATGGTGCAGGTAATATCAAATTTTATACAGGTAATAATGCAGAAGGACAACCTTGCGCAGAGCGGATGATAATAACCAGAACAGGAAATGTCGGAATCAAAACCACAAATCCTGCTTCACCGCTTGAGGTAAATGGTGTAATACATTCAACTTCTGGCGGTGTAAAATTCCCTGACAATACAGTCCAGACCACTGCATATACAGGAACAGAACTAAAGGAACTTATCAAACAGAATCAAGAACTTCGAATAGAATTAGAACAATTAAGAAGAGAAATCGAAAATCTCAAAACACAAATAAACATTGATAATAAATAGGAGGAGAAGATGAAAAAGTCAATGATAGTCTTCTTCTCACTTCTTATTGGTATTATTTCAATTCTGCATGCTCAATCCTATGTCTTGAAAACAGATGTTATTAATGGCGGCGGGAATAAAATCAGTAATGCAAGTTATGTTCTGATAAATAGCGTCGGTCAATCAACGGCTGGTATAATCACCAATGCTTCTTATAACCTGTATGTTGGATTTTGGCAGCCAAAAGCAATTTCTCCAGCAGAGCCGGGCTGGACCCAGAAAGAAGATATACCTGAAGCCGAAGTCAAACCGGGTAAAATGTCCAAAGTCAAAGACGGCGGTTCATTGGTCACGGTCGGCACTGATGTCTATGCCTTGCCGGGCGCTAAGTCAGCGCAGTTTTATAAGTATGGCGAAACCGGCTGGGATACGACGCTGGCAAGGATTCCGTGGGGCTTAAAATATAAACCGGGTACTGACCTCGATTCAGCCAAAATTAATAAGAAAAATATCGGCAAAGGCGCAGCACTCTGTTATGACGGCGGTAATTATGTGTATACGACCAAAGGTAATGGTACTTATGAATTCTGGGCATATGACATTGCCGGTGATTCCTGGATTCCGAAAGCATACCTGCCAACCACCAAAGCACCGAAAGTCGGCACTTCGATTGCCTTTTTAGACGGTTCGGTCTTTATGTTAGCCGGCGGCGTGAAACTGGGTGAACAATTCTTCTTCAGGTATTTTCCTGATACTGATACCTGGATAACATTGACTCCGCCTAATGTCGGTGCCAAACCATGGAAAGCAGGCAGTGCGATTACCGCATTTGGCAACAAGATATATGCGATGAAGGGCGGCGAAAAACCGAATTACTTTACCAGTTATGACCCGTCGGTCGGCTGGGCTGGCGAACCAGAATTCATGACCGAATTTGACAGCGTCTGGGGCGGTGCTGAGTGGAAACTCAAGAAGGTCTATCTCAAAGACGGCGCAGCATTGACTGGCGGCGGTGTCGCTCTGTATGCGATGAAGGGCGGCGGCAGTTTCAACTTCTTCAGTTATACACCGGAAACCGGCTGGGTCCAATTACAATCAGATACGATTCCGCGGATTACACCGCCGGGCAAGAAATCAGTGCCTAAGACTGGCGCGGCAATGGCATATGCACCAGGACGAATCT
>JAGXRL010000129.1 GCA_018335915.1 Candidatus Latescibacterota bacterium
CGTTGGAACTCTGCGGCGGGGTGCGGAAGTTGATGCCGAAGACTTTATTTTCGTCGGTGTTGAGCACCGATAAAAGCCGCGCGCCGGTCTTGTCGTGCCGGTAAAGTTTGGCGGTCGAGGCGATTTCAGGGATGGTTTTTTCTTGCAGGAGGGTGAAGGTCATGGGGAGGCTCCGGGATGGTAATTAGAGGTAAGTTATTTTTAATGGACGTTCCTTAGTATAGTACAATTTTCTGCATGAGCGCTAAAAAAACAATTCTGGTCGTTTTGTTGGGCCTTTTGTCCCTGCTGCCCTTGTTCCTGAATCCAGTTCGTTATAATTTTCCTGTTGGCTATGCTGGAATGTTTGCCAGTTTTGGTCAGCAACTGGCCGATGAGAATTTCAGGCTGCCTGTATATGCCCTGGGGAATGTTCCTTATGTATATCCGCCTTTAGGGTTCTACCTTATGGCGGTTTTTCTCAAAGTGGGGATATCTGACTGGCTTTATTTGCGATTTATGCCTGCTTTTTTTAGCCTGGTTGCTTTATTTGTATTTTTCCTGATTTATGACCGCTTTTATAAATCAAAAGTTTTTGCTGGCGTACTCTTGCTCTTACTGGCAGCATCGCCCTATTTGATAGAAAGCAATGTTTGGGCGGCAGGTATCGTGCGGGGCCTGGCTTTTGCTTTCTTTGCGCTGACTTTTTGGGGATTTTTGAAAATTAATCCAGATTCGGATTGGAAATTACCGGCCCTGGTTGGTTTTTTGGGTGGTCTGACAATCTTGAGTCACCCTGGCTATGCTTTTTTTCTGGCTTTGTGGATGGGGATTTGGCTTCTTTTTAATCTGAAAATTTGGCGACAGATTCCCGTCTTGTTTTTATTTTTGTTTGTTACGGTTACTCCATGGCTTGTTGCTGTTTTAGCCAACCATCCCTTTGGTGTTTTTATTAACGCGTTTGGCTCACACGGCACACTGGGATTGTTGAGCGTCCTTGAGAACCCGGCGCATCTAGTTGGCTTGGCTACCCTCGGAACCAGTAAATTATTTCAAGTGCCGCTAGCTGGGTGGCTGGCTCTCGCGGGATTCGTTTATCATATTTATCAAAGGCGATTTGAACTGCCGGTGTTATTTGCTTCGACCATTCTTTTTAGCCTGGAAAGCCGCCGTTTTGTGCTTATCCTTGGGATATTTATGGCAGTTGCCATGCTCCAAGATTTTCACAAGTTTTTATCTACCAGAAATAGTTGGCGCTGGGTATCTTCGCTCGTTGTGACATTGAGCGTTACTGCTATTTTTGCTTCCGGGTTGCAGCAGATTGAAAGAATGAAACCATCATTGACATACTCATACCTGGAGGCGGCTGAGGTGTTGAATCAAAACTCCCAGCCTGGCGAGCAGTACTTGATTTTTGCCGATTATCAGGAGGCTGAATGGTTTCCATATTTCTCTAAGCGCACGCCAATCTTTGCGCATTGGGCTCATGAGTGGCAGGGAGACATTGGGCATCAGGCAGATTTGCTTTATGAAAATTTTGCTTGCGGGAGAAGCGGGGATTTAGACTGTGTTGATGATGTGATTCGACGCTCTGGAAAAGAACCACAATATTTGGTCATCATGAAAATTAAGTATCGCGAGCTAATCGATAACCTTTCAGAAGGGGGCGAATGGAAACGGCTTTATAACAACAGAGAGTATCAAATCTGGCAAAAGCGACACCCATAATTACGGTGCTCATTTTCCTTATCGTCGTATAAAAAACCATCTGGAACGTTCCACCCCCCATGAGCCGGGTATATTCCTTACGTTAGAAGATTCGAGGTAATCACGCAATTCTGTATTGCTTCCCGTCCAGACAATTAAGTCCCAATTGATATCCTCTATTTTTGGGGGCGGATTAGGGGTGTTGAGAGATACCTCGAAAGAAAAATCATACAAGGCGTATTGGTTGGGACAGAGTGCAGAGAGTTCCTGGTCAAAAGCCCTCATCCAATTGTTGGCCAGTAGGAGTCCGGCGCATTTTATCGGGGTGCCAAAACCATAAACCGTGACCACCTCCTCTTTGGCGATTCCTCGGCTCTGGGCCAGGCTTGTGACGGCGATTGAGCGCGCCTGCGCGGCATCTTTTTCAACAAAATCTCGCTGACGCTGAGTTTGCATGTCCTGTATCATAATGGGCAATGCTAGTGCAACAATTCCAATGTAAAGGATTCGTTTCAGTGCCACCAGATTCCACGAAGTGTTTTCAAGCAATTTGAGAATAATAAAAAAGACAATCGGTATAACCGCTGCGAGTGATAGCGTATATCGGATGCGGTAAAAGAACTTACTCAGGATAAGCACAAGAATAGTAATTTGCACGAATAGCCCGACAAGCAATGCCAAATCCGCGGGGGGGACTTTGAGTTGGTTGCGCTTGTTGAGCCAGGCAATCGTTAATGTTCCAATAATGGAGATGCTGAGTGCCAGTAGCAAGGCTGGGGTGTACTGTGCCCAGAATCCGATGGCTAGGGGGATGAGGTTTAGTGAGTACAGATTTGCCTCGCCAGCGCCGTAGAGACCGCTGGAGCCTATCAGCCGCGCAAACCATTCCAGCATTCTGGGAATCTGCCCGCTTATTGGGACAAGCAATAATAGGATGCCGGATGCGCCGCCTGCGACATAGTTGAGGCCAATTTTTAGTGTTTCCTGGAAAGTTTTTCCTGTTCTGGCTGTAAAAACCACAAAGCTAACAAACCCGCCTGCCAGCCATGAGAGCATATACAATTGTGTCATACCTAGTGCGCCGGCAAAAAAACCAAGCGCAAAAACAGTTTTTCTATTTACTGGAAGAGGCTGATGCAAGACATGGTATAGCCAGAGAAGCCAGAGCGTCCCAAAAATAAAATTAAACGAATTGTGCGACCAGTAAACGAGAGAATTGAATCCGTGAGGATGGATGGCAAAGTACATCAGGCTTATTGCGCCAGCCGCAAGTAAACCATCCTGTTTTATTGCGCCGAGTACTGTTTTGTAAAAAACAAGAACTGTTGCCAGGTTCATGGCCATCAAAAATAAGTTTGCCAGCACAAAAAAGGTTTCAGGTTCAGCAATGTGATAGTGTATGAAAGCCTCACGGCTTTCGAAAAAAGGGGTTGTCAGCCCGAGAAGGAAAGTCCCTATCAGGTGAACGGGGGTACCAGGATGGTCAACGTAGGCATACGGTTTTCCCTTGAAGGGGGCCAGAGAATCCAAAAAATACCAGGCTGACGGATCGGTGTGAAACCAGTATGCCGGATGGAAAAGCCAGAAAACCCAAAAAATCAAAAGTGGGCAAAATACCGCAAGCAGGGCAAGACTTTGGCGATAATTTTTTATGGATTTTTGCATTCTTTCTTCACTTATTTTCGTTGATAAAGAAAATTTCAGACCGGTTTATCCCCCAAGAATTTGGGATTCTTTTTGCGCCCAGAGCCTCCAGGTGCTCTATGATTGTGTCTGATTGGTATATCGGAAGAATTGCTAAAACGTCCCAGTCTATTTGACTTAGGTTTTCAAGGTTGTTGATTGCGTACTGGTTGGGGCAAAGAGCAGATATTTGCTCGGGAAATGCTTTTATCGAATTGTCGGCAACCAGCAATCCGGCACATTTGGTTGGAACAATTTCGTAATATACAAACGCCACCTCGTTTTTCTCAATACCTCGATTTTGCGCCAATGTGTTTGCTAAAACAGACCTAGCCACAGCTACTTCCATTTCAAATCTGTAGTTTTTGTTGTGTTGTTCGAGTTGTCTGGCTAGAGAAAAAAACATTGAGATAATAATAAGCCCATAGACTGCTTGTTTAATTCTGCTAACCAGCGGGGCGGCGGGACGCATTTCAACAATAATAATTGAAATCACAGTAAATATGGTTAAGATTGCCATGAGCGATAGCGTGTAACGGCTAAAATAATACATTTTGCTAAGCAGCAAAAATTGCAGTATAAGATGAAAGAGTAGGCCTATGCCAAAAGAAAAATTTATGGACGAAAGTTCTTGCTGCGCGTTTCCGCGCAAGAAATAAATGCCTAGCCCGAGCAAGAGAAGGCTTATTGCAAAAACAATATACAAAAGAAAAAGGTCTTCAAGCCAAAATTGTATGCTGGTCGATAATAGCTCGAATGAATATATGCTTTTGGTTCCGGTTCCGTAAGGCCCATCGTATGAAGCAAGAGTAATAAACCATCGTATCATTCTTGGAATTTCATTGTAGATGAGTGTTATTGTTAGAATAATACTGATTATGCTGCCTGATATAAAAAATCCACCGTCTTTAACAGTTGCCCAAATAGTTTGTTTGGCCTGCAGGTTGTGCAAGAAAATTATTAATATGCCCGTAAATATCCATGATATTAGGTAGAGCTGTATCATTGCAAGCGCCCCAGCTGCTATGCCAAAAAATATTTGCTTTCTCCTGTTGGAGTAGAAATCATTGCGCATCTCCTTGTAAAGCAGCAATAGCCATAAGGCACCCAAAATATTGAAAGAGTTATGAGACCATGTGGCTAGGGTAGATAAACTGCGAGGATGAATGGCATAAAACATCCATGGCAACGCCAAGGCGGCAAGTGTTTTGTGCTCTGTTATGTAATTTTTGACGATATTATAAAAAATAACAAGAGTCCCGATATTAAGTAACAGCTGAAATGTATTTACTATCTGGAAGAAGGTTTCTGGTTGGGCTATGTAATAATTGATGAACTCGTTTTTGTTTTCAAAAAAAAAGAGAGTGATAGCCAATAGCAGAGAGCCAGCCAATTGTACGGGTATGCCTGGGTGGTCAACAAAAACATAAGTTTTTCCATCGAAAATTGCCAGGGAATCGAGAAAAAACCATAAAGCAGGGTCTGTTGTAGACCAATAGGCAGGGCTAATAACGCGATATGCCCAACTTATGAAGATTGGAAGAATTAGGACAGCATACCTGCTTGCTGGAGAAAGCTGGCTGAGTATTGTTTTTATTTTACTCAAGGATTTTTCGCTCCTGAAATAATTTAGCAGAAAATGATACGTATCATGGATTTTTAGCTCGGCAGCCCTTCCTTCAACAACGCCAGCAAGGCCCGGGCGGACTGCTCCGGTCCGCTCATCTCGAAGCCAGGAATGCCCAATTGGGTGCGCATTTGCCCGACATAGGTTTTGGATGCGAACAGTTGCTTGAAGTACTCGCGCGCTAATATATCATGTTCTTCGACATATTGGGCCGGGCCGAAAACATTGGCAAAATACGTCCCAACCTTGCCCTCGGAGGTGGTTGTGCCTTTGCTCATCACCTCCCCGGCGCGGAAAGTGGCGAAGGCGGTTTCCATGTCGCCGAAAGGCTCGATGGCCGGTTTTTTATCGTCGATTGTTTCGTAGTTGTTGGCGTACAAGACCATATCCACCGGGTAGCCCTGCATGACCGTTCTGTAGTTTGTGACCGGCAGCACCACGCGGGCGTTGACCTCGTTGGGACTCATG
>JAGXRL010000130.1 GCA_018335915.1 Candidatus Latescibacterota bacterium
TGAAGATGCTCAATCAGCCATGAATCAGACTCTTGTCTGGTCAGAACGGGCTCGAAATGCAAAAAAAGACAAAACCAATTTATTCGGCATTATTCAAGGTGCGACCTATGCTGATTTAAGAAAAAAATCGGCTCAGGCGACTGTTGATTTAGATTTTGACGGTTATGCGATTGGCGGCTTATGTCTTGGGGAACCTTCAGATGTGACTTATGAAATGATTGATGCGCTCAGAGAATTTATACCAGCACAAAAAGTCTGCTATTTAATGGGTGCCGGTTATCCTGAAGATATTATCGAAGCAGTTCGGCGCGGGGTTGATATGTTTGACTGCGTCCTGCCGACCCGTAATGGCCGCACCGGAACTGCCTTTACCAGTCAGGGTCGAATAACCATTCGAAATGCCCAGTATCTAACTGATTTTACACCCTTGGACCCGAATTGCAATTGTTATACCTGCCAGAATTTTACCCGCGCCTACCTGCGACATCTCTTTATTGCTGGTGAAGTCTTGGGTCCAAAGCTATTAACCCTGCACAACCTTCACTTCTATCTCAATCTAATCAAAAACATCCGACTCCATATTGAACAAAACGATTTCTTATCCTGGTCAACTGAGTTTTTAACCAGTTATTCATCAAAAAACAACCAAATCGAAAAATAAATCTGAAAAGTATACATATATAGCAACCAGAAATCAAGCTGTTTTTTCTTCTAACCCTATATTCTGTATACTGTTATGCAGTTTTACTCTCTTCCAAGGGGAGCCATCCCCTGCTTCAAGACCGAAGTCAAAGTTTCAGTGTTAAAGAGTTTGGAGTTGTGAGTTAAATACAAAACTGGGAAAGGTTCTTGGCAGGGATGTTAGTTATTTATCGGGCAGGTTTTGGGTTATACCGACTCGCATAAACTGAAAAGCAAATACGGACGCGAATACGGAACCAAAGCAGGAAGGTAAGGTAAGACCGAATGCGGGAGCGGATACGGGGTTAGAAAAAAAATCAAATATCAAAAATCAAAATGCAAAGAATAAGTCTCTGAGAACTCTGTGCCTCAGTGGCTATATTTTCTTATCTCGTGAGCACGAGTTTTTTAGTCGAAGAGTGATTGTCGGTTTCCAGAGTACAGAAATAGACTCCTTCGGCAACACGGTGATTATGCTCATCCCGACAATTCCAAGTAATACTATACATGCCTGAACTCTTAGACTCATTAACTAAACTCTTAATCAATTTGCCTGATGCATCATAAACTTTCATCGAAACTTGTGAAGGTTTAGCAAGACTGAACGACAGATTAACAAAACTATTGCGGGTCGGATTTGGTTTTGGTGCATTAAGATTTGTAACTGCTAAACTCGGTAGTATACTGGTCTCATTTTCAGTAATTGCGGTCGGTGAAAATAACCGGACACAATCCAGATACATATTATTGCCATATGCGGAAACCGCATAAAAAGCAACATAAAAACTGGTCGTAAATTCACCTAAATAGACCGCATGTTCGGTCCAGCCGTTGCTTCCCGAATAACGGTTAAAAGTTTCGACCGTCGTGAAATTTGTGCCGTTGGTTGAAATCTGCACCTGCACCTGGTCATTATACGATGCATATCCCTGGTCGTGCATCATCATGAATTTAAGCGAGCATCGCGCCGCACCGTTTACTGGAATCATCGGCGTTATCAATCTTGCCGAACTGCCGCTTGAAGCAAACCACGACTGAAAAGTCGCCATCCCGGTTCCTTCGAATGGTGTACAACTGGGTTGGGTTCCTGAAGATGTCCACTGCCAGTTATACGAACCATTGACAATCTGTGCCTGCCAGCCAGATGGCGGAAATGATGGGTCATTAAACCCTTCGTTAATCATAAGCATAATCACATTTGTTACTTTTGACTTGGCGTCATTACTCGGATTATCATCGCCAATCAGGTTGGTTCTGATTTTAATACTGCACTGTTCGGCAATATCTGGTGTCCAGTAATCAAAATTCACGATTACCGTATTGCCAGGCGTCAGCATACTAATATTTTGCGTGTTGGTATATCGAACGCTGTTATTTAAACCGATAATAGAACAGGTCGCAGTAAAATTAGTTTGGGTATTGGTGCCGTAATTTTTAATCCGCGCTTTGGGTATTAGTGCCTGATTTATTGCGCAGGTGCTGTCTGGTTCAAGTATCGCATCCACGCCGGCATCATTCGGACTGACCACATCAATCACCGTACGCATCGTATCATTACCATGATACTGGTCATTATTAGAAGCGATAAATGCTGTAACTTGATGCGTCCCCGCGGTCGCAATCCAGTTTGGCAAAGGAATAATATTCGAATCTCCGCTCGATAAAAACTGGAACGGGTCGGTCTGGTTATAAACCGAACCGATAATTACTGTTGTCGAAAAGGTATCGGTATTGGCGCCGAAGTTTTTCACTTTTACCTGCGGCATAATATTAGTCCCGACTGGAATTGTCCCCTGCGGTGCGATAATATCAAGAATCCCGATATCATAGTTAAGTGAAGAGTGCGCAACTGAAACAAAATCTTCATACGGTTTAAGATTTTGTCCGGTAACGGTAACTGACATAACACCCGCGCTCGGCGGTGCAATATAAAAACTGGCAATTCCCGATGCATTAGTATAACCAATCTCATAAACGAGCGTATCCATCATAAGACATACCTTGGCTCCGGCAACCGCAATACTATCTTCATGCACCTGCACATTAAATATCTGCGGTATCGTATAAATCAAAGAATTAAAAGTCGCGGTTAATCTTTTTGGCGTATCGGTCCATAAATTGAGCTCTGGGTCGCCATAAAGATTCCATTCCTGATACCTGCTTTGACTCGGATATAAAGAATCCATAATTAATTTTGCCCGTTTCGTGATGTCACCTAAAACAAATGTTCTTTCTTCGAATAAAGACCGGAAAAATCCCCGGCTGACATTACTTCGATAAACCGATGTGCCGATGCCGGTCGTACCAAAAAAAGCAACTGCGCCCTTAGGATTTTGTGCGGTGCCGGCAAGCATAAATCGGTCAGCATAATAACCAGTATAAGAAAGAGATAAAGTGACACAGGTTGCGGAAATTACCACCGGCAGTTTAAAACCATTGGTCATACTGGCCGGGTCAACTGCGTTAAATGGTGCCCACCAATTAGTCACTGCTTGACCGCGATAAACGACCAGACTGCGGCCATCGCTGATTGCATTATTAACATGCGTTGAATTATGACCGGCAGTGCTGATAAAACTGTCGGTATGGACAAAACCATTAGCCAGCATCAGATTTCGCATATAACGGCAGTCATTCTGATAATAGGCATCGGGCGGATTATCTTCACGGATAATTGTCGTACCCTTTTTAAACCAGGTGACATCACCCAGATACGGATCGCGCTCATAGCCCAAAACTTTGGCAACCAAAAGTTCACACTCAGTTATAGTACTTGCCGGCAAACGACCAATACTCAGTTCAATGCGATAATTACCCGTCATGTCCGCATAATAATCGTCTGATGAACCCGAAGCCGGCAGCACATTAGTATAACCTGCCAAAAGAATATATTCGGGTCTGATTTGCCAGGTATTATATGCATTAACTATATAGTTTTTAATCTGTGACGCAGTATTGCCTGATTCGGAAAGCGGTACGATTTTTGCCTTGACCCCTTTTTTAGTTTTCCAGTCTGCCAGCGGCTGTAAAGTTGCCACATAATTATCCGGGGCAAAGATTAAATATTTGGCACCGGTTTCAGCAAAACTAAAATTAACTGAATAAAAAAATAAAACCAAACCGAAAATTATTTTTATGCTCTTCATAGTTATCCTTTAAATACATTTTATACTGTTTTATCGATACAAAATTATGACTTAAAAAAATATTCATGTCAATACAATTCAATACATATTTAGACTTACTGAACTAACTTCTGATGTTTTTTATTCACTATCTTAATAAAAAAAAGGGCTGGGTTTTGACACCCAGCCCGGTTTAGTTTTATTTGTAATTTATCGGGTAAAAACCATTTTCTTGGTCGCAGTGTAAGACGGTGTTTCTAAGGTATAGAAATAGATGCCTTCGGCTACTTTCTGATTCTGCTCGTCGCGTCCATTCCATTGCAGATTATAAATACCGCTTTCCATTTGCGCGTTGACTAAAGTCCTGACCACTCGTCCGGATGCATCATAGATAGACAGCTTAACCCGGCTCGGCTGTGCCAGACTATACGAGATTCGCGCCATGCCGTTTGTTACCGGATTCGGTTTTGGTGCGTAAAGCATCGTCGCTAAGACCTGCGTCGGCATCTCTTCTTCGACACCTACCTGTCCCTGCACAACGATATCATCAAGATAAATTGTCCAGGCATACAGACCTCGGCTCACAAATGCGAGATGGATATTCTGACCCGCATATGAGTTAAGACTAATAACTTTCTCCATATAAGTGTTGTTGGTAAGTGAAAACGAATCGAGCACAACCGTAAAAGCAGGAATCGTATTATTCGTGGTTGACAATCTGATTACCAGCTGGTCAGTCGGTGTTGACACGGTCGAAACCCGATACCAGAATTTTAACTGACCGCCACCTGACGGCAAAGCAAACTGCGGAGTTACCAGCCAGTCATCGTTCTGCAAAGTCGAAGTTTCCCAGCGACACGAAGCATGAGCAAGTCCGGTGCGCGGAGCAGTCGTGCTTCTTTGCCACTGTTGTGTGCCGCCGTCATTATTATAAACAACCCAGCCATCTGGCGGGAAAGTGGCGCTTTCAAAACTTTCGGCTAATAAATCAAACGAGATAGTCGTTATCCTCGATGTCCGGTCATTGCCCGGATTGGCATCACCTGCTAAATTAGTCCGCATCGCGAC
>JAGXRL010000131.1 GCA_018335915.1 Candidatus Latescibacterota bacterium
ACCGATTAAACTGGCAATCGGATAACCGAGCAGGCGGAAACTACCGCTTGATAGATTTGCCTAAAACGCGGGCGCGAGCCGTAATATTTTATAATAGATGAGCCAGGATTATTTTGGGCGGTTTTATCCTTTTACTGCCGATTTTGCAGGCAGCAAGAATATTTTCTTTGACACACCGAACTTTTTTTGGGTCATTACCAAGAATGGTAACCAATTCGTCGCCTTTATGAACAAAGTCCCCGATTTTCTTCTTGAAAATAAACCCGGCACTCTTATCAATTCTATCATCCATTGTTGTGCGACCGCAACCCAATTGGACTGACAACAGACCAATTTTCATCGCATCCAGTTTCTGAATATATCCTTGTTTCGGACTTGTTATTTTAACTCGGTATTTTGCCTGTGGTAATAATTTATAATTATCAATTACTTTATCATTGCCGGCCTGCGCTTTGATTAATGCCCGTAATTTTTCCAGTGCCTGACCTGATTTAATTACTTGTTCTATTTTTCTTCTTGCTTCTTGCTTTTTGCCTCGCGTTGACATCACGAGCATTTCTTCAGCTAATGCAAATGTTACTTGTATCAAATCCGCCGGACCATTACCTTTTAACGCTTCGATTGATTCGATGATTTCCAGACTATTGCCAACCATGTTACCTAAAGGCTGTTCCATATTGGTAATCAAGGCGACTACTTTTTTACCCATCCGCTTGCCGATTTCAATCATAACTTTTGCCAGTTCTTTGGCGTTTTTAATATCCCTCATAAACGCACCGGTTCCGGTTTTCACATCCAAAACCAGACCATCAATACCTGCGGCCATTTTTTTCGACATAATCGAAGCGGCAATCAATGGTATCGAATCAACCGTCGCGGTCACATCACGCAGAGCATAGAGCTTTTTATCAGCTGGTGCCAAAGTTTTGGTCTGACCCATCATAGCGACACCGATTTTTTTAAGCGTGTCAACAAACTCTTTTTCAGACAGGTTAGTTCTGAACCCGGGAATTGATTCGAGTTTGTCCAGGGTCCCGCCAGTATGCCCAAGACCCCGGCCTGAAACCATCGGTACCGTAATATTTAAACAGGCAATAATCGGTGCTAAAATCAGCGAAACTTTATCACCGACTCCACCAGTTGAATGTTTATCAATCTTGGGTTGTTTAATTTGGGCAAGATTGAAAATTTTGCCGGAGCGCATCATTGCTTCGGTTAATGCAGTCGTCTCAGTAAAGCTCATACCCTGAAAATAGACTGCCATGAGAAATGCAGCGATTTGATAATCCGGGATTTTATCTTTGGTATATCTGTCAATTAAGAATTCAATTTCCTGATTCAGCAGTTCTTGGCCTGACCGTTTCTTGAGGATGATTTCGTAAGCAGTCATTCGTTAAAATATCTTGACGGTAAAATACTTTTTTGGATTTACCTTAATGTCTTCCAGCAGTTCTCTTAATTTCTGATTTGTGTCCCGCACTTCTTGATACAACTCTTCGCTCGTCATCAGTTTTTTTACAGTGCCGTCCTGTTTAAGCAAATTTCCCAGAGTATCGAGCTTAATAACCAAATCCTGCATCTGCGCGCTCATCACAACTAACGGCATTGAGAATGCCGTGGTCAAAGCATCCAGTTTTGAATAGAGTTCGGTTTTCAAATCCTTTAATTCTGTAGTTATTGGAATTGATTCGACCTGGGCAATAATCTTATCCAGACCAATAAAAAATCGTTCCAGCTCGATTACTTCGTTAGTGCCATAGAATTCAGCGTCTTTAGATGCTATCGGTCCATTACCTGGTGTTACGGTTAAAATCCGGTCGGTCCCAAAATAACTGAGACTTCGTATCGCAAATTCGGTATCTTCGGTCAGCACAACATCTTTATCCAGGGTTATCTGCACGCAGACCTTATCGCTTTTGCCAACTAATTCAACCGAATTAACCTTGCCTTTTTCAATTCCGCGCACGATAACCTGTGAACCGGTCTTAAGTCCGGATACTTCACTATAATAAATTTTAGTTTGATAACCTTTAATCCCTGGATAGATACCGGCTAAGTAAAGATAACCAAAGACAATGATAATTAAGACAATAACGATAAAAAAGACCACAAAAATTTTCCTTGACTTATTCATAAAGCTCCTTTGTCAGGTTCAGTTTACCTGCATCTAATACATATACAATTTTGATACCAACGGCTTTCACCGTATCTTTATTATGAGTCACCAGAATTCCTGGTTTGTTTAATCCTTTAACTATCTGACATATCTTATTATGCATCACTGAGTCAAGACCTGTGGTCGGTTCATCATACAAAAGATAGGTTGGGTCATAAATAACTGCCCGTGCAATCGCAACGATTTTACGCTCACCGCCGGACAGGTCATTACAGTTTTGCTTGAGCATTTGCTTTGGAATATATAAAAGTTCTGAGATTTCTTTTACTTTGGCGTCAATTTCTTTTTTACTGAAACTCGAGCTTTCTTCTAAAGGCAGTCGGATATTCTGCTCGACCGACATTGAATCGAACAGTGCCGAATGTTGAAATACAAAGCCGGTTGTTTGACCTTGGTCAATCATAACCTTGCCTGAGCTTGGTTTTATCAAACCGGCTATGATTTTCAATAAAATGCTCTTGCCAATACCGGTCGAACCGACCACCCCGATGAATTCATTACGAACCTCTAAACTAATATCGTCTAAAATTTTCTTACTTTCGAATATTTTACTGACATTTATAGCTTGTATCATAATTAAAAGAATAATGTTGCCGCAACAAAATCTAATACTAATACTAACACGGTTGAAATTACGACCGCATCGGTGGCGGCTTTACCAACATCTCTGGCACCGCCGGAAACATTAAATCCGCAATAAACACCAGCTGTAGTTATCCAGAATGCGAAAAATCCGGATTTGACAAAACTGACCCAGAAATCTCTCGGATAAAACGGATGGGTCAAGCCGTAGAAAAAGACCTGGGTATTCGTTCCATAAAAAATCTGAGCGTATAATGCTCCGATGCATAATGAGACTGCAATCATTAATGCGTTGAGCAGGGGGAGACTCACAAGCATAGCCAGGATTCGCGGTTTGGCTAAATAATTTTTGGGGTCGATTTTTATCGATTTCAATGCATCAATCTGCTCGGTAACTTTCATGGTACCGATTTCTGCAGCCATTGCCGAAACACACCGTCCGATTAACGCCATTGCGGTGAGCACCGGTCCCAATTCAATCATAAGCATCCGTCCCACGGTCAATCCTAAAAAATATTTAGGCAGCATATTGGATATCTGATATGCGCTTTGCACCGTGGTAACCAAACCGACAAAGAACCCGACAATCACAACGAGCAGGATTGACTCGACTCCAAAATCATAGATATGATCAATAAAGCGTCTGAAGGTCTTAGCGCCTTTGCCCGGACTGAACAGACTTTGGAACGGAAATTTCAGAAACGGAATAACATCTCTAATACCCATAAAACCTACCCGAGCCACTCGTCTTTTAAAACGAACCATTGCAACGGATTTTGCCGGATATAAAAAGAAAGTTTGTCGGCAATCAGCTGTGCTAATTCTTTAATGCTTCTGTTATGAGGCAGAATCGGTTCGGAAATTTCGACCTGATAACTTTTCTTGTCGTCATTAAGCGTAAAACAGCCGACTAATATCGGCACATTGTATTTCGTTGCAAATGCAGCCGGTCCGATTGGCACCAGTTTTTCACCGGCCAAAAATTTCACTCTTACGCCCCAGCCGGTCAAATCCCGGTCTGAGAGCAGAGCCAGGATTCTTTTATTGAACAGAGCTGCAACTATTTTATCCCGGTCTTGAGGGAAAAATGTTTCCAGACCAGTCTTTGAGCGCAGGGCATTAAAAAATCCGGCAATGCCCGGTATATTTTCAGTAACCGCACACAGCGGATAACCTAAACCAGCCAGATAAACACCGGCTAAATCCCAGTTGCCAATATGACCGGTCGTTAAAATTACCCCTTGATTCATAGCTACTGCTGCATCCAGGTTTTCAAGTCCCTTAACGAAAACTGCTTCAGCAAGTTTTCGATTGTTATAAACCGGAATGCGCAGTATATCCGCCATACATATCGCATAATTGGTCATCACTTTAAATACATGACCCGGATTGTCTTTTTGCCCGCAATACCGCAAATTTTTCCGGATCTGTTCTTTTTCCTGTTTGGCAAAGATAAATTGCACGACGGCAAGACACTCAGCCAGAAAAACTGCACACCAGCGCGGCAGCAGACAGGCAATTTTTTGTCCGAATCGAAACATGCGTATATCGTATAATTTCGTCATTGTCGCTCTTTCAAGATATTATCAATCTTTAATTAAAAGTCAACCCCGCACCAATCTACAGTTAAAATTAAATACAAAAAATCGTCATTTAACGCCAAAATCTTTGCGCTTTGATTTGCAATTAAGCGGTTTGGTTGCTGATATTTGATATTTCTTCTCTGCTTGACTTTATCATATATCAAAGTAAAATATTACAATGCCCATGGAAAATTTAACTGATAAGACTTCAGTAAAGAAAACAGGGTTCTTAAAAAAAGTCAGCAAAGCCCTGAAATTCGCTGATGATTTTCTGATTCCCCAGAATATTGTCAGCTATCTGAATCGATATATTATTGGACAGAACAAAGCGAAAATGGCGGTCGCAATCGCCTTACGCAACCGGTGGCGGCGCCAGCACGTGCAGGGAAAACTGAAAGAAGAGATTTACCCGAATAATATTATCTTGATCGGGCCGACCGGTGTCGGTAAAACCGAGATTGCCCGGCGTCTCGCTAATTTAGTCCGGGCTCCGTTTGTCAAGGTTGAAGCGTCTAAATTCACTGAAGTCGGTTATGTTGGTCGTGATGTCGACTCGATGATTCGCGACTTGATGGAAATCGGCGTCAATATGGTCAAAACTGAAAAGACCGCAAGTCTCATGCCCAAAGCAGAAGCATCAGCCGAAGAACGGATTCTGGATTTACTTTTACCGCCGTCTGCGCCGGCTCCCAAACCCGTATCAACAAGCATTAACCAGACCATAAAATTACCAAACCTCGAAAATCAAAAATCAGAATCAATGAACGAAACCAAAGAAAAGCTGCGCAAAATGCTCAAAGCTGGCAAGCTTGATGACCGGCCTGTAAAGATTGAAACCTCAAAGCCGGCGCTGCCTTTTATCGAAGTCTTTTCCCAGGTCGGCGCGGAAGAACTGTCCATGAAAATTCAGGACGCATTTTCCGACTCGTTTCCAAAACAGACCAAAAACCGCAAACTCACGGTCAAAGAAGCAAAACGGGTTTTGATTCAGGAGGAAGCGCAAAAACTGCTTGATATGGATGAGATTACGAGCGAGGCAAAAAATCGGGTCGAAAATTCCGGTATCGTTTTTTTAGACGAGATTGACAAGATTGTCGGTGCGGATGCGAAAGCCGGACCTGATGTTTCGCGGGAAGGCGTGCAACGCGACCTGTTGCCGATTGTTGAGGGTTCCAATGTTTTGACCAAATACGGTATGATTAAAACCGACC
Organism: Candidatus Latescibacterota bacterium; assembly: GCA_018335915.1. Classification (GTDB taxonomy): domain Bacteria; phylum Hydrothermota; class Tepidihabitantia; order Tepidihabitantales; family CAIPLT01; genus JAGXRL01. The sequence goes on from JAGXRL010000131.1 coordinate 5,553, forward strand.
ATGTTCTGTTTATTGCGGCGGGTGCTTTCCACAATGCCAAACCGTCGGATTTGATTCCTGAGTTACAGGGACGATTTCCGATTCGGGTCGAACTCAATTCATTAACTCAGGAAGATTTTATACAGATCTTGGTAAAACCGGAAAACGCGCTTATCAAACAGTATGTCGCCCTGTTACAGACCGAATCAGTCCGATTATCCTTTACTGACGCAGCAATCAACAAAATCGCACAAATTGCCGCGCTTATTAATGACGAGATGGAAAATATCGGTGCCCGGCGATTGCATACAGTAATGAATGCCCTGCTTGAAGACATCTTGTTCAAACTGCCTGAACCGTCAATTACCGAACTGACCATTACTGATGATTATGTTGATAATCGGTTAAAAGACATCATTAAGAATAAAGATTTAAGCCGGTATATATTATAAAATAGTTGATAATTATTTATGAGTAAGAAAGGAAAATTAATATGAAACACGATTTGATATCGCTTGGCGATTTGTCCAAAGAAGGAATTTACAAGATAATATATAAGGCAATTGATTTGAAAGCAGAATTAAAATTCGAGCACCGCTTAAACTATCTCAACGGTAAGAATTTGGCTTTGGTATTTGAAAAACCATCGCTGCGCACAAGGGTTACCTTTGAAGTGGCAATCCGACAGCTCGGCGGGTCTGCAATTTATTTAAGCCAGCAGGATATTGGAATTGGCAAGCGCGAATCGGTCGCCGACATTGCGAAAAACCTGAGCCGCTGGGTTGATTGTATTGCTGCGCGTACTTTTGCTCACAAGACGGTTCTTGATTTGGCAAAATACAGCGAAATGCCGGTCATCAATGCCCTGTCTGATTTAGAGCATCCGTGTCAGGCATTAGCCGATTATTTGACTATCTATGATGTGCTCGGCAAGATTGAAGGCGTTACCCTAGCCTGGATCGGTGACGGTAATAATGTGTGTAACTCACTCATGCTTGGTGCCGCAATCTTGGGAGTGAACATGAAAATCGCAACGCCCAAGGGTTGTGAACCGAGAAAAGAAATTGTTGAACGCGCTCTTGCTTTAGCCAAGAACAGTTCCGCCCAAATTGCTCTTACCGATGACCCGGTCCAAGCAGTCAAAGGCAGTGAATTCATCTATACCGATACCTGGACTTCAATGGGTCAGGAAGCTGAAGCAGAAAAACGGAAAGCAGCTTTCAGTAAATTTCAGGTTAATAAAAAACTGCTCGAGCACGCACCGCACATTCACTATGTTATGCACTGTTTGCCGGCTCACCGCGGAGAAGAGATTACTGACGAAGTCCTGGACGGACCGCAATCGATTGTACTGGAACAAGCTGAAAACCGCATGCATGTGCAACGGGCAATCCTGGCAATACTTTTAGGTTAGGAATTGACAGGTTAAAATACAATTAGAATAACGAATATCTGTTTAATCTGTGGAATCAGCGGTAAAAAAAGATAAATTAGTTTAACGGGTAAACCGAAACGCGCCGTTTCTCTCTCGAGACCCGTTCAAATTTAACATACCCCTTAATCATCGCAAAAAGCGTATCGTCTTTGCCGCGGCCGACATTCATACCCGGTAGAATTTTGGTTCCCCGCTGCCGGATAATAATCGTGCCCGGATTGATAAACTCGCCGGCAAATGTCTTTACCCCCAGCCGTTGTGCCTGACTATCGCGACCATTTCGCGATGAACTTGCGCCTTTTTTATGTGCCATATCTAAAAATCCTTTCTAAATTATTTCAATACTATATTTTATTATATCTATTATAATTGCAGATGTCAAGCAGTAAAGATTGTGATTAAGTCTTGACGTCTTATCTTAAAGGAGTAGAATAATGAGATGACAAGAATGCTCATAAACAATAAAACAACAGGAGGAGCTATGGTTAAAAAAACATTATTTGTAATTGTTGCGGCAATCACACTCGTTTATGCAGCTGAGCATAAACTGACGAGCAATTCACCGGATTTACTCACAGTACCACAACTCTTAAATTATCAGGGCAAATTGACCCAAATCAGCGGCATGCCGGTTAATGATTCGAATTATTCGGTAACTTTCCGCTTATTCACATCTGCAACCGGCGGTACCGCATTTTGGAACGAAACCCAGTCAGTGCAAACCACAGCCGGTTTATTCCATTGTCTTTTAGGCAGCAGTACTCCGATTGCATCAATTCCAGGTGATGGTAATTGTTATCTGGAAATGCAGGTCAATCCCAGCCCGGCAATGACACCAAGAATCAGATTGACAAGTTCGGCATATGCTTTTGTGGCAAGAAAAGCTGATACTGCCGGTTATGCCTTATCTGCCAATATCCAGTATGTTGACAGCGCACGGGTTGCCGGCAATTCTCATAAATTACAGGGCAAAGATACACTTGCCTTAAGTGCCAAATATGTTGATGAAGGACAGGTCAATGCGATTACCAATCTGATGCTTGCTGATAATGCAGTAACCAGCAGTAAAATTGCGGATAATACGATTACCCGAAATGATGTCTCAACCACTTTCAAAGCACCCTATGCTGACACGGCTGATTATGCAATTGTCGTGAATGTGCCGTATGTTGATAGTGCCCGGATTGCAGTTAAAGCTTATGATGCGCATAAATTACAGGGTAAAGATACACTTGC
>JAGXRL010000132.1 GCA_018335915.1 Candidatus Latescibacterota bacterium
TGCATTTACCGCATCGGATAATTTTGCGCCGATTCGTATTTTCTTATAAGTATTTTCAATTGCACTATCCAGACTTATCATTAGTTTTACACCGGTTTCTTTGCATTTCTTAGCCAAACTCTCATTAAAACCAATCCCAGAAGTAATAATGTAAACAGGTGGAGAATCTAACCACGGATTACACGGATTTGACAGATTTTTTGCTTTATTAAATTCGTGTTTATTAGTGTTCATTCGTGGTTTCAAAATTCTTATGATATTAAATATATCTTTTCTTAAAAACGGCTCTCCCCCTTCAATCAGAATCCATTGCGGTTCTAACTTACTAATCTCTTTCGCCAATACCAATGCCTGTTTCTTATTCAGTTCTCTGTGTCTCCGTGTCTCTGTGGTATTCTTTTTTCCTCCTCGGTAACGGCAGTGCGTGCAATTCAGATGACACTTTGTTGTAATCGCCCAATCCACAAAAATTGGCTTAAAACCTTTTGGAAACTTTAAAAATTTCATCAGTGTTTTAGTTTAATCATAAAATAATACATAGTCAATATTCAGAGATTTAACCACGGATTTAACGGATAATCCTGGCCCCCTGAATTTTATTTTATAAATACCATAAAAAGCAATCTATACAACTTTGCATTAACAGTGTCTGCACGTGCTCACGCCATTATCAAGTACTAAAAATAATAGTATTAATATCGACTCTAATTATCTAAATAACATTTACTTCAACAAGTATTAATAAACATATAAACAAGTTGTTAGAATGATTTGAAAAGACAAAAAGACAAGGTATGCCGATATGCGACCTGATAATACACTTACCAGATTACATAATCTTAACCGATTACTAAGAACAATCAGACACGTGGCTCGGTATGTCCAATTACCAGTATAGTACCCTATATTAATAACTGAATTTCCGCATTAGATATAAATTTTTTATTTTATGGTATTATTACTTTAATAATCCTTTTAAGAACTGTCCCGTATATGACCCTTTTATTTTAGCAACCTGTTCTGGTGTGCCTTGCGCAACAATCTGACCGCCTTTGTCACCACCTTCTGGTCCTAAATCAATTATCCAGTCTGCACATTTGATTACTTCGAGATTATGTTCAATCACAACTACTGTATTGCCTTTGTCAACCAACCGATTAAGCACGGCTAATAACAGATTAACATCTTCAAAATGCAAACCGGTGGTCGGTTCGTCTAATAAATATAGAGTATTTCCAGTTCCTATTTTTGATAATTCTTTGGATATTTTTACTCTTTGTGCTTCACCACCAGACAAAGTTGGAGCGGATTGACCGAGTTTGATATATCCAAGACCAACATCTTTTAATAATTCCAGTTTTCGTTTAATCATCGGAATATTATAGAAAAATTCAAGCGCTTCGGTTACGGTCATATTTAACACATCATAGATATTTTTACCTTTATATTTAATATCAAGTGTTTCCCGGTTATATCTTTTACCTTTACATTCTTCGCAGGGGATATATACAGCAGGTAAAAAGTGCATTTCGACTTTTATTATCCCATCGCCTTCACAGGTTTCACATCTTCCGCCAAAAACATTAAATGAAAATCGTCCTGGTTTATAACCGCGCATGCGTGCTTCTCTGGTTTGTGCAAATAACTCGCGAATTGGTGTAAAGAGATTAGTATAAGTCGCCGGATTTGAGCGCGGGGTTCGTCCGATTGGTGACTGGTCAATGTTAATTACCTTATCAATCTTATTGATATTTTGGATAGATTTATGTTCACCCGGTTTTGTTTTCGAATTATAAAATGTCTGCGCCAGTTTGTTATATAAAATGTCAAATATCAGAGTGCTCTTACCTGAACCAGAAACTCCGGTAATACAAACAAAAAGTCCTAAGGGAATTTTTACATCAATCGATTTGAGATTGTTCTCCTGCGCACCTGTAATTATGATATGATTATCAGTCTGTCTGCGTCTTTGTTTTGGTAATGGAATCGATTTTCGACCATTAAGATAAGCGCCGGTTAAAGATTTTGGATTGGATATTATCTGTTTTGGTGTGCCGGTTGCGACTACATAACCGCCCTGTTCACCAGCACCCGGACCTAAATCAATGACATAATCAGATTCTCTAATCGTCTCTTCATCATGTTCAACGACAATGACTGTATTTCCCAAATCCCGCAATCGGTGTAAGGTCGCAAGTAATTTTTTATTATCCCGTTGATGCAGACCAATACTTGGCTCATCCAGAATATAGACAACACCGACCAAACCTGAGCCAATCTGAGTTGCCAATCTGACTCGTTGTTCTTCTCCCCCGCCCAATGAATCAGCCCGGCGGTTTAAGGTCAGATAATCAAGTCCAACTGAAACTAAAAATTGTAATCGGCGGGTAATTTCTTTGATAACTTCTTTGGCAATCAGGCTTTCTTTTTCGGTTAATTTTATCTCCTTTGTAAAAAACTCGGTTGCCTGCTTTATTGACATATGCGAGACATCGGCAATATTAAGGTTATTGATTTTTATCGATAATGCTTCTTTTTTAAGCCGAGTGCCATTACAATCCGGGCAGGGCAAGATTGACATATATTTTTCTGCCCAATCTCTGATTGAATCTGATTCGGTCTCGTGATACAATCGCATGATATGCGGAATCACGCCTTCGAATGATACAACTTCGCTTCGCTCGTTGGCGCTTCCAATAGCATCTTCATTTCCGTGAATAATGACTTTCTTGACATTTTTCGGCAGATTTTTCCAGGGTGTTTTTAAGTTAAAATCGTAATTATCTGCTAACTCTTCGAGTTGCGATAAAAACCATTCACTGGTAACTTCACCCCAGGATGCGATCGCCCCATTTGTAATGCTTAATTCAGAATTGGCAATAATCCGGTTCTCGTCAATCTCCATTTTGATTCCCAGACCATGGCAAACCGGACATGCACCATATGGCGCATTAAAGGAAAATAAGCGCGGTGAAATCTCGCCATAACTAAACCCGCAATCAACACAGGCAAACGAGCTCGAATATATCTTTTCTTCTGCCTTTCTGCTCTCTGCTCCCTTCTCCCCTCGCTTCTCGCTACTCACTACCACTAATCCTTGTCCTTCTTTTAATGCGAGTTCAACTGAATCCGCAATCCGTTTGCGCAAAGATAACCGTTTCTCCTCGCTCCTCACTCCTCCCTGTTCACTAATCGTCAACCGGTCAATCACAATCTCAATATTGTGCTTTTGGAATTTCTGCATCGGCTCGACTTCATCAATCTCAGATATCTTGCCATCGACCCTGACTCGTAAAAATCCTTTGCGTTTAATCTTATCAAGTAAATCACGGTATTCGCCTTTGCGACCGCGTATAATTGGTGCCAGTATGATAATTGAAGTATTATCTGGCAAACTAAGAATTGAATCAACAATCGAATCAACACTTTGCGAAGTTATCGGTTTATTACAATCAGGACAATATGGAGTCCCAATGCGAGCAAATAAGACGCGCAGGTAATCATAGATTTCTGTGACAGTACCAACTGTGGAACGGGGATTTTTCGAAGCTGAGCGCTGTTCAATCGCAATTGCCGGTGACAAACCAGTAATATAATCAACATCTGGTTTATCAAGCATGCCCAAAAACTGCCGTGCATAAGCAGATAAAGATTCTATATAACGCCGCTGTCCTTCGGCATATATTGTATCAAAAGCAAGCGACGATTTACCCGAACCAGATAAGCCGGTTATAACTACCAATTCATTACGCGGAATCTTAACATTTATATTTTTAAGATTGTGTACCCGTGCACCCTTAATTAAGATATATTCGGTAAAATCAGGTCTGAGTTTATTTCGGTTCGGCTTTTTCATTGTAAGCATAGATTATAATTCCTTTAAATCGATTTTTCAAGTATATTTAAATGCAATCCGAGTGAATAATTGACTATGGAAAACTTATTTCTCTTATGAAGCTATTTTATAATGGTTCTAAAACGAGTAATTTACTGTCTTTTTCTACGGTCTGACCGACTTTGACAAATATATCGGTTACTTTAGCATGAATCGGACTTTTGATCTCATTCTGCATTTTCATTGCTTCCAGAGTTAACAGCTGACTGTCTTTTTGTACTTCTTGTCCGATTTTTATTGGCAGACTTATTACTAAACCAGACATTGGCGAGTTTATTATAACACTATTCTGGTCAATCGATTTATGCTCACCATCAGTCACAACTTGTTCGATCTTTGCGAATAATGGTTTAGCAAAAATACTGACCTCGTAATTATCTTTACTTTTTATTAACTGCACTGCATATTTTTTACCATTTAAACTAATTGAGGCAATCTGCCCGTTCTTATCAAATTCAGGTTCGATTTCAACCAGTTCATTATCAATTAAAGCAGCAAAATGGCCATGTTCTTCTTTAATCAAAACATCGAATACTTTTTCACCAATCTTTATATTCATATCAAACTATATAACAATTTATAATTTCTTAGGCAGTCCTTTCTTCTAAATCATATTGTTTTATCGTTTTCATTTATTCACTCAATCAAAATTCATTCGAAATTAAAAATTCTGAATTCAAAATTTTCACTGTATGTTTTCTTGTCTTGCTTTGATTTTCCATCCCGAAACTTGCTTATCGGTTGTCTTACTTATTTGAATGAATTTTCCGTTATCAGTTAAATGTTCATTTAAAGCAACCGCGATTGCGGCAATTTTCTGCTCTTCCAGATTGTCATGTAATTCTTCCGTAGTTATAAGCGGCTCGATTTTTTCTGCTTTGCACTCGCCTTTTAAGAACTTTACGGCAATCTGCGGGAAAAGTGTATAGGTAACCAGATCTTCTTGTTCAGTGCCTTTGCGTAAAATGCCTAATTTTTCTGCCTCGATTTTCCTTGCCGCTAATTCTGGTTTTAACAAATCAGCTGGTCTTCTTGTCATCGGTTTCTCATCACCAATAATCATCTTTAAAATATCCGGTTTAATCGGCGCTGGTGGTTTGCCATATAAGCCCAGGCAATAATCTTTTACTTCTTTACTAATCTGAGTATATCTCTTGCCGGCTAATACATTCATCACAGCCTGGATACCAACGATTTGGCTGGTTGGGGTCACCAGTGGCGGATAACCTAAATCTTCTCGTACTCTGGGCGTCTCCTCCAATACTTGCTGATACTTATCCAGCGCATTCTGTTCTTTTAACTGGGCGTGTAAATTGGATAACATTCCACCTGGAATCTGATGTACCGCAACCGAAGCATCAGTCATTTCTGCAATCGGACTGATATATTTAGCATATTTCTGTTTCATTTGCAAAAAATGATAACCGACGTCGATTATCTTTTGCAAATTAAGTTTAGTATCATACGGAGTGTCTTTTAAACTGACGACTAAATTTTCTAATGCCGGTTGAGAACTGCCACCGGCAAAGATTGATATTGCCGTATCAATAATATCGACATCGGCTTGCACCGCTGAATAATAACTGATCGGTCCCATACCGCTCGTGCAATGAGTGTGCAGGTCAATCGGTATTTTAACTGCCTGTTTTAATGCTTTGACCAATGCATATGATGCCTGCGGTGATATCAAACCTGCCATATCTTTGATACAGATATAATCACATCCCATCTCTTCTAGTTCAATCGCAAACTCGACAAACTTTTCAATCGTATGCACTGGACTGGTTGTATAAGAGATTGCGCCTTGCACTTCGGCTCCGATATCTTTGGCAATCTTAATCGCTTTTTCCATATTGCGGATATCATTCAAGGCGTCAAATACGCGGAAAATATCAATACCGTGTTTTCGGGCAAGTTTAATAAACTCTTTGACCACATCATCCGCATAATGGCGATAACCGACAATATTCTGTCCCCGTACCAACATCAATAATTTTGTATTAGGCAGGTGTTCTCTTAAAAGATTTAATCGCTGCCAGGGGTCTTCTGCCAGATAACGGATACAAACATCAAAAGTCGCGCCGCCCCAGACTTCCATCGCAAAAAAACCAATCCTATCCATCTGCTCGCAAATCGGCAGCATATCCGAAACCCGCATCCGGGTCGCCATTAACGACTGGTGCGCATCCCGAAAAGTCGTATCAATAATCTTAACTGGCTTCATAAATTCAGGTTATGTGTTAATATATTGTCTAGCAGTTTAGACTGGTTCGACTTTAAACAATACCTGACCAAATTCAACCGTATCCCCGTCTTTTGCCAGGATTTCCAGAATTCGATATTTCTTTTCGGCTTCGATTTCGTTCATCAGTTTCATCGCTTCAATAATACATAAAGTGGCACCAGTCTCAACAATATCATTAACATTAACAAATGATGGTGCATCAGGTCTGGGTCGTCCGTAAAAAGTGCCGACCATTGGTGATTTTATCGGCTCGATATTTTTTCCCGCTGAAGCTGATGTCTGGTTTGATATTAGTCTTGT
>JAGXRL010000133.1 GCA_018335915.1 Candidatus Latescibacterota bacterium
TACGCGCTAATCTCATAATCTGTAGAGTGCCCATTAACATATAAAACGGAACTAATAATTTATTGAGCACACCTTTTTTCACCCTGTCTACTGCAGTCTCGTCATGAGTCAAAGCTTCCCATTTTTTGAAAAAATACCGGAACCGGTGGATTTTTATACCAAAAAGTTCCTGACTTGCAAGTCCTTTGTAGGATGATGTATAAAGCTCAACATCAATGCCTTTCACTTTCAGTCGTTTGACCACTTCAACCAGCCAGGGTGTAATAATATCGCCCTCAAAACGGGGAAATGCAGTTGCAATATATAAGACTTTCACTAATTCAGATTAATTGGAATTTATCGGTTTGTCAACCCCGCACCGATTCTTGATATAGTATATATTTGATGATATATCGAATGAATACGATAAAAATAAAAGCACTAGCGCGACCTGGCAAATCGAATTACGATTAGTATTAAATTTAAAAACTTCCCAAATAAATTAAAATCTACATCGCAATAAAAATCTTATGGTCGTATAACGAGATTTGATTATCAAATTTTAAATCCAGCGCTATCTGATATTTTTTCGTTAACTGAACAAACTGTTCGACCCGGCTCGTGGTAATAAAATCATACATTATCGGTGAGACAATCAATTTTACTTTACGACCTTTCAACTGAGATGCTTTCTCTGATATCGCATGCTCGATTTTCATTGAAATTTCATTTCTTGATAATACCCGTCCTAAACCGTGACAAATCGGACATTGTTCAGTTAAAGTGTGCAATAAATCAGGCCGGGTTCGTTCCCGGGTCATTTCCAAAATACCAAATCGGCTCACTTTAGCAAAATCTGCTTTGGCACGGTCATTTTCCAGACACATTCTCAGTTCCCGCACCACAATATCCATTTTCTTTTGGTCAATCATATCGATAAAATCGATGATAATCAAACCGGACAAATCCCGTAATCGAATCTGTCGGGCAATCTCTGCGGCAGCAGTTAGATTGGTCTGGAAAATTAAAGTTTCCGGATCTTGTTCTGATGAGAATTTGCCTGAATTGATATCAATTGCAACCAGAGCTTCAGTTTGGTCAATCGTAATAAAGCCACCGCTTTTTAACCATAATTTATGCTCTAATAGTTTATCCAATTCCTGTTCTACTTTATACTGCTCGAAAATTGGCGTTGTACCACGGTAAAATCTGACCCGTTCCAGCAATGTTGGCGCGATTTTAGTCAGGTAATCAATCAAGCGATGATATTTGTCATCATCGTCAATCAAGAGCTGGTCGACCTCGTGTGTAAACATATCCCGTATAATCTTAATCAGGATATCAGTTTCGTCATAGACCAATACCGGCGCTTTTTCCCGCCTTGCTTTGGTTTCCAGTTCGGCGAACTTCTTTTCTAACAGGTTATACTCAGCGCGGATTTCCTGCTCAGTAACTTGTGCGGCTGAGGTCCGGATAATCAAACCGACATCCGGTTTTTTAATCCGCTTTGCAATATCCCGCAGTTTTGCTCTTGCTTTTCGTTCGTGGATCCGACGGGAAACGCCAATCCGTGAAGCCGATGGAAAATAGACCATATATCGTCCCGGGATTGATAAATATGAAGTTACCCGCGCTCCTTTTTCACCAATCGGTTCTTTAGTAACCTGACACAAAATTTCCTGACCCGGGTTGATTAACAGCGGTTTAATCTCTTTTTTATGTTTGGAATCGTGGTCGATCTCAACTTTTGATTCATCAAAAACTTCTAGTTCCGGGATATCGGCAAGCGGCAAAAATCCGTTCTTTTTCAATCCCATATTCACAAAAGCGCCGCGCAGACCAGGAATCACATTTTCCACCCGTCCTTTATAAATTCTGCCGACCAAAGTTTTTCGTATTTCATGTTCCAGGTAAAATTCGACTAATTGCGAATTTTCCAGTATCGCAACCCTTAGTTCACCTTCATAGTGGTTGGTTGCAATAATAATTTCTCTTTTAACTCTCATTCCTCCTCCATTGGAGAAAATATCTTTCCGTTTTGTAATACATAAAAATCTTTACGCTCGACATTTAAACATCTCACTTCATCATCTTGTTTTGAGAATAGTTCCTGTAACACACCATATAATTTTACTTTCGGGGCAATGGTGATGGTTAAGTTTACAGTATTAGTTGAGGTAATTTCGATATTATGTATGCTTTTTATAACTTCCTTTTTTTGTAATAAAACATCTTTATCTAATTGCCAGGGAATATTGACAATTTGATATTGGGCTAAATTACACGACTTACCGAGCGTCGGTGTTTTCCGACTGATTTGTCGCGCCGCCTCGATTCTCATATCATGGGGCATAAAAAACCCTAAGTCACGAACCACATTACCGTTGTATGTCTGTACCATTTCAATATCTAAGTATTCACCGCTTGAAATCACACCGACTGGTAAGGGCGGACCAAACGATACAACGGGATGTGGTGAATAACCTTTCGAATAAGCAATCGGTAATTCAGACCGGCGCAGGGTTCGGTAAATTGCCCTAACCAGGTCAAGATGCCCGGCATATCGGTAGGTTTCACCAACAAGATATTTAATCCGAAACTTCTTGTTTAAAAACAATCCTTGTGCGCCAAATCCAAATACTGGTTTCAAATCATTGTCCGTAAGACGATAATCAAAAGTAGTACTTGTTCGGTCAGTTTCTAGTCTTCCTGCTGAATTCACCATAACATCATCCTGAATAATTGCTCGGGATTCGTTATCGTTTTTAATCTCACAGTTCCTGATCCCGCATTCTGAGCATTTTTCAAAACAATTCAGGCTTTTTTCAAAATTAAACGCTTTTTCATATTCTCTTTTCAAAAACTTTTTATCAAGACCAGTATTAATAAAATCCCATGTTAGGCGCTCGCTCATCTCTTTTTCTTGCAGATATTCATTCACATCAAGTCCATGCTTTTCAAATGCGTTTTGCCAGAGCGAGAGGTCAAACTTTTCGCTCCAATCCTGAAAAATTCCATTATTATGATAGACTTGAGCAAGCACTGGATTCAGTTTTTGATCACCCCGGGCAAGAATTGCCTGCACATAAGAGACATCAGGATTCTCCCATTTTGCACTTGTATTCCTTCGACGCATCTTTGCTTTTAAATATTCGATTTTCTCTTTGAGCATCTGTTTATCTTCAAACTTACACCATTGTAAAGGGGTATGCGGCTTGGGAATAAATGGCGATAGACTGAACTTAAAACTAATTCTCGGAGAAACGCTTGCCGCGTGTTTCAAGAAATAAACGATTGCGTCCAGATCTGCGTATTCCTCGTTTGGTAAACCAATCATAAAATACAATTTAATATTGCGCCACCCCATTTGTGCCGCATTGGCAATCGAAGCAAAAATTTTTTCTTCACTGATATCTTTGTTAACTAAAGACCGAAGCTTCGGACTTGCGGTTTCTGGTGCAAATGTTAGGCCGGTCTTTTTAATCTCGGCAAGACTCTGGGCTAAATCTGGTTGAAAATCTTCTCCCCGCATCGAAGGCAATGAAATCGCAACCCTGCGTTTTGCCATCTGCCGGGAAAGCACGGCAATTAACTCCTGCAGATTGGGATAATCGGATGCGGATAATGATAATAATGACATCTCCTCCCATCCCGTTGCCCGAATCCCTTGTTCGGCTAATCTTGAAATTTCTGCGACTGAACGCATCCGCACCGGACGGTTAATAAATCCAGCCTGACAAAAACGGCAGCCCCGGCTGCAGCCGCGGCTAATCTCAATGGTCAAGCGGTCATGCACGACTTCACAAATCGGTACTAATGGTGGATAAGGAAAATCGTCTTCTCTTAAAACTTCAATGTTTCTCTTTTTAATTTCATTATATTCTGGACGGTGAATTAACGGAACATAGACGCCTGTCAATCTTGATAATTCGGTTAATAAATCATTGCGGACTTTTCGATTCCAGTTATTATAGACCTGTACAATTTCGATTACTATTTCTTCACCGTCACCAACCACAAACAAGTCAATAAAATCATGGATCGGTAAAGGATTGACAGTGCACGGTCCGCCGGCAATAATCAGCGGGTCTTGTGATGTTCGGTCTTTACTAAAGAGGGGTATATTTGCTAAATCGAGCATATAGAGAACATTCGTATAAGCGAGCTCACTTTGCAAAGAAAAACCTAAAATATCAAATTTCTGTAACGGTTTTTTTGATTCTAATGAATATAAAGGAATCTTATTCGCCTTTAGCTTGTTTCCAAAATCAAGCCAGGGCGCATATGCCCTTTCCGTGACAACATTTTTCTGGCGGTTGAGAACAGAATACAATATCTTTAAACCATAGTTAGACATTCCGATTTCGTATACCTCAGGCATAAGCAGTCCGAAATAAATCGGTTTTTTTTCGGTTTCTTTAATGTAAACATTATATTCACCGCCTGTATATCGAATCGGTTTTGTAACCAACGGTAAAATCGTGTTCAACTGTAATTCCATATTTTTTCATCACTAACACCTGACTCAACCAATTTGAGAAAGTCAGTAGTGATTTCTCATTGTAATTGGAAATATGCGAAAAGTCAATTGTAAAGACATAATTATACGACCCTAAGATTGAGAATATTGACATTCTTATATTATAAAGTTACAATTATTAATTATATATTAGTAATAAATAGATTGAAAAAACTAACAAATAAAATAAAGATTATCGTTTACGAGCGAGAATCACTGATGATTACTCGAGTTAATGATTTTTTTTGTTGGCCAGAGCGTTGTGAATCTGGCAAGGAGTCCAAATGAACCTATTTATCTTATGTGCTATGGTATTGAACAGTTTCATACCATCTGCCCAAATCTTGTCTGATAACCAGACCAGCACAACCCTTGAATTTACCCTGCCTGCATACACGATTGATAATATTATTGTTGATGGCAATGTCTATGACCAGATTAAAATTCCTGGTGCGGTTACTTATCTCGAAAAAGGTCTACCCGAACTGCCCCGGTTGTATCAGAGCATTATTATCAGTGATGACGGCGAGTATTCATATCAGATTCTGTCGGCAGTTTATGAAACCCTGGCTGTGAATACGGTGCTGCCATCCAAGGGTAATCTGACCCGTGACATTGATCCGGCACAGGTTCCGTATGAGTTTGATGTTTTTTATGAAGAGGACCGGTATTTTCCTGACCATAACATTAATATTTCGGAGCCGTTTATTCTCCGTGATTTTCGCGGTTTGACCGTACATCTCAACCCGTTCCAGTTTAATCCTGCTTTGAATCAGTTAATCGTCTGTAAAAACATGCAGGTCCGAATCTTTCGAACCGGACCGGGCGGCTTAAATCTTAAATTCCGTGATAATAACGCGGTTCTGGTGACCCGTGAGTTTAAGGATTTGTATGAGAA
>JAGXRL010000134.1 GCA_018335915.1 Candidatus Latescibacterota bacterium
CTCAAGAGGCAAGCCATTAGCAAAAAATATCTCATTAAAAAAAGTAGCTGAAAGAACCCCTGGTTTTTCTGGCGCTGATTTGGCTAATCTAATGAATGAGGCAGCCATTCTGGCAGCTCGTCGCAACAAAGATAAGATTTATGAAAGCGAGGTTTTAGAGGCGATTGATCGAGTTTTGCTCGGCCCGGAAAGAAAGTCACATATTCTCTCTGAAAAAGAAAAAAAAATTGTTGCTTATCATGAAGCTGGCCATGCTTTAGTTGCTCATTTTTTGCCTAATTGCGATCCAGTCCACAAAGTCTCAATTATTGCTCGGGGCCAAGCCGCTGGCTATACGATTAAGATGCCAGAAAAAGAAAAATATTTAAAATTTAAATCAGAGTTTTTAGACAATTTAGCTGCACTATTAAGTGGCTATGCCGCTGAAAAAGAAATTTTTAATGAGGTAACCACCGGAGCTAGTAACGACCTTAAAGAAGCAACAAATCTAGCCAAAAAACTTGCCACTCAGTTTGGTATGAGCGATCTTCTTGGACCAAGAACTTTTGGTAAAAACAATGAACTAGTTTTTCTAGGCAAGGAAATAACCCAAGAGAAAGATTATTCTGAAAAAATCGCTCAGTTAATTGACGAGGAGGTTTCTAAATTCATTAACTTCGCCTACCAAAAAGCCACCGAGGTCATTAAAGATAAAAAAGATTATTTAGAAAAAATAGCTAAAACGCTTCTTGTGAAAGAAACTTTAGAAAAAAATGAATTTTTAAAATTATTTGCTTAAAATGATTAAAGAAATTTTAAAAGAATCTTTTAAAATTACTTGGCGTCGTCCAAGCTTGTGGTTCTGGGGGTTTTTACCAACCCTAATATTATTTTCAACCAACGACTTGGCTTTTGTTTTTGTTGCTCCTTCTCTTTTTTTAAATTTTAATAACCTGGAAAGATTCCCTTCCTTAATAGAATCCCCACTATCCATATCTTTAATTTTTTTAGTTTTTCTTTCCTCGGCCTTGCTCTTGCTTGTCGCTACTTTAGCTGAAATTAAAATTATCATGAGTGTTAAAAAATTTAAAACCGGCAATCTAAAAACAGAAAAAGGAACTCAAAAAATTTGGTCAGTTTTATTTGTTAGGTTTTTAGAAGTTCTCTTTCTAATGATTGTTTGGTTGCCAGCAATTATTCTCTCGAACAAAGCAACTTCTTCTTTTTCATTTTTGCTTATTTTTTTATCAACCTCATTAACTTTGTTAGCTCTGTTTTTCACTCGCTATACAATTTTTTATCTCTTGATTGAAAAACTGTCAATTGCTCTCTCCGCAAAAAATGCTTTTTTCTTTCTTAAAAAACATTGGCTAACAACTGTTAAAATTTCTTTTTTTCTTTTTATTATTGTTTTTATTTACACCCTGGTTGTTTTCTCTCTTTGGGGGAGCGGCATGGTTACTTACCCTCTTCGATTGGTTAATTTTTTACTTACGGCTGTTTTAGAAAATGTTGGTTTTTGGCTGTCTTTCATTGCTACCGCTCTATTAATTTTCTTTTCCCAAATAATTATTATTGGCTTTATTGTCAGCTATCAAATTGTTTCTTGGGTTGTTTTTTTCTTAACATCGCGTGAACATTCTGTTGATAAATAAAAAACAAGTAGATCTTTCAAAATATAAAGGTTTTTTCCACAAGTTTTTCCACCACGAGAACTTGTAAAAAATGTTAGAATATAAACAGTTTCCAACTTATAAACAAAATTAACAAGGTTATTATTAATACTATTTTAATAAATATACTTAAATATATGAAAGGTTCGTTTCTTAGAAAAAATTTAATCACGGGAATTAATAAAATTGTTCATTTGGCTAGTAGCGAAAAAAGTTCATTGCCAATTTTGGGCAACGTTTTATTACAAGCAGAAAAAGGTTTTCTTCGTTTTGTCGCAACAAATTTAGAAGTGGCGATTGAAACTCAGGTTCGTGGCAAAATAGATGTCCCCGGATCATTTACTGCTCCAGCATCTTTGTTTAGTAATCATTTAAACTTTCTTAACAGTGAAATGGTTTCGTTAGAGGTCAAGGGTGGAGATCTTTTTTTAGAACACAAAAATGGTCAAACAAAAATAAAAGGTTTGCCCGCAGATGATTTTCCTATTATTCCTCGACTTGAAAAAATAGGCGGCTTTAATGTTTCTGGAGAAGAGTTTAAAAAAGCCCTTCAACAAGTGGTAATTGCTTGTTCTGGTTCTGAGATAAGGCCAGAGATAAGTGGAATTTTGTTTTATCAAAAAGAAAACAAATTATTCTTGGTTGGTACTGACAGTTATCGCTTGGCTGAAAAAAGTATTAAAATTAAAAGTGAAGCAGCTAAAATTATCGGTGAAAAAAGAATCATTGTTCCAGTTAAAAATTGCCAAGAACTTTTAAGAATTATTGAAAGCACTGAAATAGAGATCTTTTTTTCAGAAGCTCAAATTCTTTTTACTCAAGAACCAACCAACATAATTTCTCGGCTGGTCCAAGCGGAATTTCCTAATTATCAAGAAATTATCCCAAGTGATTTTAAAACAAGAGCAGTGGTTGACAAAGAAGAGTTAATCAAAACTATTAGAGGGGCTTCTCCTTTTTCTAAAACAGGCATTAACGATATTTTTATTGAATTTTTGCCGGAAAAAAGCAAGATAGTTGTTTCTTCTTTAAATTCGCAAACAGGAGAAGCTCGTCTTGAAATTAAGGCTGATGTTTTTGGCAAAAAAAACTCCTTGTCCTTTAATTTTCGATATATCTTGGAAGGGCTAACAAATTTGGTTGGCAACGAAGTCAGTCTTAAAATTATTGATGATTCGTCGCCCGCTGTTTTGCAGACAAGCGAAGAGAAAGAATTTCTTTATCTTTTAATGCCGATTAAAGCATAATTTTTTGGGCCTTGACTTTTAAAGTTTTTATTTGTAGAATACAAGAACAGTTTATATTTTTATAATTTATATTAATTTTATATTAATTTTATATAGAGTATGCACCTTATCCCAACTGTAATCGAAAAATCTAATTATGGGGAAAGGGCGTATGATATTTATTCACGGCTTTTAAAAGATAGAATTATCTTTCTTGGAGACGCTATTAATGATAATATTGCGAATACTGTCATTGCCCAAATGCTCTTCCTGGAATCAGAGGACAAAAATAAAGATATAAAACTTTATGTTAATAGTCCAGGGGGGTCAGTCACGGCTGGTTTGGCCATTTATGACACGATGCAATACATTAAACCAGATGTGGCAACTATTTGTTTGGGCATGGCTGCGAGCATGGCAGCAGTTTTGTTGTCTTCTGGCGCTAAGGGTAAAAGATTCGCCTTGCCAAATTCAGAAGTAATG
>JAGXRL010000135.1 GCA_018335915.1 Candidatus Latescibacterota bacterium
TCACCGAACGTAAACGTATGGAACTTCAACTCAACGGCTGGCGCGGTTCGAACAAGGTTTTGGAATTGGCTGGTGTTTCAAAATCATTTGGTGAAAAGGTCGTGTTCTCGAATCTCAATGAGACCATCTGGCACGGCGAGCGCGTCGGGTTGATCGGTGCGAACGGCGCAGGGAAGTCTGTGTTGTTGCGGATGATTCTCGGTCAGGAAACGCCAGATGCGGGCGAAATCAAGATCGGTCCCAGCGTCTCTATTGGACATTACGCACAGGAACATGAGACGCTCGATTTCAACCAAACCTTGCTCGACGCAGTCCGCTATGCGGGTGAGATGAGCGAACCCAGAGCGACGGCGTTTTTGCTGCGCTATCTCTTCACGTACAAGCAAGTCTCGCAGAAAATTGGCGAACTCTCAGGCGGTGAGCGGAGCAGGCTGCAACTTGCACTCGTCGTGCTCTCTGGCGCGAACTTTCTCCTGTTGGACGAACCCACCAACAACCTCGACATCGCCTCCGCCGAAGTGCTCGAGAACGCGCTCGAAGATTTCCTCGGCACGGTGCTCATCATCTCCCACGACCGCTATTTTCTGGATTGCACGGTGGAGCGTTTGCTGGTTATTGAGAATAATGGATTGAAGGAATATCAAGGGGCGTATAGTGGTTATTTGGAGAAGGTGGGGTAGACAGAAGTTATAATATTATGACTTACGCGTTGAACACTTAGAAGCCTCCGAATGATGTTTTCTATCATATGAAAAACGCTAGATGGGTGTTGAAATCCGTCAATTGCTTAACTTCTAATTTTAATTAATAAATCCTATTGATTAATGAGTAAATTTGAAATATAATTCCGGCTGTTCTTATATTTGAATAATAATGACAAGAATGTGGGTGACCCATTGAAACACCAAATGGCGGGCAATTTTGCGTTATCGGTTAATGTAAGTACATTAAAAAATACTAGGAGGCTAAAATGAAACTACAGGACTATGTTGAAGTTGCTCATGATTTTGCCCCAATTGTTATTGAGTCTGCGGCGTCAAAAGTAATGCGGTTGCGGACATTGTTTGAAGAAAAAGTTAAAGGCTCGCCGCTTGTTCCATCCAATCAAACATATCATATGAATTTAGATGGTAAAGACTACGTAGTTTATCAACTTTATGTTGAGATGTTGAATCAAGCGGTATTTGCTTATTGTATAGAAGCGGCTGGCAAAAATATAGTAATCCATGTTCGGCGATTTGAAAAAGCCAGCGTGGTAGGGGGGGCGCTTTGGAATATTGCAAAAAATGTTTTGGGCGGACAAGCGCGGACTATAAAAAAAGAGATTGATCTAGTAAACAATGTGGCTAAGATGTCTAAAGGGTTAGTTTCTTCTAGCCCATTGGGGAAGGAGGCGCGCTATTTTGCTGATGATTATTTTGAAAGGATGAACAAGAAATTGATCGAGGCAATATCCGAGGTTTAACTTTATGGAGCTTTTATATTCTTCATAGCCGAAATCGTCATTGAAAATAAATGTTTAGAGAGGAATGTTTAAGTTAATGGAAATACCATCTATAATCGTCACTGCGTTAGTATTGGGGGCGACAGCAGGCATCAAAGGGATCGCTGAGCAATCGGTTAAAGATGCATATATTGCCTTGACACACCTAATCAAGACTAAATACCAGGGGCAAATCAATTTAGAGTTATTAGAAAAATCCCCCGATTCTATTTCACGACAAGAAGTATTAAGGGAGGATGTCATTAGTTCTGGGGCAGACAAAGACAAAGAAATACTTATTGCAGTAGCTTCTCTACTAGATATATTAACTATCTCAAAAACCTCTCCATCGTTTCCTGAAGGTGTTAGTCTTGAGGATGTGCAGGCTTTAAATATAAAAATTAAAGATATTGTGTCTGAGGGGGGTGGTATAGCAATTCGACACGCAAAAGTAAAAGGAGATATACAAATCGAAAGTGTTGTTTCGGGTAAAAAAAAACAAAAAAAGCGAAGGATATAACTAATATTTTTTCTGATGTTACTGCTCGGCACATTGAAGTTGGAGACAAGTATTATTATGGAGCAAGTGGTGTTGAGAAATCATCTGAAAAGTTAAAGTTTTTACGAAGTTTATTGGGGCATACTTATCATGTCAATGCACTATCAGTTCAAAAGCATTTTCTTGCTTCTGGTGGTGGGGATACAAAGTCAATAGTGTGGGATATGATGTCCGGGAAGGAAGTTTTTATTGCTGAGCACGATTCTTGGGTCGGCTCTGTAATCCTTACAGAGAAACACCTTGTTACATCAACTGGAAAAGGGCAAATTAGTATCTGGGATTACAATAATGGTATTAAAACATCTTCCGTAATTGCTCATGATGGTGCTATAAGGACGATTTCATTAGTAAATAACCAAGAAATTCTTTTTTCTGGTGGGAGAGATGCAAAAGTTAAGATGTTGACCTTCCCAGACTTAAACATTATTGATGAATTTGAATATCACTCGGGTGAAGTTCGTCGCATTGCTGTTGATGCTTCAGGGACGGAAGTCTTTTCAGGTGACTCAAAAGGCGGTGTTTTCATATTGAATGTAAGGTCTCGATCAGTGCGCAACCTTTTCAAGCTTGAAGGACAAATGATAAGGTCCATTGCCTTTTCGGAAAGATTCAACCTTTTAGGTGTCACTACTAGCACGGGGGAAGTCGTCATGTGGGATGTGGAAAATGAAATTATCAAATGGCGAGCTCAGGGACATAATGGGCACTCAGTAGGTGTCGCTTTTCATCCAGCAAAAGAAGTTGTTGCGACTAGTGGTCAAGATAAAACTATTAGATTGTGGAATTTGAATAATGGCGCGCTTATTGATAGTGTTGTGGGACATGAGGGTACTGTTACTAGTGTAGTGTTTTCCCACGACGGAAAATGGCTAATTGCTGCAAGTAGGGATGAGACCATTTCGATATGGCGGGTTTTTGATCTGCAAAAATAAGTAGTAGTCAAATATCTAATACCTTATATATAGTCTGATGTATTCTTCAATCATAATATATATTTGCTATAGTTTCATTTTCCTCTCACTCATACCTAAACTGTATAACTCCAACCCCAAAGAACACCACAGCGAAGCCGAGCAGAACGCCTGCTTCGGGAAGAATTTCCACAAGCCCGCCGTTTCTCAAAACCAAGTCCAACATGCCCTGCATCGCCCAGGTGGTGGGAAGCATCTTCACGATGTTCTGCACCGCCGCGGGGAACAACTCCAGCGGATACCAGCACCCACCCAGCAGTGCCATCACCATGCCCGCCATGATGCTTAATCCGC
>JAGXRL010000136.1 GCA_018335915.1 Candidatus Latescibacterota bacterium
ATTTGCATCCATGCCCAAAACACAATCGCCGAAACCGATAATCCCATCAGCAAGGCAATCCAGGTAGGATTAGGCTTTATGCCAAAAAATCTCTCGCCAATTAATAAAAAAATCAGTATGCCTATCAAAAAGGCCAGGATACACATAATTCCTGACAAACCAGACTTCTCTTTTCGAGAAAGGGGATTGGGTTTATGGGGAGGGCGCATAATAATCAATCTTATATAGATACATCTATTTACGAAACCGCCAAATGACTTGACCAGGTGTAGGCTATTTGGCCTATGCAATAGTCCGGAACACTTGGAGTAAGCCATTCTACGTACCGTAAAACAGGCGATCCAGCACTACCCAAGTAAGAGCGCCATGGTTATTATGAGTGAAAGCAAGTTCAAGCCAATGACAAAGGAGTATGACTCATGAATAACACCCTAAGATATATCTTGGTTGGTGTGCTGTTTTTTACGCTGGGCTTTGTTGCAGCAACGCCTTTTTGGGGAGCCGGAGCTTCCTCGATTACAGGCTGCGGCTGGGGTCAAGATGGCACAGCCTGGGGGATGGGACCTGGCATGATGCGAGGTGGTTGGGGATTTTCTGGCGGTATGATGAGCGGTTTTGGCATGTTTGGCGGGTTGATGATGTTTGGTAATTTCCTGTACCCGGTCTTGATTGTTGGGCTAGCTGTGGCTGGCATCGTCTGGCTGGTGAAGGCGGCACAAAGGCCAAATCAGCAGTAGTAAAAAGATATTTCAAGCCATCAGTTTGATAAAGTAAACCAGGCTGTTGCCAAAGGAAGGCGAATGGATAAGCCGCTTTGTAATTCCACGGATTACAAGGACAAGTAGCGTCCCGTTTTGGACGGAAGCTGTAAGTGAAAAATCCGACTGGCAGCAATATGGCTGGCTCGCCCAGTTGCACCCCACCACACGGTTATTTAACCCGTGTGGTGGTTTCTATAAGCCCTGTTTTGCGCTTCATCAAGGTAAAATCCTGCCATGAAAACCTATGTTGCCGCCCGACTCGCTTTAAGGGGCAACTGGAAAATAATCAATGTGTCAAGGGAAAAACGGTCAGGCTGTAGCGCATCTGAAAATCATCTGGGTTAATTATAAAAATTAAAGAAGGATGGCAATGCAAAAGAAAGCAATTTTTTTAGGGGTCTTATCTGGAATGCTATTTGGTATAGCCACGCCTATCAGTAAGTTGTTGATGGTCTCGTTAAGCAGTTATTCGATGGCCGGGTTGTTGTATTTAGGCGCGGCGCTGGTCTTTTTACCAGACATGATTAAGAATTACAAAGCCGATTTTGCTCCGGCGCTGATCAAAAGCAATGGCCTGAAATTGGCAGGGATTGTCTTGTTTGGCGGCATGTTGGGGCCAATGTTTTTGCTGGCCGGGTTAAAAAATGCCCAATCAACATCGGTTTCGATATGGTTGAATTTTGAATTGATTGCCACTGCCATCCTGGGGGTGCTTTTTTTCAAAGAACATCTATCCAAATATGCCCTTGTTGGCATTGTTTTCACGCTGGCTTCTGGCGTTGTTGTCTCTCTCAACGAGAATATGTCCGGCCTGCAATCCGGCATCCTGATTATGCTGGCTTGCGTCTCGTGGGGAGTGGATAATCACCTGACCGCGATTGTGGATGGTATCTCGTCCAAGGCGACAACATTTATCAAAGGGCTGGTGGGGGGTATTGCCAACATTACTATCGGCATCCTGTTTTTCAATACCGCAGATTTATGGCAGGGCCAGAGCCTGCTGGCTATCTTGTTGGGTATGGTTGCCTACGGTTTGAGCATTGTGCTGTATATCTCAACCACACATATCATCGGGGCCACACGCGGACAAATCTTATTCAGCACATCGCCATTGTGGGGCATCCTTGGCGCTGCTTTGTTGTTGGCTGAACCGATTAGATGGATAACCATCCTGTCTTTTGCCTTGCTGACAGTTGGCGTCTTTTTCTCGAATGTCACCGGGCACAGCCATGACCATGTTCACGAAGAAACAGAGCATATCCACCTCCACAACCATTCCGATGGCCATCATTTTCACGAACACTTTGGTCTTGACAAAGCCAAATTGCATGTTCATATTCACTCCCATCCAGACCTGGCCCATGCCCATGATCATTTTCCAGATTTGCACCACAGGCATGACCATTGAGACTTCAATAGGAACCAGATTTTGCTGAGTTCACACCGCGCCAGCAGGGCAAGCGCTACACGGAAGACGCAGGAACGGGCATCTTTGCATTCCTCATACAGTTGGCCCGTTTAGGGGAACTCGATACCGAGGCGGCCCGCAAAATCGTGAAAGAGCCTGATCCCGCGAAAAAGTTGCTGGGCAATGGGGAAAAAAACAATTGTGATATACTAGAAATATCTTCGTAATTCGTCAATAAATTGAATAAAATGACGTTTTACGAAATCGAAAGCAGGCCAAGATGGAAAATAGTATTTCGCAATTACATATCCGCGAATTAAATAAAAAATTCCCTACCCGTAGGCCTTTTCAAAAATCGGCCTTGCGGCGCTTCTACAGCCGCTTCCAGCCAGAATTGAGCGAGCAGGCCTTTCGTCGTATTTTGTATGCGCTTGAAAAACGCCAGGTGCTGACCCCCATCGGCGCGGGGATGTACGCGCGAACTGGGAACGAGGAAGCAGTATCCAGAGAAAACTTTGTGCCTGATTGGTCTTCAGCGTGCAAGGGTATCCAGGAAATCGTCAAGCAGGCTTTTCCATATCTGGAAACCTTGTCCTGGGAAACCGGGCTGCTGCACGAATGGATGCGCCACCAACCGGCCAATAATCAAATTATTCTGGAAGTAGAAAAAGACGCCTGCGAGTCTGTCTTCAATCATCTCGCGCAGGAATATCCCGGCCAGGTTTTCTTGGAACCCGATCGGGCCATGATGGAACGTTATATCCTGCCTTTGCCTGAAAGCATTTTGATCTCGCGCCTAGTGACCCAATCCCCAAAGAAAAAACTGCGCGGGGTGGTCTTTCCACGCCTGGAGAAAATCCTGGTAGATATTTTTGTGGACTCGGACAAGTTTTTCGCTTTTCAGGGCGAAGAGCTTGTCCATATTTTCGAGAACGTCTTCAGCGCATATTGGATTAATGAGAAAACTCTCTTCCGCTATGCGGGTCGGCGTAATGCAGGGGCACGACTAAAGAACTTCATTGACACGAAGACAATGGCTGCACTTACTCAGACCGGAGAGCATCAAGATGATTAGCAAACATTCACACAGTCAGGAATGGATCATGCGAGTCCGCGAGACGGCCTTTGGCAAAGACCCAATCCTGATTGAAAAAATGATTATGGCCCTAACCTTGTTGGAAAATCTCCACAATAGTGGCCTGGATTTTGTTTTCAAAGGCGGCACTGCGCTGATACTGTTGTTCAAAACGCCTCGCCGGTTCTCGATAGACATTGATGTTCTTCTGGCGGATGACAAACATCTGGAAAGTCATTTTCAAAAAGTCGTCGAGCAAGGTGTTTTTCATCGTTACGAAGAAAACCGGCGCGCTGGCGAATTGCCCAAAGCCCATTACAAATTCTTCTTCCACTCGGTGATACAGAACAAAGAAAGCCAGATTTTGCTGGACATTCTATTTGAACAGAATCCATACCCAAAAACCCGGTTTTTGCCGATTGAAACGCCGCTGCTGGCCCAGGAAGGTGAGCCAGTCACGATAACTTGCCCGGTCGCGGAATGTTTGCTGGGTGATAAACTGACCGCTTTTGCGCCGCGCACCACCGGCATTCAATATGGGTTGGGCAAAGAACTTGAAATCGCCAAACAGCTATTCGATATCGGATTGTTGTTTGACGTTGCAGAAGAATTGCCCCTGGTTTTGACCACATTTGAATCCATTGCTGAACAGGAGCTGGTTTATCGGGGATTGCCAGACCTGACACCCCAGGATGTTTTGCAGGATACCTTTGAAACCGCCTGTATGATTGGGATGCGCGGGGCGGGCGCGCCCCAGGAATATTCCGAACTTCAGGATGGGTTCA
>JAGXRL010000137.1 GCA_018335915.1 Candidatus Latescibacterota bacterium
GCCAACCTGGTATCAGCGTAAAGTTTGCATTTACTGTCTGTTCGCTGTTCATGAGAATCGAATCATAAATGTTCGTGCTGGTCAGGCCGCCGGTCCAGTCCGTAAAATAATAGCCGTCGACCGGATGGGCAGTCAGTTTGACATAAATACCATGATTATAAGGACCGACCGGCGGGTCAGTTTCGACTGTACCGCTCGCAGACGGATTTATATTTATGGTTAAATTATAAGTATTGATTGAAAAATAAGCAGTAATCGTATGGTCATCAGTTATATTTTCAAAAGTGAATGCAGTCGAATCTGCCCCATGATTAATGCCGTCAACCAGCAAACTGTCCAGATGATGACCGATATCCGGAATAATTGAAAATGTTGTATCTTCACCATAATTTACACTGATGGCACCAATCGGTATAATAGTTCCGCCCGTACTTGCCGATGCTGTAATCGTGTAAGTATTGATTAAAAAATAAACGGCAATCGTATGGTCGTCGTCAATGCTTGTAAATTCATATGATGTCGAATCTGCCCCATGATTAATGCCGTCAACCAGCAAACTATCCAGATGATGACCGATATCCGGGACAATTGAAAATGTTGTATCTTCACCATAATTTACACTGATGGCACCAATCGGTATAATAGTTCCGCCCGTACTTGCCGATGCCGTAATCGTGTAAGCATTGATTGAAAAATAAGCGTCAATCGTATGGTCATCGTCAATACTTGTAAATTCATATGATGTCGAATCCGCGCCATGATTGATACCGTCAACCATCAAACTGTCCAGATGATAACCGATAGCCGGCGCAAAAGTAAATAAGGTATCACTGCCATAATTTACCACAATCACTCCTGACGGAATGATTGTGCCGTTACCGATTGCGCTTGCTGTGATGGCATAGGTATTAATCGAGAAATAAGCAACAATCGTATGATTGGCATTAATGCTGTTAAATGCCCAAACAGTCTGCACGCCCTGGTTTACGCCGTCAACAACAACGCTGTCAATATGATATCCAATGTCAGGCGATATGTTATAGGCCTGATTACTACCATAGGTCACATAAACCGTGCCAAGCGGGTCAATCGTGCCGTTACCGGCAACACTTGAGACAATCGTAAAGGTATCGATTGCAAATGTCGCAGTAACTACTTTATCGCTATTCATCAGGATTGAATCCGGATTATTAGAACCGGTTAAACTATCACTCCAGCCCATAAAATGCCAGCCCGGATTTGGCGCGGCAGTGAGTTTAACCCAGGTGCCGTGATTATAATTGGTTTGGTTCGGTTCTCTGCCCACCTCGCCATCACCGATAATGTTCACGGTCAAATCATAAGCGTTAATCTCAAAATTAGCCGTAATGTTTTTATCGCTATTCGTCGTGACTGTAACCGGATTATTGATTCCAGTCGTATCGCCGGTCCAGCCCGTAAAATGCCAGCCCGTATCAGGATTTGCCGTCAATTGGACCAAACTATTCGGTGCATAACTTGGCTGGTCCGGATTTTTATCAACCGAGCCGTTACCGATAACCGAAACATTCAGATTATAGGCAATAACCGTAAACGAATCCCGAAGAACATTATCGGCCGGATTAACATCATTGGCAAGATATGTCGAACAGCGGGTCGTGTATGTTCCGCGCGGGCCGACCAGCATCGAATCAAACTCGACTATCCGCTCTTCGCCAATCCCCAGATTGGTAACGCTTTTTGAATTTGAATAACCGCTGCTCACATCAAAAAATACATCAAAGAACGATTCCACCATATTGCCGTTATTCTTAACTTTAACTTTTGGTGCAATCTTGCTGGTCGAATCAATAACACCGGTTGGTTGAACAATCTCGGTTATGCTAATATCGTGGATATCTTGTCTGTATTTGATCGTAAAATAATCATTAAGCGTTCCGACACCAGTACTGTTGCCGCTTACATATATAATATCCTGCCCAGCTAATGCAATACGGGTTGCCTGGTCTGTCAAACTTGCCGGTCCGTCATATCTTTGCACCCACTGCTCGATGCCGTTCGGACTGTACTTGATTGTCGCATAGTCAAAGTTGGATGTTGGAGAAGCAACGCTCGAACTATAACCGGTTACATATATATTGTTATAACTGTCTATTACAAGCGCATTACTCCAATCAGAAGAATTACCCGGTCCGTTATACCTTTGCACCCATTGCTCAACGCCGTTTGCATCATACTTGATTGTTACATAGTCATCCGAAAAAGAAGAACTCGAAGCCCTGCTCGCACCGGTTACGACGACATTACCCTGCCCGTCAATCGCGATAGCGCTGGCATAATCGTAATCATTTCCCGGTCCGTCATATCTTCGCACCCATTGCTCAGCGCCCATCGAATCATATTTAATTGTCAAAATATCGTTGTTAAACGGCGAAACGCTGCTGCTGGCACTAGCACCGGTCACATACACATTGCCCTGTCTGTCCACTGTCACGGCATTAGCGTTGTCCGAACCGTTAGCAGGTCCATTATAACGAGCAACCCACCGCTCCTGACCAAGAGAATTGTATTTAATTGTTGCATAATCATAATTAGTGCCGCCACGACTGCTTCCCCCGGTTACATAAATATTATCTTGTTCATCCAGAACCATTGCATTGGCAACATCATAAATATTGCCCGGACCATTATACCTTTGCACCCATAGCTCAACGCCGCTTGAATCGTACTTGATTATCGTATAATCAGAAGAACTGCCCGAACCAATACTATAACCTATTACACAGATATTACCAGCCTTATCCACGGCAACTACTTTAGCCACATCTGCAGAATTTCCCGGTCCGTTATATCTTCGCACCCATTGCTCAACGCCGTTTGCATTATATTTGATTGTCGCATAATTGTAATCAGTGCCTGCACCATAACTTTTACCGGTCACATAGACATTACCAGATTGGTCTACGGCAACAGAATAAGCTTCATCAGTGCTAATTGATACTCCAGGTCCATTATACGGCACTGCCCATTGTTGAACGCCGTTTGCATTATACTTTATCGTTAAATAATTTTCCGTATAACTAGAACTTGAACTCTTACTCGAGCCGGTTACATAAACATTACCCTGCCCGTCAACGGTCATGGCATAAACATAATCCCTGTCAATGCCGTCATATCTTCTTGTCCAGACCGTATCGATTTGAGCGTGCAGAGACACAACAATACCAAGCGTCATTGCGATAAAAAACAACCGTTTACATTGTTTCATTTTTTTCTCCTGTCTGTTTTTCGTAAAAAATTTCTATACCCGATACCTATAAGTATATAACAGAACCTTATGCGCTGTCAAGAACCATGTCGTACGCTTTAAAAATCCGCTCTCCTTAACTAATGCCAGTACCCTGATACTTTATTTGAGTGAGCACTATCGAAGTTAGACTTCGATAGAATATAAAAGCATTTGACATTGAAACGCAATATGGTGTCTTCGTACCTTGCTTACGGCTCAAACGCCTGACCGAACCAATCATCAAATACAACGCCTAAGGCATTCCTATTCAAAGTGTTATCAGGTATCAACCTTATCCAATCGTGCGGATATATAAAATTACTCATAGAAAAGATCTATAACTAACAAATAAAACTAAGGGCTAGCCCCCCAGTGAGGGTGGGGCTAGCCCCCTGGTGTCGCATAATGAATCTGAAAAACAGACCCATGCACCTAATCATAGGTGCTCGTCTCGCTATCGCGAGAGCAAAGCGGGCGATTCGACATAATCAATCGAGTCGAAGCAGGCAGGTGCGTGGGGGCAAGACAAGGGACGCTCCCAGTTTTATGGGTGCGACCCATTACTGGATTCCGGATCAAGTCCGGAATGACAAATTGAGCCGTCTGTCATTCCCGTGAAAGCTTGTCCCCGGACTGCATCGGGGACGGAAATCCAGATAAACCACGGATGACCACGGATGAAAAATGAAAATATCGAAGTTCGACTTCGATAGAGAACACAGAGTTTTACCTGGATTCCGGATCAAGTCCGGAATGACAAATTGAGCCGTCTGTCAT